>NZ_CAXRBQ010000052.1:0-52693 GCF_964228735.1 Pontibacterium sp. | reverse complement strand
ACGTCGGAGAAGACGGTGAATGATGCTGCAGTAGCGCAGATGCGGCGGCAGAATCCGGATAAGATCGAGCGGTGTTAAAGAATGTGGTTATATTCAATGCGGTGGCACGGCAATAGCAGATGAATTCACTGATTCAGGTTCTCGACTTACTAAATGACTTGACTGTTTATCCGTGACAGATCGGTGCACTGCATCTCCTCTTTTCTGGATCCACTTATTCAACTTAGTACGTACAGCCTCTTGATCCATGTTGTCCCATTTCCAGTGCTCAGTGACGTCCAGACCAACAAAGTCTTCGAAGATATGCTTCGTCTTCTTAGAGTTAGGGTTATGGAAGAACTTCAGATCGTTCTCCAGCTGCTTTCGAATATAGTTGGCGACCTGACTCCCATCTAAGGCACGTAAACGAGAATCCACCTCTTCTTTCACGCGGTCTTCAACATAGGTTTCCCAGGCGGTCAGGGTCATAATTAGCGCTGCTCGCTTAAGCTCTTCTGGTTCACGGCCACCAGCTCTGTCCTTATTTAGGAGGTCATACGCTTCTAAGATCCGTTCAGAATCCAAAATTGAGATTTTGAAATTTTCGTACGCTACAGACATTGTCAAAATATCCTTTTTCTCTTGCTCCCATTAAGGAGCTAACTCCAGCCAGTCAGAAAACATATGCAGTGCATCACATAGCCTCTCCATCGCCCGGCTATGTTCACCAATAAGCACTCCATGCACTGCAAGTGCATGGCTTTTCTTACGTCTTTTAATTTTAGAAACCAGGTTGTCAGGGCAGGCAAACTCACCATCGGTTACAAGCAATACATCAGCACGCGCCCACTGCGTTTGTTTGCACTTCTCCAGTGCCATCTGCAATGGACCTTCTACATCAGTCCCGCCACCGAATGACATTGAAAGAAAACTTATCAGGCGCTCGAGCCCTTGCTCGTTAGGGCTTAGCTCAAGCTCTTTGACTTCATTTCGGCTACCAAACAGATAGACATAACACCCTCGTTTTTCTTGAGCGGAGACACTCAAGCACTCAAGCACGAGTGCCTTCGCAATGTTCTCTGGTGTGCCACGCATAGAGCCGGAGGTATCCAGACAGATAATCATCGGCCCGCGCTCTTCATTTCGCTTCTTTCCTGCTCGCTGTACTTCCGATAACACTTCTTGTTCTTCTTCAACGGCTTCGAGTTCAGTACCTTCCACCGCATAACTCAAAAGCGCATGTTCAGCTCTTCTCGCATGCCATAGTCCCTTTAAGACTGGGTGCCCCAAGTACGCAGCTTCCTGGGGCAGCATCCGGCTTATAGAATCTGAACGGGTGACACCACGTGTTTCCATGGGGATAAGGGGGCTTTTTATCTCTCGCTCCCGCATTCGGCTTACACGTATTGCCTGCAGGATTGATTCGACGATGGGGGCTCCCTCGGCACTTTTCATTCGCCCAATCGTACAAATAACATCTTGCAGCTGAGGCAGTGTTTTGAGGACTTCTCTTAGCTTCACCAGATTGAGCCAGCCATGACTTTGGAAAAGCCCCTTTGACAAATCAAAGCCCAGACTCGTCACCAACTGCAGATCACGAAAAACAGCCTCTAGTTCACCCCAAATGCTTAAACGTTCGTGCCAAACATCAGGGACCCTCAATCCTTCAGCGGACAAGACACTGATCCAGCCATTTACTTCGGATAAAGCATCTAACTCCGCGAGCTTCTCGGTGGATATTTTGACGCTTGGTTGCTTACGACGTTTACGCTTCCGGGAAGACAGCTCTTCCTTCAGACGATTCAGTTCCGCTTTTTGGTACTCCAGTGCAAGCACTGCCTTAGTCTTGAGAAACGATGGCTGATACTCTTCTATCACCAAAAGAACATCAGCCAGCAAGGCATCAACAACGGCTTCGTTTTCTCGACAAAACCTTGGTACGTCTAGCTGGTGTAACGTTTTATTCAGCTGCTGCTGAATGGGCACTGCTGGCCAAGCCAATGACTCAGCGGGCAGCTTTCCCAGCAATAACGCGTGTCTAAGCTGAAGAACACCTTCTACCCTGCTTTGAAGCTCTCCATGCGGATGAGTCACCACGGTTGGAAGCAGGGCCTCTGGTAAGAGATCCAGCTGAGAGTAAGCATCGTCAAATCGCGACAACACCAACAGATCACCCGGACTCGACTCCGTACTGCTTGTCTCAGTCACAGAGTTCACCTTCGATTACTTCAGGTTCCTGAGGATCATCAAAAGGCTCTAAATCTTCACTCTCCCGAGGCAGTTCGCTGAAGCCCTTGATCACTTTATCCGCACGTTCAAGCAACCTCTCTGTCTGCTGAATAGCAGTCTGAAGGCTTTCACTTAGTTCTGGAAAAATGGAGCTGTCTGCCCAAAGGTGGTTGTATAGCGCTTCTTTCGCTAAAGATTGCTGTTGAAGAAGAGATGCCAAGAACTGAGATATATCTCCTTTCAGCTGGCTGACTTGGCGTACCCGCTCCTCAATATGAACAGAGGAATATGAGATGGCTTCAACATACGGATCATTGGGGATATCAACCATGACAGGCTCATTTTTTCCGTAGCTACCACGAGTGTTCTTCGTTTCGCGCTGGTTGTACTCGTCGTAGTAAAGTACATCTCCATCGCCATCGCGCTTTTGTTGTTTACTCGTCTTGGAAACAACCTGCTTACCACTTTTATCTATGTAGAGCAGCTCACCTTTTTCATTGGTCGCCTGGCATTTTTTGTTTCTATCTTCTTCTAATCTATCTTCCCAAGCGGCCAACATGTTAGTCGACCGTTTTGGCTGAAAATCGCCATCTATCGCGATGTTGGTCTTGTAGAGTTTAATCAGCCCTTCCAGCTGATCTGGCTTTTCCCACAGGCAGTGCGGTAGAAGCCATGCGTCGTAAACAGACACCTCGGTCTGGTTGTTGGTAAATGCAGAAACCTGCAGCAGCTTGATGATCTTTCGCCAACGGCGGTCTGATACGTAAATTTTCTCCTGGACCAGGTATTTCCGAAACGCTTCACACAACGCCAACACATCCGATGGCAGTGTCACCTTCGCTGAAAGAGCTTGTACCTCCTTAAGCTCATCCACTCTCAAACGAGTAGCTAAATCAGGATCACATTCTTCATTTTCCAAGCAGAGCAGTGATCTAAACGCATTGTCAGAAACCGGTTCTACAAAGCTGCGCAACATGAAGCGATCATAGAGAGCAGTTAGCTCCTCCCCTTCGGGCAGCTCATTACTAGCAGCAATAACGGAGATCAACGGCACCTCGTGCCGTCGATTTCCGTTATCAAATTGGCGTTCATTCAAAAGCGTCAAAAGGCTGTTGAGGATGGCACTGTTGGCTTTAAAGATTTCATCAATAAACGCCACCGATGCCTCGGGAAGATAACCACTGGTAAGGCGGTTATAGCGATCCTCCTCTAACGCTCGTATCGATAACGGACCAAACAACTCTTCCGGTACCGAAAAGCGTGTCAACAACCTCTCAAAGTAATTCGCTTCAACAAAGATGTTTTTCAGGCGCTTGGCCAGCTCACTTTTGGCGGTTCCGGGAGGACCAAGAAGCAACACATGCTCACCTGCCAGAGCCGCCAACAAAATCAGTTTGGTTTGAGGTTCTCGCTCCAACAGCCCTTGCTGCATCTTCAACAACAGCTGCTTTAATTTAGACTTCCGATCAGGAGTAGTTACGAGCGTGTTTTCCATGGTTTATACCCTCCTTAACATGAGCTCGAAGAAACGACTTCTACATTCAAACGTTCAGCGATTGCCGTAGTTACAAACCGCTTCCCACAGTTGTGGGCAGCAAGACCAAACAACACAACCTCAACCCAAACAATAGTGACAAACACACCGTTTATCTGAGTAAGATCGATCGCTAGCCCTCCTCCCCAATGGTACAAACCCGACAGCACCAAGCTCGTGATTAACATTGAAGCCATCGCATCGCGATATAGAAGAAACGACTTGTGTACAGCCTTTACAACATCTGTGTCACGTACTGGCAGGTATACGCGTTGATACCAGAATGCATTTTGCTCTGCGCCCTTTACAAGCGCTTCATCCAGCTCTGGAAACGCATCCCGGAACTTGGTTTTAGAGATTCGTGCATCACGATTAAGGAGCGTCAAAAAGCGATGTGCAGGAAGAGAATGCTTCAACCGCAAATAAACCAGACAATGCTTCCATTCCGCAGGCAATAGATAAGCAAACCACACACACACGATGGAGAGCGCCGCAGCGCCCCCCAAATCGGTCAACAAGTTGTTGAAGTTCAGCAACGACTCAACACCGTTCGACACCGCGTACGCGATAAACAACGCAGCCATAATTAGGCCCCCTAGCTGCGGCGCGTTTTGGGATTTAAGAGTTTTCAACATCTTACTTACTCCTCTTCCCAGGTGTAATGATAGGGTTCAGGATTCACTGGACTCCAACCACTTCGCTGAGGTGCTTCAGAGCTACTACAAATTCCGCTTCCACGTGTTACGAGCACGCGTGCACCACGATGAGTAAAGGCATTCAGTACAGCTTTACGTGGATGTTTTGGCTCGCCTTGCATAGCCGTAGACGCAACCGCAAGCAACTCCCGCTCTTCTCCTTCACTTAGTGGCTCCCCAAGCAAACGGTTGAGCACCGTCGGACCTACATTGCGACGACTGCCATGATGAGGAATTTGCACAATACGGAGGGGGGCTGGATCCACACATTGTTCGAATTGATCTGCCGCATGGCTCAGCGCTTCAATACCCGCATCACCGGTAAAGATCATGCGCTTGCCATCAACGATCAACTGAGTAATAACACTGGAATTGTTCTTAGGTGAGGTGACACCGTCGTCGTAGATCTTGTCTTCTCCCCAGAATGCAAAGATCTGCTTGAGCTGGCTGGCGACCTTATCCAAAAAACTCGCTTCAACCTGCTCCTTGGCAGCGGGCATGCCATCAAACTGCGGGATCAACTCTTCGTAATAGGATTCGGAAGGCCCCAAAATACAGATGTGACCAGAGGTATGAGACAGTCCGGTGAACGGTTCATACACCGGAATGTTTTTCTCTTCTGCCAAACAGAAAAGAGACCAGGCTTTTTCAAGGCTGTCTTTCAGACGCTCACCGATACTGTTATCGGTAACACGTCCGTCCTTAAACTTATCTGCCAAGCCCTGATTGTGCGTCCAGGGGAGGTGCATCCATAACTCGTTTACCGTAAGTTCCATCAAAACGGTTTCCAATCCATTGATATGGTCCTGATCAGGATGAGTGCTGATAACCAGGTCCACCCGATCTGTCCCAAAGTGCTGCTTGATGTGTGAAACCACCTCAGCACCAACATCCTTAAAACCACCGTCAATCACGACAACGGTTTGCTCATCTCGGCCACCGTAAAGGTTGCCAAAGCGGATAGCAATCGCGTCGCCGCTTTTTGATTCTTTTCCTACACCAATGAAGTCAACTTCGTAGCCCATTTGGTTCTCCAACAGAATGAATAACACTTCTGTTAAAGCAGGGGCTGTACCAATTCCTTAAATCTATTAATTTTCAAACAGTTACAAAGTCACGCAGAGACAGAGCCACTCATATGCAGATCAACCACTTACACAACAGTAAAATTTTTTACGGGTCCAAAGCAGTTGTCCAAACCTCTTTCAACCGCTCAACGGTATAGTCCCACTTTGATGTTTTTGGCTGAGCAACAGAGTTCTGGTTTCCGAACAAACCCACTTCGTTCACCGCTTCGCTCTCACCCACCGCATGAAGCCACTCAACCGGTACAAAGTACTCTGCATTATCCTCTCCATGTTCGGCCTCAGTACCATAGCTACCCACCAGGTGCATATCGTCCTGAATGAACTCATCTGCGACCAACGCTGTACCAGCCACTTTGGCAACGCCTACATAACCGGTCTTTGGAATGTTCACCCAAACACGATCACCAGGAGCAAGTTTGAAAAGAGTTTTACTGTACCAGCGCCCACCACCCGCAGAGATAAAGCCGTAGCGCTGGGCATCCTGCCAATTGCGACTGTCATGAGCGACACCAAAGGAAGCATAGTACTCACCGTTCCACTCCCCTTTACTGCTATCACTGACCGCTTTATCTTCGGTTTCAACCGGATCGATCATCCATGCACGACTGAGGTACTGACTTTTACCATCCTGGAATACAGTAAAGAACACCGCATTAACCGCGATACCCGCCTTACTATTGAGATAGTTGATAATCCGTTCGGTACTTGCATCAAGCTCAGCAGCAACAATCACCATTTGGTGTGAACTGTTCACCTCATCTTCAGATGGTTTCACACCAAACTTAGCCTGAAACGCATCATCAAAATTAGTGATTTCCAAACCGTAGCTGGTGGCAAACTTGTGGTAGATCTGACTGACTCGTTCAGTAGGCAGTGCTTCCACCCAGGAAGCGTAATCGATGGTTTGCGCCACCACATCCCGAGGGGTTTTATGTTTCTTCAGTTCAATGACGATTACCGAGCCAAAGGCATCAATCGCTAACAGGTCGATGTATTTTCCGAAGTCGGTATAGACCTGACGACCGATCAGCAGCCAATTACTGTTTAGGATGGAGATATCCTGAAAGATCTGTTCTTCCAACAGCTCTTCAGTATCCAGTTTGACAGGAGCAAGCGCTTTGGGGCGCTCACCGATTTTCCACATTCCGTGTTGGACGGCCATTGAGTTTCCTACAACTTCAGCTAATAGCAATTACTGTTAAATGGTTATCTGGCTCACAAGCTCTATTCTTGAATACGCAAGCTTTCTGACACCACTCCTATTCCAGCCTCCATCATTATGTCTTGCTATACGCAGTAGGCTACTCAGATCTGACTTACGTTCATCGTCGTCTTCCATCTGATCGTATCGCTGCTGCCATGGTTCAATCACTGGTTCGAGATCAAGATCTTCATACGCATCGTAACCTGATTGAATCAACCAACCAGCAACCTTAGCAAATGGTTTCGGTAATCGAGAGCTTTCGAACTTATCACCCAAGAGAAAATCGATAACTTCATTCACATAAGTAATATCATCAACAAACTGCTGATACAGTTTTCCATTCTCTTGCCTCAACACCAATAGACACACCAGTAGCGGAACATCCATCTCTTGGTTGCTAGGGATTGCCCTTACGATAAGCCGCAATCTCATTACAAGCTGATCGATATCCCGCAAACTATAATCGAAGCGATTAGTTAACCAATCCAGCAGATCAGAGATGGTCCTCACTAGATTGCTATCTCTAGATCGACTTTGGAAATAAGCGAGCATGTCCGGTTGCTTCAAAACTGCCTGGATATAAGAAGCCTTATCTGGAACTTTCAGTTGATAATCCAGATCTATAAAGCGCTTCAGGTAGTGCAGACCATTAAACGACGGACCATATACGCCCTGCAGGCTCTTACTGAGCTGGTCTCGATTGACTGCCAGAACAAATACCAAACGCTCTATATCGAATAGGTGCTTGATTCGTTCCAGTAACTCAATTGCATAGGTGGGTTTGCATCGGTCTAGCTCGTCAACAAACACGAGCAGATTTTGCTGACCTTCTGGTAACGCATCTAACGCCGCGCTGAGCTGGATTTTGAACTGCTCTAACGCCAGCTTCTGCACATTAAAACTGTCAACGACCCCTTCTATAGCTCCACCAGCCAGATCCGCAGCAATTTTCTCATACTCTTTCTCGACATCCAGTGCTCCAAAGGTTGCGACTTTTGCCGCCGCAACAGCTGTGGATTTAAGTACACCTGGGGCGTACTCCTTTGCTTTGTTCCAAGCTTTTTTAGGAGTGGAATCATCCTGCTGCTCGCGAAGCCACTCATCCAATGTGGAAAGCATTGGAAGTAGTGGATCGTCAGCGAAATCGCTTTCCCAAGCATTCAGGTAGAGGCAGACTTGCTCCTGCTGCTGGAGGTAGTGTTGCCATAGACGGATAAAAGTGGTTTTACCGCCACCCCAGGGGGCATCAATGGCAAAGACAAGTGGAGCCTGTGCATTAAGCAACACAGGCGATAGGTTTTCAATCTCGGAGTGGCGCCCCAGCAAGTCGGTGGCGCAAGGCCATTCGCCCTCAGTGAACAGTGGTTCCTTGAGACGTAGCACGAGTGATGCAGCACTATTCGGGTTTATTGAGCTGTCTGGCATGATGACATCCGTGTGATAGGTGGTTCATATAGGGTTGAGTCGCGGTGGACCGGTACTTCATAGCTCACCGCTAAAAGCTTGTTGGCTTAACGACGCACTGAGGTTTGTACTCTCATCCAAAAGGCTTTGCATAGACTTGATCGAACCACGAGTTTTACCGACAAGGCCCAGATATTTTTTCTGAAGCTCCAGTGGAGGGATACGAAGCTCCAACGACTTCACATCTTGCTGGTTGATGCTGGATTGGTTAACAGCATCCTTACACGACTTAAGAATCTGCCCCTTTACGTAGGGAGTGCATAGCTGATCCACAATAAAACCCGGTTGAGCCAAACTTTGGTCAACGGTGAAATTCATCATGTTGGATTCGAAAACTGTCCGCTCTTCCACCCCTTCGATCAGAGCGCACTTCCCCAAATATTCTCTGCTATTCACTCGATTGATGACTATTGAATTCTCTTCCAGCTCGTACTTTTCAACTTCCTTTTCGGACAATCTGACTCTTTTAAGCTTACTTTGAGCTTCTAGCGCACCGTTATAAAAGCCATCAATTCGCAAAATTCTTGTACCTTCACCGTAATCCTTGGCGGGCTTGTACAAGCCATTAGAGGGACCACTTAAAATCAAGTCTCCTAGCTTGCGGGTTTCCCACTCCTTCGGATTGATGACCGGGTCGCCGAACATTTCCAGAAACACACTACGTAGGAACTGGTCGGCGAGGTCAATAGCTTGCTGGCGTTTTCGGCGCAGGGTGTCGGTCTTGTCGAGGATAGCAGCTATGCGCTGCTGCTCAGCCAGGGGTGGAAGAGGTATCTCTAGCGACTCAAAGTTGCTTTTATTCACGATAGAAACAGTGGTCGCAGGGGCCATTAATTCTAACTTGGGCTTTAAGCGCTTACACGCATAGTACCCATACCTGGAATCTACTTTTCTCGGGTCAAATACAACGCTATTGATTTGCTGGTTTGTCGCTAATTCCCTACCAGCAATCGAGGTCTTACCCAGAGAGCCAATACAACAAACTAGTACAGCCCCCTCTGGGACAAGTTTAACCTTATCCGCCCCGCGCTCCGTTAGTGTTTGCGGAGCGTCTGAGACAACAGTATTTACACCAATTTCTGCGGGCGTGACAAAAGGAATACTCCCCCCAAAAAACTCGGGGTTCTTCTTCGACGGAGTCTTACCAGTTACGACCTTGGCGACGTCTTTTATGGCAACAAGAGGCCAGCTCACAACATCCCCTCCAGCTCATCCAGATCCCGCTGAATATCCACCTCAAGCGCCTTCAGTCGCGCCAAAATCTCCTTGGGCGGGTCGTACTGCTCCACTTCGTACTCCTGCTCCTTATAACGGTTCAGCGACAGGTCGTACTTATTAGACTCGATCTCATCACGGCTGACCCAGAACGCCTTAGCGGTGCGGTCATTCCCCTCCGTTTCCGCAATCACCTTGTCACGTGCTTTAAACTTTGCGACTAGATCAGGCAGGTCGTTCTCACCTTTTGGTTGACGTCTATCATCCAGCGAGAAACCATCATTCTTTACATCGTAAAACCATACATGGTCGGTTACGCCACCTTTGGTAAAGATCAGAATGGCTGTCGATACGCCAGCGTACGGCTTAAAAACACCACTTGGCAGGCTGATCACCGCTTCCAGCTGGTTATCATCCACCAGATGTTTACGCAGCTGCAGGTGTGCCTTTGAAGAATTAAATAGAACACCGTCCGGCACAATCGTGGAGCTACGACCACCCACACGCAGCATGCGCATTATTAGCGCCACAAACAGCAGTTCGGTCTTTTTGGTTTTCACCACCCGCAATAGCGCTGGATCTACGTCCTCTTCATCCAGACTACCTTTGAACGGAGGATTCGCAAGGATCAGGTCAAAGCCTTCCTCTGCGGCCTTGGGGAAACGCTCTGAGAAGCGCTGGCTCAAGGTATCCTGATAGTGAATATCCGGCTCAGCCACGCCATGCATCACCAAGTTCATTGCGGCGATACGCAGCATGGTGGCATCGAAGTCGAAGCCGTGGAACATATCGGTATCCACATGCTTACGGTGGTCATATAGCAGGTCGCCGGTGAAGATTTTGTTCTCCTCCTCTTCACCTTTTTCATTGGTCACCATCTCTGTAACCACACCCTCGGGCGAGCTGTATTTCTCCAACAGGTACTCATAGCAGACTGAGAGGAAGCCTGCTGTTCCACAGGCAGGATCAGCAATACGATGTTTTGCTTCTGGCTCCAGCATCTCGACCATCGCGCGGATCACATGACGTGGAGTACGGAACTGGCCGTTGATACCTGCAGTAGTCAGTTTGGAAAGTAGGTATTCGTAGAGATCACCCTTTGTATCACTTTTTTCCAACGGCAGTTCATTCACCATATTGACCGCTTTCACCAATAGACTCGGCTTCTGGATCATCAGCTGAGCATCTTTCATAAATTCAGCGAACAGCGTGCCTTCACCTGCGAGGTCCTTAAAGTGCGGGAACACTTCGTCCCTCATCAGCTCAAACATCTGCTCTGCAGGCATGTGACGGAACGCTTCCCAGCGCAGATGCTGCTCAGGTGGAGTGAAGCGGCGATTGAAGGTTTTACCGGTGCGTTCAGCACGTTTTTCATCGCGACGCTCGTTCATATCCAGCATACGGGCGTACATCAGGAAAGTGATCTGTTCAATCACGGTCAGCGGATTGGTAATACCCCCCGTCCAGAACTCCTCCCAAAGTTTATCGATCTTGCTTTTCAAGTCGCCTGTGATCATTTCGTGTTCTCAATACTTCTTCTATTCTGCGATTAACGGTCAACGGTACGTGTGGTTGATTCCCGACGTAGACCCAGCTCGACGCCAAACTGTTTTACAAGAGCCACCAGCGCATCAGCCTGCTCTTCACGGTTGAAGATGCCATCCAGGCCATCGTGGTGAATGGCGGTAAATGGGGGATCGTACAGCTGGGCAACGTTGATAGTGCCGTATTTGCAGAGATGGTTTTTTAGCAGCGCAATAAAACGCTGCTGCTGAGCGTTCAGGTTGATGTGGTGTGATTGTACAAAGTCGGTAAAGGCAGCCTCAACCGCTTTTGCATCCATTCCGATCAGGGTGCGCAGCATCTGATCAAGGCTGGCACCGGACTCCGGGAAAAACTCCGTAAGCGTATCCAGATCCAGGTTAGGATTCTGTACGTGTACCAATGCGTTCAACTGTTGCAATTCAGCATCAGAGACCGGTTCTCCGTTGCGGATCTTCTGCAAGACAGGATCAGTATCAAACAGTGGAGCCAAGGTCTGCTCTACTTCCTGACGGAATATCTGGTAATCAACTGTGACAATAGTGGTCGGACGCTCAGCGATATGATATCCCCCCTGATCCTCCTTTATATCTATCACCGGCAATGGTTCTGCAGGTGGCAGAGACCCTTTATCCCGCAAGTGGATAATGCCACGCAGTGCCATACGTTTCTGCTCAAGTGCATCAAAGGTAAGGCTTTGCCAGAAAGCATCCTGCTGAATCTCTTTGATATCCTCGGCTTTGGCGCGTACCGGATTCAGATGCATAGAGAGCTGAGCAACTTTGGTCAACGCCGCTAATTTAGCCACATCCATTTGAGAAGGCTTTGTCAGCAGGATCTGCTGAAGCTCGGTTATCTGCTGATCCCAACGCAACGCTTCCGCTTCTCCCCGAATATCACGCCATTGCATCAACGGTGCCATTTCTGCGCGCAATAAGTGCCGTGTATCCGGAGCAAATTGATCGAGTTGTTTCGCATCGGCCAGCTGCGCTTTCAGTTGCCACTTATCACGCACGGCAATACAACGATTCTCCAGTGCCTCAATATCCTCTTTAACAAGCGCGAGGATTTGCTTAAACAGCTCCATTTCAGCCTTTTGAAGCGCAGTTTCTGCCAACTCAATCCGCGTTTCAAATAGCTTTTCACAGAGTGATTTACCAGTGCGACCATCATCTTCTGGAGGGTCCATCTCGAAGTAATCGAAGTTGGCCCAATGATCGAAGATCAGGAAGTGAGTTTTATGATTTCCTATGCCATAGAGATGCTCACACAAACGGGTACCGCGCCCCACCATCTGCCAGAATTTAACCTTGGATTTAACCGGCTTGGCAAAAACCAGGTTAACCACTTCCGGTACATCAATCCCGGTATCCAACATATCGACAGATACGGCGATGGTAATCTGGTCCGCTGAGCCATCGGTTTTCTTAAAGTCGTCAATCAGCTCTTCGGCGCGCTCGTATTTGGAGTGAATCACTCGACAGAAGTTGCCGCCATGCTGGGGATACATTTGGCCAAACAGTTCAGCTAATAGCTCAGCATGCTGAATACTACGCGCAAAGATAATACTCTTCCCTGGTAGCTGCCCATCCACATCGCGCAGCCCCCGCTCCATCAAGTTACGCAAGATGGCGCGGTTGGTATCTTTGTTAAATACCGCTTTATCCACGTCCGGTACATCGAAATCCATCTCGTTCGGATCGAAGCCTTGATCTTCTAACTCTGCGATTTGCTCATCAGACAGCGTGTGGCCTTTGATACCTTCACGCAAGAACTGTGTGGTGTGGGTTACAACCTTAAAAGGTACCAGGTTGCCCTCTTCAACAGCCTGTTCTAGCGGGTAGTTGGCTGTAGGCATTTTGTAGTCACAACCAAACAGCTTACAGGTAGATCGACTCACCATCTCAACCGGCGTGGCGGTCAACCCCACCTGGCGAGCGTCGAAGTACTTAAACAGATCGCCGAAGACGTTGTAGACCGAACGATGAGATTCATCTGCAATGATCAGGTCAAAGTACCCCACATCAAACTGCTCGTAGATCCCCATCATTCCCGGATAGGTCGCAATGTAGATACGTGCGTTATGCTGATCTTCCTTTTTGCTTCGCCCCACTACGTAAAGCGGCTCTTTCACAAATTCGCTATAGGCGTTTTTTGCTTGCTTACGCAGCTCTTTGCGGTCGCACAAGAAAAGTACGCGCTTAGCCCACCCTGCATCCAGCAGGCGTTTGGTCAATGCGATGGAAACTCGGGTTTTACCGGTACCCGTCGCCTGAACAATCAGCGCTTTACGATGACCGTCGCTGAAGCGCTCACTGACGCGGGTGATCGACTCCATCTGGTAGAGACGACCGGCAATATTCGTATCGATAGGTGTGCTGTTCAGGTCTTTACGAAGCTGACGCTGGCCAATTAGGTACTGCAGACTGTCTTTGCTGTAATAGCCGTACAACTTGCGCGGTACGGTATCCAACACATCATCCCAGAGCCAGATATCGTATCCATTGGTGTAGAAGATCACTGGACGCTGCTGATGTTTCTTCTCCAGCGCATCAGCATATAGCTTGGCCTGTTGCCGCCCCTTCTCTGGATTTTCACGTGCACGCTTAGCTTCAACTACCGCCAACGGTTTGCCGTTATCATCCCAGAGAACATAATCGCAATATCCGATACCTGACTTCGTAGGCTGGCCGTCGACTTCGTGCTCTAGCGTGACTTGTTCGGTATCGCTACCATCCACCGCTACATCCCAACCCGCCAAACGCAGTTCACTGTCGATTAAGCGACGACGAGTCTCCGCTTCGTTAAAGTTGAGAGTCTGAGTCGCTTTCTTGCTGCCCTCACTAAACTTCTGAGCCTTGGCTTCATCAATCTGTGCTTTTAGCTTTGTAGCTTGCTGCTGCGCTTCGAGCTCAGACTGCTTGGCTTCCTCCAGCTCCTTCAGTGCAGCATCCAACTGAGCAGATTGGCTGGCTAGTTGCTCCTGGAGCGCTTTGTTCTTTTTCTTGAACTCGGCCTTTACACCTCCTGATGAATCGAGCTTCGGAGCCTGATAATCCGGACAAGTTTCGCGACTACCTTCTCCTTGCGCTACAAATAACCAGCACCCAAGGTAATAAGCCTCCTCAACCAACCACACTGCAGTCGATACAGAAACATCACCTTCATGGGCAGCTTTGTTCCCATGGATACGAACCGCATGTAGCTTGTCGAGAATGACGCGAGGAACAACAGAGGTAAAACCGTCATTGTTCAAGCGATCCATGAAGGTGGAGTTTGGCTGAATTGGGAGCTTCAGATCTTTATAGATCTCGCCCACCAGCTTCTCGACGAAGCAACGCAGCTTAACTAGGGCACTTTGTGGGTCTGAGCAGGCATAGGTTTCGGCATATGCCCCTAAGTCTGCGAGTGCTGGCCAATTGTTTCGGAGGTGTTCAAAATTCATGGACTTCATGTCATGTAGCCTTTAGTTACTTCCTGTACTTCAGATATCGTGCCAATTTGGCGAAATGCGCTTTCTATTGATCTGGTATTTCTAACTGCTTCATCCAGTTCGAAAGCGTCTGATGATTACTGAGACCTATCAGTCTAGCAGCTTTTCCTTTTTGGCCAGCAGTTATTTTTAGTGCTTGCTCAATTGCGTATCTCTTTGTTTTTTCTAAAACTTCATTGATATCGATACCACTGGCAATATCAAACTCCAGCCCTGCTTGAGCTCCTTTTTTAGGCCGCTGGATCAGCGCCCTTTCTAGGTGCTCAACGTCCAATATCGCTCCATCACTCCATATGGACGCACGAACTAGCGTATTCCAAAGCTCTCGAATATTTCCGGGCCAGCTTTGGGATTTAATAAATTCCATTCCTTCTTTGGAAATTTTTTTACCAACATATCCGGGCTGACTCTTTGCTTCGTCGTTCAGATTATCGATCAATACCGAAACAAGGGACTCAATATCTTCTTTTCGCTCCCGCAATGGAGGCAAGCCAATCACTCCCACCGCCAACCGGTAAAACAGATCCTCACGAAACAAACCGTCCTCGATCATCGATAAGAGATTTCGGTGTGTCGCAGCAACAATGCGAACATCCACCTGTACTGGCTTACTACCACCCACAGGCATTATCTCCTGTTGCTGCAGCGCTCTAAGTAGCTTGGCCTGAGCATCCAGGGGCAACTCCCCAACTTCATCAAGAAACAATGTGCCACCGCTTGCCACCTCAAAGTACCCTTGGCTGTCGGCAACCGCTCCCGTAAAAGCGCCTTTTTTATGACCAAACAGATGAGAATCTATGAGACTTTCGGGAATCGCACCGCAGTTCACCGCCACAAATGGCTTTTCAGCCCGCAACGAGCCGCTGTGAATAGCGTTTGCCATCACCTCTTTGCCAGAGCCTGTTTCGCCATGAATGATGACGGGAATGTCTCGCTGAGCAATACGTTGCGCCAAAGAGACACATTCTTTCATTGCAGCAGAGTTTGCCTGAATGCGGGAAAACTCACTGTTGGTGGAGGGCAATGCTGAAGCAATTGAGCCAAGCCTAGCGTCCTGGTGCTGTTGATAGGCAATAGAGACATCAAAAGGAAGCTCAACCTTTGAAGCACCGTCCTGACGTGAAGTTTGGGCTAACTGACAATCAAACACCCCTTTACCCAGCAAAACCCAGATAGCGGTCATCGCTGGCGTCCCAGAGGTTAGATTCAGTGTGACTCTAAAGTCACCACTCGTTAGATCGCTCAGCTGGTTATGAGCAATCTCATAGATAGCCTCGTAATCAATAGGACTACTGAGCTCAACGGGCTTAAGAACTATTCTTGTATTTCGGGATTGTTTTCGAAGTGTCTGCTTCAACCAAGGTTCATACTGGTGGGCCTGTTCCTTCCAGTTCTGAACCAGGATATGCACTTCATCAAATGGAAGTGGTGTTTCCATCAGGATTGACCCGATGGCACCGAGTTCTTGGTTACGCTCCGCATCCAGGTCGTGTTTGCCAAGCCATGTGAGGAGCAACGTCCTTTTCATCTCGATACAAATCCTTATGTATTTTTGTAAATAAAATTACCACAAGGATTTACTCGGATCTATTGATACAAGGCTTTGTCAAAAACGAAAGAAGATCCTACTGATACAATCCATCAGGCCCGCTTAATGTTGGCAATGAGGGTTTAGACAGTATCAATTGGCAACGAATTGGCAACCGGGAAAGAAAAAAGGAAAGAAAGATAAAACCAACACCAAACACAAACGTCTAACTTATTGATTTTAATGGTCGGGATGAAAGGATTTGAACCTTCGACCCCCTGCACCCCATGCAGGTGCGCTACCAAGCTGCGCTACATCCCGACTGTGGCCAGAGCAAGAACTGCTCTGCTGGAGCTAGAAATACTAGCTTAAGAGTTTGATTCAGGGAAGGTATCAGACCTGCTTCAGGGCCACGAGCAGGTCTTCCAGTTCAGTGATGGTCTGTCTGAGCAGTTGTTTGTACTTGGTCTGATCGTCACCGTTGTTGTCCCCTGCCAGGTACTGACGGGCACCACTGATGGTGTAGCCTTGCTCGTGCAGCAGGCCTTTGATCTGACGGATAAGCAGAACATCCTGCCGCTGATAGTAGCGACGGTTGTTCCGTTTGACCGGCTCAATCTGTTCAAACTCCTGTTCCCAGTAGCGCAATACGTGCGGCTTCAGGTCACAGAGTTTGCCAACCTCACCAATCGTAAAGTATCGCTTATTGGGAATAGGAACAGAATCTAGAGCGTTACTGTTCTCGCTGTCCCGCATAAGCCTCTACACGATCCTTAAGTTTCTGCCCAGGACGGAAGGTGACAACCCGGCGCGCCGAGATCGGCACCTCTTCACCCGTCTTCGGATTACGGCCAGGACGCTGACCTTTATCCCGCAGATCGAAGTTGCCGAAACCCGACAACTTCACTTGTTCATTGGTCGCCAGACTTTCGCGAATCTCATCGAAAAACGACTCAACCATATCTTTGGCTTCACGTTTATTCAAACCAAGTTCTTCAAAAAGACGCTCGGCCATATCTGCTTTAGTCAACGAGCCCATGACAGTCACCCTTGTCGTTTACTCTCGTAATGATGCACCGAACTTTTCTTTCAGCGCAGTGATAACGGAGTCCACTGCTCCATTAATTTCATCATCATTAAGAGTGCGCGATGGATGCTGCCAGGTCAAGCCCAAGGCGACACTTTTTCGTCCAACTTCAATACCTTGGCCCTGATAAACGTCAAATAGGGTGACGTTTTTCAGGTATTCGCCGGCATTTTCCAGTGCACCCTGACGCAGATCTTCGAAGGCAACTTTCTCATCAACGATCAGTGCCAGGTCACGACGGGACTCAGGGAATTTGGACAATTCTGCGTAGCGTGGCAGACGACCCGCAGTAATTGCGTCCATGCTCAGTTCAAACAGGTATACCGCGCCGTTCAGGCCCAGATCCTTCGCCAGACTTGGGTGAATCGCACCCATGTAACCGATGGTTTCGCCATTGCGCTCGATGCGTGCAGTCTGACCCGGGTGCAATGCAACGTGGCGATCTGCAACGAAGGCAAACTCATCCGCGGCACCACCCAGTGCCAGCAGCGCTTCCACGTCGCCTTTAACGTCGAAGAAATCTACAGATTCGTTACCTGAAGTCCAGCCTTCAGGGTGACGTGCACCAGTCACAACACCGGACACCACGTTCTCCTGCAGCATGTCAGCCATGTTCTCGCCACGAGGCAGGAAGCGCTGACCGGTTTCGAACAGGCGTACACGGCTCTGCTGACGGTTCTGGTTGTACTGAACCGCTTTCACCAGACCCGGCCATACGGTTGTGCGCATTACCGCCATCTCCGCAGAGATCGGGTTAGCCAGCGCTACCGCTTTGTTTTCGTTATCGAATTTTTCCTGCAGACCCGCTTCAATGAAGCTGTAGGTGATCGCTTCCTGGTAACCACGTGCCACCAGAGTGCGGCGGATGTGGGTCAGGCCGATGTTGGCTTCAACGTCCGCTTTGAACGGCAGGGATGCTTTAGGTACACGTACCGGCAGGTTGTTGTAGCCGTATACACGTGCCAGCTCTTCGATCAGGTCTACTTCGATGCTGATATCGAAACGGTAGGATGGAACGTCCACCAGCCACGCATCGTCGCCATCTTTAGTTATGGACATACCCAGACGAATCAGGATCTCTTCGATCTCTTCCACCGGCATGTCGAAAGACAGGTAGCTGTTCACTTTGGCGTGACGCAGACGTACTTTCTCAACCTTTGGCAGGTTCTCTTCGCTGGCCACTTCAATCACAGGACCGGCTTCACCGCCGCAGATCTCGATCAGCAGTTCGGTTGCACGCTCCATTGCTTTCGCCTGCAGCTGCCAGTCCACACCACGCTCGAAACGGTGGGAGGAATCGGTGTGCAGACCGTAAGAACGCGCACGGCCCGCAATAGCGATTGGGTTGAAGAACGCTGCTTCCAGGAACACGTCCTTGGTTTCAGCGTTTACACCGGATGCTTCTCCGCCCATGATGCCCGCGATACCCAGCGGACCGTTCTGGTCGGCAATAACCAGCGTGTCGTTATTCAGCTCAATCTCCTGGCCGTCCAGCAGGGTCAGTTTTTCGCCCTGATCAGCCATACGTGCAACGATGCTACCGGTCAGCTTGTCCAGATCGTACGCGTGCATCGGCTGACCCAGCTCCTGCAGCACGTAGTTGGTAATATCCACAACCGGATCGATGGAACGCACGCCCGCACGACGCAGTTTCTCAACCATCCACAGCGGCGACTGAGCCTGTACGTTAACGTTGCGAACCACACGACCGACAAAACGTGGGCACTGCTGTGGTGCTTCCAGCGCAACCGGGAAGGTGTCATTGATCACTGCTTCAGTAGCTTTAGACTCAACGAACGTCACCGGCGCTTTAAACAGTACACCCACTTCACGTGCGATACCGCTGATGCTCAGGCAGTCTGCGCGGTTAGGCGTCAGGTCTACGTCGATGATCTTGTCATCCAGGTTCAGGTATTCGCGCAGATCGGTACCAACCGGTGCATCGGCAGCCAGTTCCATGATGCCGCCGTGGTCTTCAGACAGACCCAGCTCATCTTCCGCACACAGCATGCCGAAGGACTCTACGTGACGCAGCTTGGCCTTCTTGATCTTGAATGTGTCACCTTCCGGCGTTGGCAGTTTTGCACCAACCATTGCAAAAGCCGTTTTCAGACCGGCACGGGCGTTTGGTGCACCACATACCACCTGAAACTCTTCGGAGCCGTTGGAAACTTTACAAACCTGCAGCTTGTCCGCATTCGGGTGCTGCTCTGCCGTCAGGATCTCACCGACAACCACACCGGAGAAATCTTTGGCAACTGATTCGACGTCGTCCACTTCCAGACCGGCCATGGTAACCTGGTGGGCCAGTTCATCTGTATCTACCGCTGGGTTTACCAGCTCGCGCAACCACTGTTCGCTGAATTTCATCTATCTTTCCTGGGAATTCTGTTGTTAACCGCTATCGTGTGTCCTGACCTGCTTACGAAAACTGACGCAGGAATTTCAGGTCGTTCTCAAAGAACAGGCGCAGGTCGTTTACGCCGTAACGCAGCATCGCCAGACGCTCTACACCCATGCCGAAGGCAAAACCGGTGTATTCCTCAGGATCGATACCAACAGATTCAAAGACTTTCGGATGTACCATGCCGCAGCCCAGTACTTCCATCCACTTGCCGTCGCCACGGTCGATATCCACTTCGATGGATGGCTCGGTGAACGGGAAGTAGGAAGGACGGAAACGGACTTTTACGTCCTCTTCGAAGAACTCACGCAGGAACTGTTCCAGCGTACCCTTCAAGTCGGCAAAGCTCACATCTTTGTCGACCAGCAGACCTTCCACCTGGTGGAACATCGGAGAGTGGGTCTGATCGTAGTCGCAACGGTAAACACGGCCCGGGCAGACGATACGTACCGGTGGCTTCTGGTTTTCCATGGTACGGATCTGGACGCCAGAGGTGTGGGTACGCAGCAGGGTGTGAGCATCGAAATAGAAGGTATCGTGCATGGCACGTGCCGGGTGGTGTGCAGGAATATTCAGAGCTTCGAAGTTGTGGTAATCGTCTTCGATCTCCGGGCCTTCCGCTACGCTGTAACCGATACCCGAGAAGAACTCTTCGATACGTGCCATGGTTTTGGTTACCGGGTGCAGACCACCCAGCTCTTCACCACGACCCGGCAGGGAAACGTCGATCGTTTCGGATGCCAGTTTTGCTTCCAGTGCAGCAGCGTCAAACTCTGCTTTACGCGCATTCAGCTTAGCGGTTACCGCCTGAATCACTTCGTTGATGCGGGCACCCGCTGCCGGACGTTCTTCCGGAGACAGTTTACCCAGACCTTTACGCAGCTGACTAAGTGCGCCTTTTTTACCCAAATATTCAACGCGGACCTGATCCAGATCCTGCGCATTTTCAGCCTTCTCTGCGGCTGCAATACCTTCTGCCAAAAGGGTTTCGATGTTTTCCATTTCCGGCTCCAAATTCTGGGATGGAATGCTGCTTCAGATATATACGTGCAGCGTGTTCCAGGAAACTCTGCTCAGCCAACTTGGCTTTATTTCTCTGATATGAGTTGCCAAACAGGCTCATCAGAGTTCCCAAAAAATAAGGGAAGAGCTTGCGCCCTTCCCCTATTCAAATAATCAATTACCTACAAGAGGTGGGTCGCTTATGCCAGAGCAGCTTTCGCTTTCTCTACAACAGCAGCAAAACCAGCCTGCTCGTATACAGCCAGGTCAGCCAGAACCTTACGGTCGATTTCGATGTTGGCTTTTTTCAGGCCAGCAATGAAACGGCTGTAAGACATGCCGTTGATACGTGCAGCAGCGTTGATACGTGCAATCCACAGAGCGCGGAACTGACGCTTACGCTGACGACGGTCACGGTATGCATACTGACCAGCTTTGATAACTGCCTGTTTAGCTACGCGGAATACTCGAGAACGAGCACCGTAGTAACCTTTTGCCTGCTTCAGGACTTTCTTATGACGACGACGTGCAATCACACCACGTTTAACGCGAGCCATGACAATCTTCCTTCTTTACAAATTCTTAAACTAAAAAATAAAAACCAATACTTAGATGTATGGCAGCATGCGCTTGATCAGAGCCTGATCAGCAGCGTGAACCTGCATCATAGGACGCAGCTGACGCTTACGCTTGGTAGATTTCTTAGTCAGAATGTGGCTAGTGAAAGACTGCTTGTGCTTGAAGCCGTTGGCAGTTTTCTTGAAACGCTTAGCCGCACCGCGGCAAGATTTAATTTTAGGCATTACTAATCTCCACGCATTCGTTAGTTATCTTTCGCCTGACAAACAACAAAACCCGCAGCCGCTCCTTTAGGAAGCAGTTACGGGTATGCTGAAATACAGGTTACTTTTTCTTCTTCGGAGCAATCATCATGGTCAGTTGACGGCCTTCCATCTTAGGACGCTGTTCAACGGTACCCAGCTCGATCAGATCTTCTTCGATCCGACGCATTAGCTGCATACCCAGCTCCTGGTGGGCCATCTCACGACCACGGTAACGCAGGGTTACCTTCGCTTTGTCTCCGGCTTCAAGGAAACGTACCAGGTTGCGTAGTTTTACCTGATAATCCCCTTCTTCCGTGTTAGGACGGAATTTCACTTCCTTGACCTGAATCTGGTGCTGCTTCTTCTTCGCTTCAGCAGCCTGCTTCTTCTGTTCGTACAGGTGCTTACCGTAATCCATCACTTTACATACGATGGGATCGGAATCAGCGATCTGTACTAGGTCAAGTCCTGCATCTTGAGCTGCCTCAAGAGCATCTTTAAACGGTACGATACCAATCTGGCTACCGTCTGGACCAATCAGTCGGCACTCTTTTGCTCGGATATTATCGTTGATCATTGGACCCTGCTCGCGGCGAGGGTTCCTTCTGTTATCGCGCCTGATGGTACTATCTCCTGATCAGATTTATTCCTGGCGGCCTTTCTTGGCAACTTCTTTGCCAAGTAGGGCAATAAACTCGTCTACGGATAAGGTCCCGAGGTCCTCACCCGTCCGAGTACGCACGGCTACGGATCCAGACTCTACTTCCTTATCACCTACAACTAGTAGGAACGGCACCTTCTGTAAAGTGCGCTCGCGAATTTTAAAGCCGATCTTCTCATTTCTCAAGTCCGCTTGTGCTCTAAAGCCAGCATCTTCAAGACGTTGAGCAACTTTTTCGCAATATTCGCCCTGTTTGTCGGTAATATTCATCACCACAGCCTGCACCGGAGCCAACCAAGTTGGCAGTGCACCTGCAGAGTTTTCAATCAGAATACCGATGAAACGTTCAAAGGAGCCCAGGATCGCACGGTGCAGCATAACCGGAGTTTCACGGTTACCTTCTTCGTTTACAAACTGTGCATCCAGACGTCCCGGCATAGAGAAGTCCACCTGAATAGTACCGCACTGCCATACACGGCCCAGGCAGTCTTTCAGGGAGAATTCGATCTTAGGTCCATAGAATGCGCCCTCACCCGGCAGCAAGTCGTATTTCAGACCCGCATTGTCCAGCGCATCGGCCAGCGCCTTCTCGGCCTTATCCCATACTTCATCGCTACCCACGCGCTTCTCAGGACGGGTAGACAGCTTGTACTGAATCTCGGTGAAGCCGAAGTCTGCGTACACTTCGTGCAGGAAGTCGATAAATTCGGACACTTCGCTCTGGATGCTGTCCTCTGCACAGAAGATATGGCCATCATCCTGTACGAAGCCACGTACACGCATGATACCGTGCAGTGCACCGGACGGCTCATTACGGTGACAAGAACCAAACTCAGCCATACGCAATGGCAGGTCACGGTAAGAACGCAGACCCTGGTTGAACACCTGAACGTGACATGGGCAGTTCATCGGCTTAACAGCGAAATCACGGCTCTCGGAGTGAGTGGTAAACATCTCCTCGGAGAATTTCTCCCAGTGACCGGATTTTTCCCACAGGGTGCGTTCTACAACCTGAGGCGTTTTCACCTCAACGTAGTTACGGCGACGCAGCTTGCCACGCATGTACTGCTCGATACCCTGATACAGGGTCCAGCCGTGCGGGTGCCAGAACACCATACCCGGTGCTTCTTCCTGCAGGTGGAACAGGTTCAGCTGCTTACCCAGTTTACGGTGGTCACGTTTCTCTGCTTCTTCCAGACGGTGCAAGTACGCTTTCAGCGCTTTCTTGTCACCCCACGCGGTGCCGTAGATACGCTGCAGCATCTCGTTGTTGGAATCACCACGCCAGTATGCACCAGCAACCTTCATCAGTTTGAACGCTTTAATGTGACCGGTGGACGGTACGTGTGGTCCACGGCACAGGTCGATAAAGTCGCCCTGGGAGTAGAAAGACAGGTCCCGATCGTCCGGAATCGCCTGCAGCAATTCTACCTTGTAGTTCTCACCCATCTTCTCGAACATCGCAACCGCTTCGTCACGGTTCATCAGAGAACGGCTTACCGGCAGGTTCTGCTTGGCCAGTTCGCCCATTTTCTTCTCAATCGCAGTCAGGTCTTCCGGGGTAAACGGACGCTCGTAAGCGAAGTCATAGTAGAAGCCGTCTTCGATAACCGGACCGATGGTTACCTGTGCACCCGGGAACAGTTCCTGCACAGCCATCGCCATCAGGTGGGCACAGGAGTGACGGATCACTTCCAGACCTTCTTCATCGCGAGCCGTGACAATCGAAAGTTCGCTGTCTTCGGTGATGGTGTAACCTGCGTCAACCAATTCACCGTTTACTTTGCCAGCCAGCGTCGCTTTTGCCAGACCAGCGCCAATATCGGCGGCTACGTCAAAGACAGTAACTGACTGTTCGAACTCACGTTTACTTCCGTCAGGGAGGGTAATTACAGGCATTTTTAATCCTTGCTCAGTGGTGGCCCCTACGACAGGCCACATAAGTACTTTGCGTTTGAGTGTTAAATAAATTCTAGTCGGAGCTACCGACAAGGGGGCGACATTTTAACGCAAAGCCACTGGATAACCCAGAACAAGGACTAAGAAATTTGCCTGTTTTTTAGCGGACATTTTCCACCCGCCCTTAGAGACACAGAGACAGGATCAGACTTCACCCAACAGGAACACCTGCTGGTCGTCACGACGCTGCAGCCACTCCTTAACCTGAGACTGGCTGTTACCGAAGAACACTACACGGGAAGCGAGGCTCAGGTTTCCGTTTTTACCCACATCGTGGTGGTACACCCACCAGCTGTCGGCGGCGGCCTTATGGATACGGTATGCGGTGCGGATTGGAGCAAAGGAGTGAATTGCGGTCATGGATAATCTCGCGATAAACCGGACCGATGGATAACCGGTCCGGGATTATTATTTTTGTTAATCAGGAGGCAAGAGCGCGGGATTACCGCGCCTGTGCCAATTCGAGCAACTCGCGGGTTGCCACACTGAAGATAGAGAAGTCGTTGCTACTGCTGCCACGAATCTCGGAGAGGAAACGCTGCCAACGACGCAACAGCGCTTCGCGTTTGCTCAGCCACTGTTCGGCACAGAGTTCACTGTCCTCGGTACCGGATGCCTGGGCAGCGTTGATCAGCGACACGGTGATCGCCTGCTGGTGACTGGTCAGGTCTTCACGGCAACCGTCACGAGCCATGGTCTGCCACAGGTTGCTGACCTCGATCTCCTTAAGCTGCTGGTCGAACCAGTGCAGCTCCAGACGCTCGCCCAGATCGAAGTAGATCTGCGCCACACGCTCCAGCGGCTGACCGGTCTCCTCCACCGCTTTGATGATGCCCAGCAGTGAATAGAGGCTGTCGGAACCGGCCACCACGGCGGCTAGATCCTGCGGTACCCCGGCATCCACCAGTGCATCGTGTTTCTGCTGCCAGCTTTCGCGCGGATCACCCTTGATCAGCTCAGCCATCATGTTGCGCACGGTGCGCACGCCCGGACGGAACTCGGCAACCATGTCGCTCACCGTTGTTTCCTGGTGACGGTTACGCAGGAACCACAGGGTCGCACGGCGCACCAGACGGATCATGTCGGCCATCATCTTCTGCTGCAACGCCGACGGCACCTGATTATCCAGGGCTTCGATATCCGCCCACAGCTGCTGGATATCAAACACATCCCGGGCGATCACGTAGGCGGCAGAGATTGCAGACAAGCCCGCTCCACTGCTCTGACGCAGACGCTCCACGAAGGTGATCCCCATGGTATTCACCATGCCGTTGGCAGTCTGGGTCGCGATAATCTCACGGTACAGACGGTGCTGACGGATCTCCTGCTCGAAGTCGCTCACCAGGCGTTGCGGGAACGCGGTCAGGATCTCGTTACTCAGGTAGTCATCAGCGGTAATCCAGGAATCGATCAGTTTCTCTTTCAGCTCCGCCTTCACGTAGGAGATCAGCACCGACAGTTCTGGGCGGGTAAGCCCCAGTTGCCGCGCTTTGCGTTCCTGCAGATCGTCATCGGCCGGGATAAACTCCAGAGCACGGTTCAGTTTGCCCTCGTCCTCCAGACGGTCGATCAGATGGATGTAGTCATCGATGGAGTTGCGGGCATGGCCTTCCGCCACACTGATCGCCTGTGCCTGGTGGTAGTTGTTCTGCAACACCAGATCAGCCACTTCGTCGGTCATCTCACGCAACAGGGCGTTACGCTGCTTCACGGTCATATCACCGTTCGCCACCACCTCGTTAAGCAGGATCTTGATGTTCACCTCGTGGTCGGAGCAGTCCACGCCACCGGCGTTATCGATAAAGTCAGTATTGGATTTACCGCCGTTGGCACAGAACTCAACACGGCCCAGCTGGGTGAAGCCCAGGTTGCCGCCCTCGCCCAAAACCTTACAGCGCAGCTCATTACCATTGATACGCAGGCTGTCGTTAGCTTTGTCGCCGACATCGGCGTGGGTTTCACCGGAGCCTTTTACGTACGTACCGATACCACCGTTCCAGATCAGGTCTACCGGTGCTTTCAGCAGTGCACGCAGCAGGTCATTTGGCGACAGGCGATCTTCTTTGATATCAAAGCGCGCTTTCATCTCCTGGCTGATCTCGATCCATTTCGCCGCACGGGAGAAGATGCCACCACCGGCGGAGATCAACGACTTGTTGTAGTCCTCCCAGCTGGAGCGAGGCATCTCGAACATGCGCTGACGCTCAACGTAGCTGCTGGCCGCATCCGGGTTTGGATCGATAAAGATATGCATGTGGTTGAACGCCGCGCAGAGCTGGATATGTTCAGACAGCAGCATGCCGTTACCGAACACGTCACCGGCCATATCACCGATACCTATGACGGTGAACTCCTCACTCTGAGTATCCACTCCCAACTCACGGAAGTGCAGTTTCACGGATTCCCAGGCACCACGGGCGGTGATCCCCATACCTTTGTGGTCGTAGCCCTGGGAGCCACCGGAGGCAAATGCATCGCCCAGCCAGAAGTCACGGCTTTCGGCGATCTCGTTGGCGATGTCGGAGAAGGTCGCGGTGCCTTTGTCGGCCGCCACTACGAAGTACGGATCGTCTTCATCGTGACGTACCACATCCACCGGCGGCACAACTTCACCCGATTTCAGGTCATCGGTGATATCCAGCAATGCACTAATAAAGGTCTGGTAGCTGGCGATACCTTCCGCCTGAATCTCCTCACGACTGCCACGTTCCGGCAACTGCTTGGCGACAAAGCCACCTTTGGCGCCGACCGGCACGATGACTGCGTTTTTCACCTGCTGGGCTTTTACCAGTCCCAGCACTTCGGTGCGGTAATCCTCCAGTCGATCAGACCAGCGAAGACCACCACGGGCCACCTTGCCGCCACGCAGGTGCACACCTTCCACACGTGCAGAGTACACAAACACCTCGAACATTGGGCGTGGCAGTGGAATGTCGGCAATCGCGTGCGGGCTCAGTTTGAAGGAGAAGTAATCCTTCAACTCGCCCTGGGCATTTTTCTGGAAATAGTTAGTTCGCAGGGTCGCTTTGATCAGCTCCAGGTAACGGCGCAGGATCTGGTCGTCATTGAGGTTATCTACTTTATCCAGAGCGTCCACGATGCTGGATTCAATACGACCGGCCAGGGCTTCTACTTTATCGCTGTCCTGACGGCTTGGCTCAAAGCGGGCACGGAACAAGGCCACCAGCAGCTTGGTGACTTGCAGGTGACGGGCCAGGGTATCGGCAATATACGGCTGGGAGAAACCAAAGCGGATCTGCTGGTTATAGCGGGCATAGGCACGCAGCATCGCTACTTCACGCCAGCTCAGGTTGCCGCCGATAACCAGTTTGTTGAACTCGTCGTTTTCCGCGCGACCGTTCCAGATACTGGCAAAGGCTTCCTGGAACACCTGCTTCACATCTTCCAGCACCACGGTCTCGCCGTGGTGGTAGATCAGAGTAAAGTCGTGAATCCAGTACACGTTGCCATCGCCGCTGTGCACCTCGTACGGGTGTTCACCGAGCACCTGCATTCCCAGGTTTTCCAGCACCGGGATCACATCGGAGAGGATCAGCGGATTACCGGCATTAAACAGCTTAAAGCGCAACAAATCCTGGGTCTGTTCCAACACCCGGTAAAAACTCATTGTGACTGGATTGTCGTCTCCCAAGGCCTCAATACGCTGGATGTCATACACCGCGCTGGCCGGAGAGAAATGCTCACGGTACGCGGAGGTAAAGGCATGGCGGTACTGGTTGGCGTAGCGGTTACCCAGCTCTTCACCACAGGTTTCCACCAGCGAGTGGTGAAGGTCGTCATCCCAGGAACGGGACGCCTGCACCACTTCCGCTTCGATTGCATCAAAGTCGATCTCCGAGTCTTCCGCTGGATCGATGCGCATTACATAGTACACACGGGCCAGCACGGACTCGCTAAACGTGGTGGTGAACTCGGAATCGGTCGCTTTCAGGGCACCGGCAATGATGTCCTGCACCTGCAAACGCAGTGCGGTACCAAATACATCACGCGGTACGTAGTAGAGGAAGGTACAGAACTTGCCGCAACGGTCGCGACGCATCAGCAGGCGAGCCTTGCGCCGCTCCTGCAGGTTCAGGATTCCCATCGCCAGATCCAGCAGCTCACTGTCGGTTGACAGGAACAACTCATCCCGCGGCATATCGTTGAGGATCGTAAACAGTGCCTTACCGCTATAACCGTTGCGGGCAAAGCCACTGGCATGCATGGCATGCTCGACCTTGCGGCGGATCAGTGGGATACGGTTGAGACGTTCATGGTACACCGGTGAGGTGTACAGGCCATAGAAACGACGTTCGCCGACCACCCGACCCTCATCGTCAAAACGTTTTACCACGATCAGGTCCATGTACGCCGGACGGTGTACACGGGCACGCTGGCTGTATTTGGCCAGCAGCAGCGGCGCATTATCCTGCATGGAACATTCTTCATCCGCGCTCAGCGCTGCGTAACGCTTCGCCAACGCTGAGGTATTTTCCAGGCGCAGGGTACCAAGTACACTGCCCTGCTTCAGCGATGCGCTGAAGCTGTCTTCACCCAGCTCAAAATCCAGTTCGTCATAGGCTAGGAAGGTAAAGTGATCATCCAGCAGCCAGGCGATAAACTCGGCCGCCTCTTCCGCTTCGGCACGATCACGCACATGCTCTGCAGCACGCAGCTCTGACACCATCTCCTGAGCACGGGCCTGCATCGGTTTGTAATCATGCACTGCGCTTTCGACGATACGGTGCACTTCAACCAGCGCATCGTAGGTAGACTTGATCCACTCCTGGTCGCTGTGACGGTCCACTTCCAGATAAATGAAAGATTCGTTCCGCCCTTCGTGGGAGAAGCCCTTTAGCTTGTCGCCGTCACGCTCGACTTGCAGCACCGCGTTGTGGATCGCATGGATCGACACCTCACGGCGGTTCAGCTCCATACGCACCGAATCCACCAGGAACGGCATATCCGGGAACAGGATCTGAATCACCGTGTGGTTGCTGTGCCAACCGTGCTTTTCCAGGTCCGGGTTGAAGACGCGTACTTTCGGCGCTTCGAAGTCGTAATCCTGAATAAATTCCCAACAGGAGAGTGTCGCGTCATACAGTTGCTCCAGCGGACGCGCTGACAGTTCTTCGTCGGGGGAGACGTGGTAATAAAGTTCGGAGAAGGTGTTGAGTTTGGTGGCAACATCCGCAGGCAGGTTGTTGTTGACCTGCTCTGCCAGTTGGTTGAGAAGTTTTTCTTTACGGCTGCAATGGTTGGACATCTTGTATTTATTCTCCATTCGGAGCCGCGGTGTGGCTCCTGCCTGAAATAAACTTACCGCTGCACGATCAAGACACCTGCGAATGCGCCGAGCAGTCGCTCTGGCCTCAAAGATCAATCATAGTCGAATCGGTACGTTTGCAGGGGTGATACGCGACAAAAGCACCAATTCGACCTGAACATTCACTATGTCCTAACCTACCGCGATCTACCCCCGCACTGCAATCGGTTGCAGGTGACGATTTTGGCGACGCTCCAGCTGACGGAACAGCATGATGATCACCATACTGATTACCAGGTAGATACCACCGGCTGCCAGGAAGATCTCGATTGGGGTGTAGGTACGGGCGATAATTGTGCGCGCCATGCCGGTCAGATCCAGCAGGGTAATGGTGGATGCCAAGGCACTGCCCTTCAGCATCAGGATCACTTCATTACCGTACGCAGGCATGATCATGCCAAACGCACGTGGCAGCATAATGCGGCGGTACAACTGCACCTGGCGCATACCGATGGTTTTGGCTGCCTCGATCTCACCTTTGGGTACCGCACCCAGCGCACCACGCAGGATCTCTGCGGTATAGGCGGCGGTGTTCAGGGAGAAAGCGATAATCGCGCACCAGTACGGCTCGCGCAGGTACGGCCAGAGCGCACTCTCTTTGATACCGTCAAACTGGGCCAGGCCGTAATACACCAGGAAGATCTGCACCAGCAGCGGTGTGCCACGGAAGAAAAAGATGTAGCAATACGGGATCGCACGCAGCCACAGGCGGTGTGAATGACGCGCCAGACCAATTGGCAACGCCAAAGCAGAGCCGATAACACCGGAGATCAGTACCAGCTCAAGGGTGGTCAATGCCCCCTGCAGGAGGCGTGGGAAATACTCAATAACAACAGAAAAATCCATTACGCTCTCCCCACCCAGCGGTTGTTACGTTTTTCCATGTAGTGGATAAACACCATGGAGATAATGGTCAGCGTCAGGTAGATAAACGCTGCGGCCATATAAAACAGGAACGGTTCTTTGGTGTAACTCACCGCGTCGCGGGTTTTCAGCATGATGTCGTGCAAACCCACCACGGACACCAGCGCGGTATCTTTCAGTAGCACCAGGAACAGGTTGCCCAGCCCCGGCAGGGCCAGACGCCACAACTGTGGCATGGTGATACGCCAGAAGATTTTCAGTGGGCTCATACCGATCGCCAGACCTGCTTCCTGCTGGCCTTTTGGGATCGCCTGAATTGCGCCACGGAACACTTCACTGGCATAGGCACCAAAGGTCAGGCCCAGTGCCACCACACCGGCAGCAAACGGACCCACTTCGATATATTCGTCGTAGCCAAACATGCTGGCCACACTCATCAGGACCGTTGTTGCACCGAAGTAGATGATCAGAACCGTCAGCAGCTCGGGAATGCCACGGATGACGGTGGTATAGGCGGTGGAGATCGCACGGGCAACGCGGTTACCCGATAGTCGGGCCGTCGCACCCAACAGGCCCAGCACCAGGCCCAGTAACAGACTGGCCAACGCCAGCTCGATGGTGACTAACGTACCAGCCCACAGCTGGTCGCCGAATCCTCTGATATCAAACATCGGTAATCCTCAACGGGAGATGGAGCAGCCCGCCAACGGAGCGCTGGCGGGAAGTCGTTCACTATAAGAGCGGGGAACAGGTCCGAAATGTTTCTGAGAGCCTGAACAGAGTCGGACCTGTTCGTTTTTCTTAATAGATAGAGAACGGGAAGTAGCGGGCGTTGATCTCGGCGTATTTACCGTTATCCACGATCGCTTTCAGAGCGCGGTTGAACTTGTCGGTCAGCGGATCGTTTTTACGGACCGCGATGCCGATCTTGTCGTTGATGTCGATGTCGCTGCCTTTGAACTCAAACTTCTGGCCCGCATCGGTGCTCAGCCAGTCATAGGCTGGGAATTTGTCGGACAGCAGTGCGTCCAGACGACCTGCTTCCAGGTCCAGGTATGCGTTATCCTGGGTGTCGTACAGTTTTACGGTAACCACATCACCCAGTTGGTCTTCCAGGTGCTGACCGGCGATAGTCGCACGCTGCGCACCAACCACCAGACCTTTCAGGCCGTCTTTGGTGGTTTCCAGGGATTTGCCTTTCGCCGCTACAAACGCCAGTACGTTGGAGTAGTACGCGTCGGTGAAGTCCACGACACGCTGGCGCTCTTTGGTGATCGACATGGAAGCGATGATCGCGTCGTATTTCTTCGCACGCAGACCCGGAATGATGCCATCCCAGTCCTGAGCCACGATATCGCAGTCTGCTTTCATCTCTGCACACAGTGCTTTGGCGATATCCACGTCAAAGCCCTGCAGCTGACCGCTGGCATCCACCATGTTGAACGGTGCGTAAGCACCTTCAGTTGCGATACGAATTTTGTCGCCAGCCTGTGCTAGGCCCGCGCTCAGAGACATTGCAGCAGCCAGCAGACCACCAACCAGAGTCGTTTTCAGTTTCATCTTGCACTTCCTTTCTTATTTTTTTGAATTGCAGGAGTAGCCCAAGGATGGGCGTTGGAGATTCTCAGATGCTGGGCATCAGAAAATACTGGAGATAAACTCACGACACCGTTCGGATGTCGGGTTTTCAAAAACTTGCTCGGGAGGACCAAACTCCTCCACCTGTCCCTGATGCAGGAACATCACCTTGTTGGAGACTTCGCGGGCGAAGGTCATCTCGTGGGTTACGATCAGCATGGTACGACCTTCTGCCGCCAGGTCACGCATAACGTTCAGTACTTCACCCACCAGTTCCGGGTCCAGTGCAGAGGTCGGCTCGTCAAACAGCAACACCTGTGGGTCCATCGCCAGGGTACGGGCGATTGCTACACGCTGCTGCTGCCCACCGGACAGCTGGTTTGGATAGAAATCCTTACGCTCCAACAGACCCACCTTACCCAGCAGCTCTTCAGCGTGAGCAATCGCTTCATCACGCGTCTTACCCAGCACCTGGATCGGACCTTCGATTACGTTCTCGATCAGCGTCTTGTGTGGCCACAGGTTGAAGTTCTGGAATACGAAACCTACACGGGAGCGCATCGCCGCCAGCTGACGGGCGTCAGAGGCATCCAGGTCACCCTGTTTATTGCGCTTGAGGTTCAGTTTTTCGCCGGTGATGTAGATCTCCCCTTCGGTTGGGGTTTCCAGCAGGTTGATGCAACGCAGGAAGGTACTTTTACCTGAGCCACTGGAGCCGATGATCGAAATCACATCGTGTTCATGGGCTTGCAGATCGATCCCTTTCAGGACTTCGAGATCGCCGAACGACTTGTGAATGTTCTTCAGATAGATAGCAGAATTCTCAGGCATTTTTATTGTTCTCTATATTGCCAGGTTAATTACCCGGCTCTCTGATCCAGCCTGCTTAGGGCTAACCGGGGAACGCTGCTATGTGAGCCGTACGCTGCAAAACACCACCCATCTGAACGTGTTTTGCCACAGGCCATAGCGCGCATTTTGAAGGTAACAAATTGCAGGAGGTCGATATTTTGAAATTCGGCCACCAATTTCAGTCATCGCGACTTGGCCGAAAGATGTAAACACTGGAGAAACGGTGGAAAACACGCCGCTTTTCAGAAAAAAGTTCTGGGTGATCAGTTACTTATCAAGGTCGAGCGCCCGAACTGGGTGCCTGCTGGCTGTCGCTCTTCAGTCTCAGCGGCACGCTTGCGCTCTTCACGTGGCGTCACACCGTAGTGGTTGCGGTAGGCGGTACTGAAATAGGAGGCACTGGAGAAGCCACAGGCCAATCCCACCTGCAGCGCGGGTTTGTCACTCTGGCGCAGCATCTGGCGTGCTTTCTCCAAACGCAATTCCAGGTAGTACTTGGACGGTACGGTTTGCAGGTGTTTCTTAAACAGGCGCTCCAGATGACGGCGGGATACTCCCACATGAAATGCCAGATCGTCGGTGCTCAATGGCTCCTCGATATTGGCTTCCATCAGGGTCACCGCCTCGATCAGCTTCGGCTGACTGGCACCGATACGTGCCTTGAGCGGGATACGCTGCTGGTCATCGCTGGTGCGCATACGCTCGCAGATAAACTGCTCGGAGATTTTAGCGGCCAGGTTCATGTCGTAGTGCTGGCCGATCAGGAATAGCATCATGTCCATAGATGCCGTGCCGCCGCTGCAGGTGTAACGGTTACCGTCGATCTCGTAGAGATTGTTGGTCACCTGGGTACCCGGAAACTCTTCGCGCAACGCATCCAGATCCCACCAGTGGATCGTCGCCCGGTAGTCATTCAGCAAACCGGCACACGCCAGCAGATAAGACCCGGTACCGATACCCCCCAGCGCCACATTGGCCTGCCCCTGGCGGCGCAACCAGCCAATTACCGCTTCATTGCCGGTGCGGGCAATCGGACTGGCACCACAGACAAAGATCGCGTCCAGTGGGGGAATATCCTTCAGACTGCAATCCACCAGCGTCTGCACACCAAAGCTGCTCGATACCGCCTCGCCATCATGGCTGATCAGCACGGTCTCGTAGCAATCTTCGCCGGTCACCCAGTTGGCCATACGCAACGGCTCAATCGCCGAGGAGAAGGCGATCAAGGAGAAGTTGGGCAGCAACAGGAAACCAAAACGGTGCGGTTTGCGCTGAGAACTGTCGTTTGACAACGGATTACCCACTAAAACGTTTTCCTCCGGGTAAATAATGGTTCGAGCAAGTTAGATTTCGGAGTGTGCAGGATACTGATATTCCAGGTCACTGACTTCTTCAGCCGACCTAAATGTCAACTTAGTGCAAGTTCATGTCGCCCTATAGAAATTCTCCATCTGGCACTAGGCGATCCCTTTTGCTGATACTAAATATAGACGCTTATGCAGTCGCTCCCGTGCAACAACCCTGACCAACCCAGGGGTTGATGTTACAGAGCTCAAAACAAACATTAGAACAGAGTTCACCAGGCCGCCGTTATCGTCAGCGGCCGGAAATGAGGTAAATCGCTATGACTACAGTGCCAGTAACCCGCGCGCTTTTTGATGATGTAATGGTCCCTAACTACAACCCACAGCAGTTCGTGCCGGTACGTGGCGAAGGTTCCCGCGTGTGGGATCAGGACGATCGTGAATACGTCGACTTTGCCGGTGGTATCGCGGTAAACGCACTGGGTCACGCGCACCCTGCTCTGGTTGCTGCTCTGAAAGACCAGGCTGACAAGCTGTGGCACCTGAGCAACACCTGCACCAACGAACCGGCGCTGCGCCTGGCGAAGAAACTGACCGACGCGACTTTTGCAGACAAGGTGTTCTTCTGCAGCTCCGGCGGCGAAGCCAACGAAGCGGCGTTCAAGCTGGCGCGTAAATACGCGTACGACAACTTCGGTCCAGAGAAACACGAAATCATCGCCTTCACCCAGGCGTTCCACGGCCGTACCTTGTTCACTGTATCCGTCGGTGGTCAGCAGAAATACCGTGAAGGTTTCGAGCCGGTACCAGGCGGCATCAGCCACGTACCGTTCAACGATATCGAAGCCCTGAAAGCAGCGATCTCCGACAAAACCTGCGCAGTGGTGATGGAACCGATCCAGGGTGAAGGCGGCATCATCCCGGCTGATCCTGAGTTTGCCCGTGCGGTACGCGAGCTGTGTGACGAGCACAACGCCGTGCTGGTATACGATGAAGTTCAGACTGGCGTTGGCCGTACCGGTCACCTGTACGCATACGAAGGTCTGGGTGTGACGCCAGACATCATGACCACCGCCAAAGCGCTGGGCGGCGGCTTCCCGGTTGGCGCCATGCTGTGCACCGACAAAGTAGCGCCAAGCCTGGGCTTTGGTACCCACGGCAGCACCTACGGCGGCAATCCATTGGCGTGTGCCGTAGCGGAAGCAGCGATCGACACCATCAACACGCCGGAAGTGCTGTCCGGCGTAGCCGACAAGCGTGCGATCTTTGTAGAGGAGCTGGAGAAGATCAATGCCAAGCATCAGATCTTCAAAGAGATTCGTGGTGAAGGCCTGCTGATCGGTGCCGAACTGATCGACGTATGGCACGGCAAGGCAGCCAAGTTCCTGGCCGCAGCCCGTGATGCCGGTGTGATGATTCTGGTCGCGGGTCCTAACGTACTGCGTATGACTCCTTCACTGATCATCCCGGAAGCGGACATCCGTGAAGGCATGGCGCGTCTGGACCAGGCAATCTCGCACGTTCTGGAAACAGAAACTGCCGAAGCCTAATCCCGCATAGCCCATCGAATAAGTTCGACCTTTTCTCCCCGCGCAGCGGCCGTCTTCAGGGCGGTTTGCTGCGCATCCCCTCTTCTAAAATCCACCCTCAAACGTGCCCTAATTTCTGAAGTTCGGGTCGCATCACTGACAGATTCTATCGCGCCGATCTCCAATAATGGTTAGAACGGAATAGAAGGAACCCAGCGATGACCACGACCAACTTTACCCCCTGGATCGAATGGCTTGACGCCCAGTACGACGAGATGCTGGCCAAGACCATCGAACTGGCAGAGATCAACTCTGGCACCCTCAACGCCGACGGCGTGAATAAGGTGCGTGAGCTGTTGACCGAATATTGCCAGGTGCTGGATGGTGAGGTGGAAGTGGTTCCGGTTGCGCCTTACGAACACCTGGGCAGCAACGGTGAAATTGAAACCTTCCCGCTGGGTGACGCCCTGCGCATCCGTAAGCGCCCCGAAGCCCCGTTGCAGATCTTCTTCTGCGGCCACATGGATACCGTCTTTGCCATCGATCACCCGTTCCAGCAGGTGAAGTGGCTGGATGACGAGACTCTGAACGGTCCGGGTGTAGCCGACCTGAAAGGCGGCATTCTGGTGATGATCAAGGCATTGCAGGCGCTGGAGCGCAGCCCGTATGCCGAGCAGATCGGCTGGGAGATCCTGTTTAACCCGGATGAAGAGATCGGCTCCCCGGGCTCTGCCCCTCTGATCGAAGATGCAGCCAAACGTGTGCACCTGGGCATGATCTATGAACCCAGCTTCCCAGACGGCAACCTGGCGGGCGAGCGCAAAGGCAGCGGCAACTTCAGCGTCAAAGTCACCGGTAAGGCCGCACATGCGGGCCGCGAACACCATCTGGGTCGTAACGCGGTACGTGCCATGTGTGACTTTGTTGCCGCACTGGACGACCTCAACGGTCAGCGCGACGGTGTGACCATCAACCCGGGCTTTATCGAAGGCGGCGGCGCCGTAAACATCGTGCCGGATCTCTGCATCTCCCGCTTCAACATCCGCCTGGAGCGTCCGGAAGATGAGCAGTGGTGTCTGGACCGACTGAATGAACTGGTGGCGATGATCAACGACCGCGACGGCATCAGCATCGAACTGCTGGGCGGTTTCGGCCGCAAACCAAAAGTACTGAGCGGCGCCAACAAGAAACTGTTTGAACTGGCGCGCGAATGCGGCCACACCCTGGGCATGGAACTGCAGTGGTTACCTACCGGCGGCTGTTGCGACGGCAACAACCTGGCGGCCGCCGGTATCCCTAATATCGATACCCTTGGAGTACAGGGTGGCAAGATCCACTCCAGCGACGAGTACCTGAAAGTGAAAAGCCTCACCGAACGCGCTAAGCTGAGTGCGCTGATGCTTATGAAACTGGCTGCCAGCGACGATCTGAGCTGGCTGGAGGAAAACCAATGCTGTTAGTACGTCCCCTGAACTTCACCGATATCCAGGGCCTGGAACGTCTGGCGGTAATCTCCGGCGGCAGCATGACCACCCTTCCGGCGAACCGCGACCACCTGGGCGAGCTGATCAACAGCACCCAGCAGTCGCTGCGCAAGGCGGTGGAACGTCCCGGCAGTGAAAGCTACCACTTTGTACTGGAAGATACCGACAGCGGCGAGATCCTCGGCGTGTCCGGTATCGACGCAGCGGTAGGTATCAGCACGCCTTTCTACTCATACCGTATGGAAGAGGTGGTACACGCCTCCAGTGAGTTGCAAATTCACAACCGTGTACCGGCCCTGCACCTGTGTCAGGACTACACCGGCGCGGCACGTCTGTGCACCCTGTTCCTGGACAGCGCCCACCGCAGCCAGAACAACCTGCACCTGCTCTCCCGTGCCCGCATGCTGCTGATCGCCCAGTTCCCTGAGCGCTTTGCACCACGCCTGATTGTCGAGCTGCAGGGTGTAGCCGACGAGGAGCACCGCTCCCCATTCTGGGAGTGCCTGGGTCGCCACTTCTTCAATATGGATTTCACCAAAGCCAACTACCTCACCGGTATCAACAACAAAGGTTTTATCGCCGACCTGATGCCGCACTATCCGGTCTACGTCCCACTGCTGACACCTGAAGCACAGGCAGTTCTGGGTAAACCACGCCCGGATATGGAAGAGGTGATGGCCCTGCTGGAAAACGAAGGTTTCAACTACCGGGGTTACGTGGACATCTTTGATGCCGGTCCAACTCTGGAAGCGCGCACCGACAACGTCCGTTCTGTTCGTCAGAACCAACAGACCGTGGCACACATCGGTGAGAGCAGCGACGAAGCAACCCTGCGCCCTGCCCTGATCAGCAACACCAGCCTGGAAAACTACCGCTGTCTGATGACCCGAATCGACCCGGCGCAACCAGTGATCAGCGCCGAACAGGCAAACCTGCTGCAGGTTGAAGAGGGTGATGACATCCGCGTGCTGATGCTTGAAGAAGCAGAGCTTGGCTGAATAAGCCCCAAGATCGAAACACCACAATAACTAGAAACGACTGAGCGCCCTCCTCTATAGGGGCGGCTACGCCTGCGCTCAGCCCAAATACGGAGTCCACAGACCATGATGATAGTTCGCCCGATCAAGGCAGACGATCACACAGCGCTACGCGAGCTGGCCAGCAAAACCGGCCCGGGTTTCACCTCATTGCAGGACAACGACCAACAGGTTGCGGCAAAGATGGAGAACGCGCTGAAGGCCTACGATCCTGCTACCCGCGGTGACGAAGCGCTGTTCCTGTTTGTGATGGAAGACACCGAGACCGGTGAAGTGGTTGGCGTAAGCGGCATCGAATCTGCCGTTGGCCTGACCGAACCCTGGTACAACTACCGTGTGGGGACCCTGGTGCATGCGTCCCGCGAGCTTAAGGTATACAACCAGCTCAACACCCTGACCATCACCAACGACCACACCGGTTACTCCGAGCTGTGCACCCTGTTCCTGGCACCGGATGCCCGTCACAGCAAGAACGGCTCCCTGCTCTCCAAATCCCGTTTTATGTTTATGGCCGAGTTCCCGCAGCTGTTCAGCGATCACCTGATCGCCGAGATGCGTGGTTACTCCGACGAAAACGGCATCTCCCCGTTCTGGGAAGGCCTGGGTCGTCATTTCTTCTCCCTCGACTTCTCCGAGGCGGACCAGCTCTCCTCCATGGACAAGGTGTTTATCGCCGAGCTGATGCCGAAGAACGCCATCTACACCAACCTGCTGCCCCAAGAGGCACAGGACGCAATTGGCAAAACCCATAACGCCACCACCCCGGCGCGCCGTCTGTTGGAAAACGAAGGCATGCGTTTTACCGGGTACATCGACATCTTCGACGGTGGCCCAACGCTGGAAGCGCGTACCAACGACATCCGCGCAATTCAGGACAGTCACTACGTAAAAGTACACATCGCCGACATCAAACCGGAAGGTGAACTGTACATGGTCAGCACCAACGGCTTTGAAGATTTCCGCTGCTGTATGACCGCCCTCACTTCCGTAGGCAAACACGTAGTAACCGTAACCCCTGACGTTGCTGAAGCACTGAACATCACCGAGGGAAGTACCGTTCGTGTAGTACCTCTCTCTTCTGGACGGAGATTCTGATATGACCGCATCTATCTACATCAACGGCGCGTGGCTGGAAGGCAACGGCCCGGCATTTGATTCCCTCAACCCAACTACCGGCGAAAGCATCTGGCACGCAGGCGCAGCTGACGCAGCACAGGTAAAAGACGCCGTGACTGCAGCCCGTGACGCCAGCATCGCGTGGGCCGATCTGGGTCTGGAAGCGCGTATCGCAATCATCCGCCGTTACGGTGAACTGCTGGGCGAACACAAAGAACAGATCGCCGTGACCATCGCTGAAGAGACCGGCAAACCGCTGTGGGAAACCCGTACCGAAGCAGGTGCGATGGTGGGTAAGATTGAGATCTCCATCAAGGCGTACAACGAACGCACCGGCGAGCGCAGCAGCGACATGGCCGGTGCCCGCGCCGTACTGCGCCACAAGCCACACGGCGTGGTTGCGGTATTTGGCCCATACAACTTCCCAGGCCACCTGCCTAACGGTCACATCGTACCGGCGCTGCTGGCGGGCAACACCGTTGTGCTGAAGCCAAGCGAGCTGACGCCAAAAGTCGCCGAAAAGATGGTTGAGCTGTGGCACGAAGCCGGTCTGCCGGCAGGCGTTTTGAACCTGGTACAGGGCGAGAAAGAGACCGGTATCGCACTGGCGTCTCACCCGGATCTGGACGGCTTGTTATTCACCGGCAGCTCCCGCACCGGTCACCTGCTGCACGAACAGTTTGCCGGCCACCCGGGCAAGATCCTGGCGCTGGAGATGGGTGGCAACAATCCACTGATCATCGGCCAGATCAGCGACATCAAGGCCGCGGTCCACGAAACCATCCAGTCCGCGTACATCACCTCCGGCCAGCGCTGCACCTGCGCCCGTCGTCTGTTTGTACCAACCGGTGCCGCGGGTGACGAGTTTGTCGCGCAGCTGCAGAAAGCCGTGAGCCAGATCCGCGTGGGCGGTCAGTTCGACGAAGAAGCGCCATTCATGGGCAGCCTGATCTCCGAAGCGGCAGCGGACGGTATGGTGGCTGCGCAGGCCCGCCTGATCGAGCTGGGTGCAACCCCGCTGCTGGCGCTGGAAAAACTGAAACCGGGCACAGGCCTGCTCTCCCCGGGCCTGATCGACGTTACCGCGATCGATGCACTGCCGGATGAAGAGTATTTTGGCCCACTGCTGCAGGTGATCCGCTATGCTGAATTTGAGGACGCCATCACCGAAGCGAACAACACCCAGTACGGTTTGTCCGCCGGTCTGTTCAGCGATGACGAAGCGCAGTTCGACCTGTTCTACCGCCGCATCCGCGCCGGTATCGTCAACTGGAACAAACAGATCACCGGCGCCAGCAGTGCAGCTCCGTTCGGTGGTGTCGGTGCCAGCGGCAACCACCGTGCCAGCGCCTACTATGCAGCGGACTACTGTGCATACCCGGTTGCGGGCATCGAAACCGATAGCCTGGACCTGCCGGAAACCCTGTCTCCGGGCCTGAACCTCAGCTAAGCAGGAGCGATAATGAAAGCATTTGAAGCAAACTTTGACGGTCTGGTCGGCCCGACCCACAACTACGCGGGTCTGTCCTTCGGTAACGTCGCCTCCGAAAAGCACCAGGCTGAGGTCTCCAATCCGAAGCAGGCAGCGAAACAGGGCCTGACCAAGATGAAGGCCCTGAACGACCTGGGTCTGGTCCAGGGTGTACTGGCGCCTCAGGAGCGTCCGGACATCAATACCCTGCGCCAACTGGGTTTTGGTGGCAGCGATGCCGATGTGCTGGCAGCCGCGGCGAAACAGGCGCCGCGTATTCTGGCCGCCTGCTGTTCTGCATCCAGCATGTGGACTGCAAACGCCGCCACCGTATCGCCAAGTGCGGATACCGCCAACGGCAAGGTGCACTTTACCCCGGCCAACCTGACCAACAAGTTCCACCGCTCCATCGAACACGAAGTGACCGGCCGCATCCTGCGTGCCACCTTCAACGATGAGCAGCACTTCGAGCACCACAGCGTGCTGCCAAGCGTGGAACACTTCGGTGACGAAGGCGCGGCCAACCACACCCGCTTCTGCCACGAATACGGCGATGCCGGTGTCGAGTTTTTTGTCTTCGGCCGTTACGCCTTCAACGGTAACAAGCCGCAGCCGCAGCGTTACCCGGCCCGCCACACCTACGAAGCATCCGAAGCGATCGCTCGCAAACACGGCCTGAATCCGGGCAAAGTGGTGTACGCGCAGCAGAACCCGGACGTGATCGATCAGGGTGTCTTCCACAACGACGTGATCGCTGTGGGTAACCGCAACCTGATGTTCTGCCACGAGCAGGCCTTCCTGAATCAGGCAGAGGTGAACCAGCAGTTGAACGATGCGCTGGGCGGTAACTTCAACGTGATTGAGGTGCCAAGCAACCGTGTATCCGTACAGGATGCGGTAACCAGCTACCTGTTCAACAGCCAGCTGTTGAGCATGGCCGACGGTCGCACCCTGCTAGTGATCCCGGAAGAGTGCCAGAACAACCCGGCGGTATGGGCTTACCTGAGTGAGCTGCGCGATGGCGACAGTGCCATCGACGAGCTGAAAGTGTTCGACCTGAAACAGAGTATGAGCAACGGCGGTGGCCCAGCGTGCCTGCGCTTGCGTGTTGTGCTGAACGAGCAGGAACTGAACGCCTTCAACCAGTCCACCCGTATGAACAATCAGCTGTTTGCCACCCTGAACAGCTGGGTTGATAAGCACTACCGCGACCGCCTGGCGGAATCCGATCTGGCCGACCCACAGCTGCTGATCGAATCCCGTACCGCACTGGATGAACTGACCCAGATCCTTAACCTGGGCTCCGTGTACCCGTTCCAGCGTTAAGGCAACGCGTCAAAGATTGATCCTCACTTTAGGCCCGTCTCCATGCTCTGGCGGGCCTTTTTTATGTCCATTCGCCCATTTTTCTGTAGTGCAGCGTCGTCATCGAAGGTGATCATGCTGCCGGTAAGCTAGAGCCTAGCCTACAGGCCACTACTCAGAACCTCTCCGCTCTAATGGTTATGTCCCTTTGTAGGGCAGCATTTATGCTGCCGGTAAGCTGAAGCTTACCCTACAGGTCAATTAAGCCTGGTTTCCTTGCTCTGTGTTGGAACCTGCAAAGCTGCCTTAGCAGGCATTGATGATTTATAAGCACTACCGCACATCAGATCGACTGACGGATTTGCAGTAATCCGTGGTTTCAACCTGCGTGATCTTGACGGTGAGTGTGCAGTTCAGCTGCTGCAGGGAGTAGTAAAACTCTTGCTGCAACAACGCGAGAAGCTGATCTCCCAGCCTATTCCTGAACCGGGAATCGAGTGGGCGTGGTGTGATTATGGTCAGTTGGATAAATCCTTGTTCGCTGCCGCCATCGTCAAGGTAATAGCGGTGATACAGATGGGCCCGGCTCTGGATCCGCTCGCGCGCGAAGAGACCACTCTGGGCTAAAAGCAGGTGCAACGAGTTAAACAGCTCCCGGTTATCGAAGTCTTCGGCAATATTGTCGGAGAACTCCAAAATACAATCGAGCATCTTGATCCTCCTGCGTCCGTCCTAATAAACACCAGACATCAAGATCAGGTATCTGCCAAGCGAACACTTATTTAAAGCGTAGTGGATGCCCTGCTGTAAAACTATGCAATCTGCACTCAAGCGGTCACACGATTCTAGATTGCCCCTACCTGACCATATCACTTACACTCACGCCTTAGTCTTCCTGGTTTTAGGTTCACCGATGTTCGAGAGTTTCCTCTGGCTGCCCTTTCTGGTAGCAATTACAGCCCTAACACTGACACCTGGCGTTGATACGCTGCTGGTGATGCGCAATGCAGCGCGTGGTGGTAACCGCGATGGGCTACTTACTAGCCTCGGCATCTGTATGGGCCTGTTTGTTCACGCCAGTATTTCAGCAGCGGGCTTGTCGGTGATTCTACTCGGTTCCGCCCACCTCTTTACTGCGCTGAAAATAGCCGGTGCCTGCTACCTGATCTGGTTGGGTGTTCAGAGCCTGCGTTCAGCCTTCAAAAGCGGCGCACTGCAGGTGGAGCAACCAACCGCACAGTGTTCCGTTCCTGCAATGACATCATTGCGCGAAGGTTTGCTCTCCAACGTTCTGAATCCGAAACCGATCATCTTCTACATGGCGTTTCTACCGCAATTTATCGATCCGGCCCACTCAGCCGTGGCTCAGTCCATGATGATGGCAGCGGTGCACTTTACGATCGGTATGGTGTGGCAGGGTACATTGGTACTGATGGTGGCACGTGCACGCCAGTGGTTGCAGACACCTAAGGTATCCAAAACCATGGACAGCATTACCGGTTTCCTACTGATCGGATTTGGTGTGAAGTTAGCGGGCAGTCAGTAGACTGCCCTCTGCCTGTTCTTTCCGCCCTTCTTAACCGACATTCGCGCGGCTCCTTTCCTCCTATTCTTTTCCCCAATTTGCCCCTGATTTCACTCAGGCAGCCTCAGCCTTAGCGCCCAACTTTCGATTCGAAAGCGCAAAGCACCAAAAACCTACAAAAATTCAGCATCACACCTTATCTTCGTTAGTTTCGTTCTGTCTCGTCTGGGCTTTTCCGCCGTAAAATTGCCACCTCGTTAGACGTTGTTGTGGAGCTATTTTGATGCGCTTTATCTCTGTATCCCATCTGCTGTTGATCAGCGTTGCTGCTATCTGGGGGTTCGCCTTTGTCGCCCAGAGCGCCGGTATGGACCACCTGCCACCGCACAGTTTTAACGCGGCCCGTTTCCTGCTGGGTGCGCTGTCGCTGCTACCGCTGTGGCTGATCTTTACCAAACACCGTATACCGCAGGGCAAGACACTGCTGATTGGCGGTTTGGCCGCGGGCACCATTATGTTTGGTGGTTTTACCTTCCAGCAGATCGGCTTGCTCCACACCACTGCAGGTAACGCTGGGTTTATTACCGGTATGTACATCGTGATGGTGCCGGTGGCGGGCATTCTGCTGGGCCAGAGCACCAACATGCAGACCTGGAGCGGCGTGATCCTGGCGGTACTGGGTTTATACAGCCTGTCGATCGGACCGGATCTGACTATCGGTTACGGTGACCTGCTGGAGCTGATCGGTGCGGTGTTCTGGACCGCCCACGTGATTATCATCGGATACCTGTCGAAGAAAGTGGATGCGATCAGTCTATCGATCTGTCAGTTCCTGGTGGCTGCGGTATGGGCGACACTGGCGGCAGTGATGCTGGAAACCCCAACCCTGCCCGATTTCCAGGCTGCATGGTTGCCGCTGCTGTATGCGGGCGTTGCATCCAGCGGTATCGCTTGCACACTGCAGGTGATCGGTCAGAAGAAGGTGACGCCGGATGTCGCTGCGCTGATCCTATCCACCGAAGCGGTGTTTGCAGTACTGGGCGGTTGGTTGCTGCTGGGCGAGCACTTCGGTAGCAAGGAGCTGCTGGGTTGCAGCCTGATGTTGGCGGGTATGCTGGTAAGTCAGTGGCCATCTCGCAAACGCCAGACAGCCGCAGCATAGGAGTGCTTCAAAAGTTACTTAAAGAAGGTCTCTGGTAGTTCACGGTCTACCAGAGTCGACAGAATCATCATGGTGTTGGTGTCGCTGAAATCGATGAAAGCTTCCAGAATCTCGTCGAGCTGCGACATCGACTCCACCGCCAACTTCACCAGAAAGGCCTGTTCACCGGTGGTGTTCAGGCACTCAATCACCTCATCGTAGCTCAGCAGCAACTCCTTGAACTCCCGCTCTTTGGCGCGATACACCTTACACTGCACCATCGCCACAATCGGGTAGCCGACCTTATCCAAGTTCACGTTCACACCGTAACCGGTGATGATGCCTGCACTTTCCATCTTACGCACACGCTCCGCCACTGCTGGGGCGGTGAGGTGTACACGCTTACCCAACTCGGCAAAAGAGATACGCGCGTTCTCCTGCAAGGCAGCGAGGATTTTACGGTTAATTGCGTCGATCATTACTTAGTCCCTGAAACTCATCCGTCGATGAGCTGGTCGAGTGGATAACCCCTGAAAGGCTTACCGGTGTTGAGAACCACATGGCTGCTTATATTCACTTTGCCCGGCTGCAAATCCAGCAAACGGTCATTGATCTCGTTGTAGCGGTTCATGTCCGGCGCCACGATGCGCAGGAAGATATCAAAGGTGCCGCTGACGATATAGCACTCCACCACTTCCGGAATATCCTGCGCCGCCTGCTGGAACGCACGAAAGGCATCGGTGCTCTGGTCTTTCAGGCTGACCGTGGCGATAACGGTGACGCTGCGGCACAACGTGGCGAGATCCACCACGCCCAGATACGGCCCAATCAACCCCTGCTGTTCCAGCTTCCGTACCCGGTTCAGACAGGAGCTGGGCGACAGGTTCACCCGCTCGGCCAGATCCTGATTGGTGATCCGTGCATCCTGCTGCAGGATCGAAAGAATCTTTCGGTTAATCTTGTCCAATTGCATATAAATCCCGGCTTGCCCTGCCCTTCAAAACGACCCTCGTTTATATACCACAACACAAGCCCAGAAAAGACGGGCACCGAAGGCACAATCCCTTTATTTTAGCAAAGATTAAGAGCGCCAAAACAAAACCGAATTTTATTTTGAGCAGCCCATCAAAATCTGCAGAAAATGCGATTTCGCCCAATAAGATCGACAGCTCATTTTGCATAATCGACACTAAAATTCCCCTTAATATAACGATAAGAAGGGGAAAACTATGCTGATCATCCGCCCATGTGCGTTGCAGGATCTCGACGACCTGATGACGATCTCCCATGCTGTCGGTAACGGCATGACCTCAATGCCAGCTGACGAAGCGGCATGGTGTGAAAAGATCGAGACCTCACAAAAAGCCTTTTCCAACGGCTGCAATCCAGCCCAGAGCAACACCTATTTTATGGTGTTGGAAGACAGTGAAACCGGCCGCGTTGTGGGAACCAGCGCGATCTACACCGGTGTTGGCCTCAACAAGCCGTTTTATCACTACAAACTCTCCACACTGGTGAGCAGCAGCAACGATCTGGACGTGACCCGTCAGACCAAAGTGCTCAGCATGGTAAACGACTACACCGGCACCACCGAGGTGGGTTCGCTGTTTGTGCTGCCTGAGTTCCGCCGTCCGGGTGTGGGTCAGTTCCTGGCGCGTGCCCGTTATCTGCTGATGGCCGATTTCCCGCAATGCTTCAACGACCTCGTGATCGCTGAGCTACGTGGCTGGCAGGACCAGAACGGCACTTCACCACTTTGGGAACACCTGGGCCGAACATTCTTCGGTATCGATTTCCAGGACGCGGTGAACACAGCAGCGCTGAAAGGTACACAGTTTATCTCGGACCTGATGCCAAAATACCCGATCTACACCGACCTGCTGCCTGCGGCTGCCCGTGACGTGATCGGTAAACCGCACGACTCCTCTGCCCCGGCGTTGAATATGCTGAAGAAGGAGGGTTTTCAGTTCACCGGTTACATCGACCTGTTCGACGGCGGTCCATCCGTACAGTCGGCCACCAGCGAGATCCACACGGTGCGTGACAGCCGTCTGGCCCGCTGCAAACTGACGCACGATATCAGCGACGACGATCCACAGCTGCTGCTCAGCAACGGCCAGCTGGAGAACTACCGTTCTGCCCTCACCCACGCCCGCATCGGTGAGGATGATGAGCTGCTGATCACACCGGAAGCAGCCAAAGCACTGAATGTGAGGGAAGGGGAAACCTTGCGTTACGTGCATGCCTACAGCAAAGCGCAAAAAGCGATGCCAACCAGTCGGGCGGCTTAAGTACATAGTAAACGCGCAAAAAAGCCGGCAGATGCCGGCTTTTTGTTATCTCATCAATCCTTAAGCCGCATTGGTCGACTCAAAGATCTTATCCGCATTCGCCGCAATAAAACCCTGATACAGATTCTTCTCGATATCAGCATGACGCAGGGCGAACTCGTAGAAGCAGGTTGGGATCTCATGAGTTTTGCCCCCAGCAAACTCAAATGCCTGACGGTCGGCCATGGTTGAACCCTGCTCCAGCAAGTCTGCCGGGGTGCCTTTCACTTCACCACCTACAGTGTTCACTGCAAAGCCGGCTTCTTTCACACGACGCAGAACATCCTGGAGGGTATCGCTGCTTGTCAGGTGGTTCACGCTGACGGTGAAGTGGTTTACGCGTACACCGATCGCCAGCAACCAGGCACCGTATTCGGTTTCCGCCATCAGGGTCTGGTACTCCTCAAAGCTTGGCATCTGCCAGTGACGGCCTGACCAGAACACGGACAGATCCAGCGCTTTGGCTTCAATCTGTTTGGTGTATTTGTGGATGATTGCCTGGCTCGCTTCGCTCAGCTGATCGGTCAGCAGCTCGGAGACAAAGATCTTCGGTGCTTTCGGATCGGTGTGGATAAAGCTGTAGGCACGCAGCTTCTTGGCTTCAAAGTTGTAGCTGTCCTGGCGCTCGTAACCCAGAGACAGGATCAGCGGTTCCAGGTTATCCAGCTGCAACGGGGTGCTGGCGAAGGTACGGAACGCCACGTGGTCGTTGATCACCTCACCATCGGTCTTGGCAAAGATCTGCTTGATCGGCTCAGCCTGCGGGGTGATGGAGGTGTAGTCGCGCCACAGTTCAGCAAAAAAAGTCTCAGTATTCATCGAAGTCACAGCACTCTGTTCTTGTTGGAATTAGAGCTGGAGTGTGCGCTTCGCTATGACTGTGAGCAAACGATAAAACTTTGTGTCAAGGGTAAGAAAAACTTGGCCTGTGAGCACGTGGATGTTCAGACAGCCAGCCCTTCATCCAGTGGATAAATTCAGCCAGCAGTGGATCGCGTTCTGCCCCTTCCCGCTCCACCAGCCAGTAGCCCGGCATCAGTGCAGGGTTCAGTTCGCTCACCAGTGAATCCCCCAGCGGCGCTATAAAGCGACCGTCTTCACAGCCGTTACGCGCTTCGTCGACGGAGATCAGGGCGACACCCAGACCTTTGACGGTGGCTTCGATCTGCCCCGCCTGACTGTCCAGCGGCAGCACCTGACGTTCCACCAGCGTATCGACGCCGAGGGTGTTCAGCACCTTGCGCCACAACTCCACGGAGAGTTCGGTACAGAGCAGGCGGTGATGGGCCAGATCCTTGTAATCGTTAAGCGGCTTGTCCTTCTCCAGCAGGCTGGGCGCACACACCAACAGCTTGTCGTCGGTGAGCAGCAGTTGTTTGTGGCTGAACGGCCATTGGCCAAAACCCCACTGGATCGCCAGATCCAGCCTTTGAGCAGTGAAGTCAGGAAAACGAACGGAGGTGTTGATCACCACATCCACATCAGGGTGCAGCTGCTCAAACTCATCCAACCTGGGCAGGAGGCAGTGGATCGCAAACCAGGGCGAGGCGCTGATCTTAAGCTGTCGACGTTGCTGGCGCTGCTGCACATCCTTGATACCGTGCTGGATCAGGTCGATACCCCGCTGCACGTAGTCCAGCAGTTGCTCGCCGGATGCGGTCAGTTTGATCCCGGCGGGCAGGCGTTGGAACAGCTCAAGTTCAAGTTGTTCTTCCAGGGTGCGCACCTGCAGGCTGACGGCCTGCGGCGTTACGCATAGCGCGTCGGCGGCACGCTTAAAGCTGCCACAACGGGCGGCAACCATAAATACACTGAGGCTGCGCAGCGGTGGCAGCGGTCGGTTGTTCACAGGCACTCTCGCACGGCGGGTTTATTCACTCGGTCTTCTCCAGGGATCGTAATGTATAAAGGATATGGTCCTGCGCCACCCGGCGCGCGGTTTCCGCATCGCGGTTCATCAGCGCTTTGTGGATCTGCGCATGCTGCTTGGAGATCCCATCCGGATAGCGGCCAAACTTCTTCAGGGTGCGCGACAGTACACCATAGATCGCGTTGAAGTAACGGCTGTAGAAGATCTGGCTGAAGGAGATGATCAGCAGGTTGTGGCTGGATTCGGCGATCTGCATATGGAAGGTAAGATCGGCCTTGGCTTTAGCCAACGTGGTGTCTTCACTGCGCGCCTGCATACGATGGAACTCTTCGTCGAGCTTCTGCAATTGATCATCGCTGGCACGCTGGGCGGCATAAAAAGCGGCTTCACCTTCCAGTGCGGCACGGGCTTCCATCACCTGGCGCTGAAATTCAAAGTTGTCGCCCACCCCTTCCAGGGTCAGTTTGAAGTGCGGTTCGAGCAGATTGCAGCAACGGCTGGCCGCGCCCTGACTGGTCTCGATCAGGCCCTGCTGTTCCAGCATAGTGAAGGCTTCACGCACGGTGGCACGGGAAACCTGATGCTCGGATGCGAGCACACGCTGGGAGGGAATTTTCTGCCCGGGCACGATCTCACCAAACAGTATCTGATCACGCAGATCCCGCATCAGCGACTGGCTGAGTAACCGCTCTTCCGACACGCTATCCTGCCCTCTTATTCCCGTTCAATACCCCAGATTACGGTGCCGCCCCTTGGTCAGACCAGTTACTAGTGTAGCATTTATTTTATCCTCGCCCTCACCTATCTTTCAGGCATCACAACGAATAATAAATGGGCCAGACGTGAGCAAGGCCCGCAATGACAAGGTGAGCCCCAATGCCAAACGCTGAACACCAACCACTTGTTGGCCTGTTTGTGACCTGTCTGGCCGACATGTTCAGACCTACAGTTGCTTTTGCAACCGTGCGCCTGCTGGAACAGGCCGGTTGTATCGTCGAAGTCCCTGAGAAACAGACCTGCTGTGGTCAGCCTGCTTTTAACTCCGGCGACCGCAAAACCACCCAGGACATTGCCAAGATGACCATCGAAGCTTTTGATGGTTACGAGTACGTGGTGGGGCCATCCGGTTCCTGCATCGGCATGCTGCATTACTACGCCGATCTGTTTGACGAAGGTGATCCTTGGAAAGCCCGTGCGGAAGACCTGAAAGCCCGCGCGTTTGAGATCACTTCCTTCCTGGTGGATAAGCTGGATTTCGACAAGATCAGCGCTCAGTACGACGGCACCATCACCTATCACGACTCCTGCTCCGGCCTGCGCCAGTTGGGTGTTAAGCAGCAGCCACGCAAGCTGCTGAGCAAAGTGGACAACCTAGAGCTGGAAGAGATGGAAGAAGCGGAAACCTGCTGTGGTTTCGGCGGTACCTTCTGCGTGAAGTACCCAGACATCTCCAACCGCATGGTCTCCAACAAGTCTGAGTTTATCTCCGCATCCGGCGCTGACACCCTGGTGGGTGGCGATCTGGGTTGCCTACTCAATATGGCGGGCAAACTGAAGCGCGAAGGCAAAACCGTGGAAGCACGCCACGTGGTAGAGATTCTGGCCGGTATGCTGGATCAGCCTGCGATCGGTGAAGCCGATGCGGACAAATACGCACTGGCGAAACAGGTTTAAGCGGGGAAACAGACATGCAAATCAAAAGTCCTGAGTTTAAAGAAAACGCCCGCATCGCCCTGAAAGACGTTGGCCTGCAGAAAGCGTTGGGTAACCTGAAAGCTGGCTTCCCAACCAAGCGTGCCGCTGCAGTTGAGCGCATGCCGGAGTTTGAAGACCTGCGCGATCAGGCCCGCGACCTGAAAAACCACATTCTGGAAAATCTCGACATCTACCTGGAGCAGTTCGAATCCAAGGTGGTTGAGAACGGCGGTCACGTGCACTGGGCACGCACCTCCGAGGACGCCTGCAAGACCATTCTGGATATCTGCCAGCAGGTCGGCGCCAAGACCGTCACCAAGGGTAAGTCCATGGTGTCGGAAGAGGTCAACCTGAACGAGTACTTGGAAAAGAACGGCATCGAACCGGTGGAAACAGACTTGGGTGAGTACATCCTGCAGCTGCGTGAGGATCACCCGAGCCACATCATCGCTCCAGCGATCCACCTGAATCTGGAAGATGTGTCCGAAGCGTTCCACAAGCACCACCACCGCCCGAAGTCCGACGACCCGGCGGTACTGATGCAGGAAGCGCGTGAGATGCTGCGTAAGAAGTTTGTGGCTGCCGACGTAGGTATCACCGGCGCCAACTTCTGTGTAGCGGAAACCGGTTCTACCATCATCGTGACCAACGAAGGTAACGGTGACCTGACCCAGACGCTGCCGAAGACCCACATCGTGATCACCTCCATCGAGAAAGTGGTTCCGACCCTGGAAGATATGACCCTGTTCCAGCGTCTGCTGGCACGTTCTGCAACCGGTCAGGAGTTCACGGTCTACAACACCCTTTCCACCGGCCCGCGCCGTGAAGGGGATCAGGACGGTCCGGAAAACTTCCACGTGGTACTGGTCGATAACGGTCGCTCCGATATGGTGGGTACCGAACTGCAGGATATGCTGCGTTGTATCCGCTGCTCGGCATGCATGAACCACTGTCCGGTATACGGCGCTGTGGGCGGTCACAGCTACGGGTGGGTGTACCCGGGCCCGATGGGTTCTGTCCTGACCCCACAGATGATCGGTATCGAAAATGCGGGCCTGCTGCCAAACGCCTCCACCGCCTGCGGTAAGTGTGAGTCAGTATGTCCGGTACGTATCCCGCTGCCGAAACTGATGCGTCACTGGCGTGAAAATGAATTCGAGAAGCACCTGAGTCCAAAATCAGTGCGTTACGGCCTTGCCGGTTGGGGCTTCTTTGCCAAGCGCCCTGCCCTCTACCGTTGGGTATCGCGCAGCTCTGCCTGGTTTATGAAGAAGATGGCGGGTAAGAAAGGCCGTATCAACAAGTTGCCACTGGCGGGCGGCTGGACCGACTGGCGTGATATGCCGGCACCAGAAGGCCAGACCTTTATGGATCAGTGGAAACAGGGCAAGCGATAACAGGAGCGAACGATGAGCAAAGCAGAAATTCTGGGCAACATCCGCCGCGGTCTGGGTCGCGGTGAACCAAATGCCAAGCAACGCACAGCGGCTGAAAGCCGTTTGGCGGCAAAAGACAACAACCTGATTCCTAAGCGCGCGCAGCTGCCGCAGGCGGAACAGGTAAAACTGTTCAAGGATATGGCGATCGAAGCGGCCGCTGAGATCATCGAACTGGACAGCATCGCAGAAGTGCCGATGGCCGCCAGCGAATGGCTGCACAAGGCAAATATCCAGGAATTGGTTACAGCCAGCAGCCCAGAGCTGAAAGGTTTGGACTGGTCTGCCCTGGGTGATATCCAGCTGAGCGAACGTGTCGGTCAGGTAGGCGATATGGCCAGCATCACCAGCAGCTTCGCCGGTATCGCCGAGACCGGTACCCTGATGCTGCACTCCAGCTCCGATAGCCCAACCACCCTGAACTTCCTGCCAGACGTTCACATGGTCGTGTTGCACGCCTCCACCATCGTGGGGCCGTACGAGGATGCCTGGAAACAGCTGCGTACCACGCACAACGGCGTGATGCCACGTACCGTAAACATGATCACCGGACCTTCCCGTAGTGCCGATATCGAGCAGAAACTGCAGATGGGTGCACACGGTCCACGTACTTTAGTGATTCTGCTGGTTAACGATTAATCGTTGATTGGTTGATGTGGAGCTTTCAACCTCGCTCCAACCTCTTTAGCCGCCTCTCCTGGCGGCTTTTTTATGTCTGAAAGACCCCCTTTTTTTAGGTTCTTCGTCGGATAGCGTGGAGCCTACAAAAAAAACGACGAAATGGTTTATGGTGAAGTCGCCAAACAATCATCAAAACCAAATCGTCGTTTATGCTTCAGGATTCTGCCTTCAGCAGCTGCCTATGGAAAGGTTTTTCCGTGGATTCACATCACCAGGACGGTGATTGGCTCCATGTCTATCT
>NZ_CAXRBQ010000051.1:0-27617 GCF_964228735.1 Pontibacterium sp. | reverse complement strand
CCAGGAAACCGGGGCAGTCATTCACCACTACCGGGGTTTTACCCATTTTCTTGGCGTAGGCCACAGTGGTGGCAACCGCTTCATCAGAGGATTTTTCGCCGCGAATCACTTCAACCAGCGGCATCAGGTGTACCGGGTTAAAGAAGTGCATGCCACAGAACTGTTCCGGACGTGCAACGCTTTCTGCCAGCGTGTCGATTGAGATGGTGGAGGTATTGGACGCCAGTACTGCAGTCTCAGGCACAGCACCTTCAACATCAGCCAGGACGGCTGCTTTAATGGCCGGATTTTCCACTACCGCTTCAACCACCAGATCCACGCTGCCAAACTCGTTGTAATCCAGGGTTGGGGTAATCGCATCCATCACCACTGCTTTGCCTGCGGCATCCATGCGGCCTTTGTCGATCTTGCGATCCAGCAGTTTGGAGGCTGTCTTCAGACCCAGATCCAGCGCCTCTTCGCGGATATCCTTCATCAGGATCGGCGTACCGGTGGATGCGGACTGGTAGGCCACGCCACCACCCATAATGCCTGCTCCCAGTACGGCACTCTTTTCAACCGCATCTGCTTGCTTGCACCATGCTTTGGATTTTTTCTTCAGCAGCTGGTCGTTCATGAACAGGCCAACCAGGCTTTGTGCAGCATCGGACTGAGCCAGTGTTACAAAGGCGTCCACCTCAACCGCCAGCGCATCAGCCATTGGCAATGTCGCATGGGCGCACACCGCGTTGAGGATCTCGCCTGCTGCCGGATAGTTGGAGTCCAGCTTCTTGGCATACGTCTCCTGCGTATCCAGCAGTTCGGTGCGAGCCGCCACGGAATCAACCAGCGGCTGCTGTTTACGCTTACGGTTATGGGCAAAATCTACATCACCCGCAACTGCCGCATTCAACATAGCGATGGCCACATCACGCAGTTCTGCTGTATCAGCTACGCCATCCACAGCCCCCATCTCCAGTGCGGCAGATGCTTTCTGAGGTTTGCCGGTCATCATCCACTGCAGTGCAGCTTCGGCACCTATCAGACGGCTCAGACGTACGGTGCCACCCCAGCCCGGGCAGATCCCCAAATTCACTTCTGGCAGACCCACGCGTGCATCGGCAGCCAGCACACGGAAATCAGCACTTAGTGCCAACTCAAAACCACCACCCAGCGCCATGCCGTTTACCGCCGCAACCGTTGGATACGGCAGGTTTTCCAATGCATTAAAGGTGGCGTGTGTCTTATTGATCCATGCTTTCAGCTCTTCAGAACTCAGTGCGAAGTTATCCTGAAACTCAGTGATATCTGCGCCAACGATAAACGCCGGTTTTGCGCTTGTGATCAGCAGGCCTTTGATATCCTTATCAGCAGCCAGCAATGCCACAACTTCGCCCAACTCGTTCAGAGTCAGATTGTTCAACTTGTTTACAGATTCGCCCTGCAGGTCGAAAACCAGTTCAACCAGACCAGATTCCAGGGATTTAAGGCTTACCGCCTGACCGTTGTACATCGTGTGTTCCTCATAACTGCCATTTGCACTAAAAAAACGGGGCCATTTCTGGCCCAAAACGGACAAACACGTCCTACCAGAGTGCAAACAAGCGATGATCTTGTTCTTCAAGAGAGGGAGGAGAAAAAACAGCCATCCGTGGCCAAATGGAGTGTCAGAAGTAACTCCTGCCCTACCAGTGTTTAACCCTAAATTTAAGGGGATGGGTTTGGGTTAAACGCGTTCAAACAGTGCCGCAATACCCTGGCCACCACCGATACAGAGGCTGACCATGGCGTAACGACCGTTAATTCGATTCAGCTCATGCAGAGCTTTTACAGTGACAACAGCACCGGTCGCACCAATCGGGTGACCCAGAGAGATACCGCTACCGTTCGGGTTTACACGCTCACGTGGCAGATCCAGCTGTTGGGCAACCGCCAGCGCTTGAGCTGCAAAGGCTTCGTTAACTTCGTATACGTCGATGTCATTCACGCCCAGGTTGTTACGTTCCAGGACTTCCTGAATCGCCGGCACCGGACCGATCCCCATGATCTTCGGATCAACGCCCACTACGGAGTAATCCACCAGCTTCGCCATCGCCTTAACGCCCTGCGCTTCAGCCGCTTCCCGGTCCATCATCACCAGCGCAGCCGCTGCATCGTTCAAGCCGGAGGCGTTACCCGCAGTAACCGTGCCGTCTTTCTTGAACACCGGTTTCAGCGCGGCCATATCAGACGCTTTGCAGTCATAACGCACATGCTCATCGGTATCGAACAGGGTCACACCCTTACGGCTTTTCAGCTCAACCGGTACGATCTGGTCTTTGAAGTAACCGTTTTCGATGGCGTTCTGCGCACGGTTATGGCTCAGCGCCGCTAGCTCGTCCTGCTGTTCACGGGTGATACCGTATTTCTCTGCCACATTTTCAGCAGTAACACCCATATGGATGTGGTTGAACGGACAGTGAAGAGCAGCAACCATCGGATCGACCATCGCACCGTCGCCCATACGCTGACCAAAACGTGCGGTTGGGATGTGGTAAGGCGCACGGCTCATGGACTCGGCACCACCGGCGACAACGGTGTCGCAGATACCCAGTTCGATCTGCTGAGCTGCGGTCAGTACCGCCTGCAGACCGCTACCACACAGACGGTTTACGGTCAGTGCCGGCGCCGTTTCAGACAAACCGCCGTTCAGCGCAGCCACGCGTCCCAGGTACATATCAGCAGGCTCGGAGTGGATTACGTTACCGAAAACGGTGTGCCCTACAGACTCAGGGGCTACGCCAGCGCGTTTTACCGCTTCCTCGACCAGCATGCCGGCCAACTGGCCCGGCTTATGGTTCTTCAGGCTACCGCCATAGCTGCCAATCGCCGTACGTACACCACTTACCACAACCACTTCACGTTTCTGCATGGGATTCTCTCTTACTTGCTCTTACTTGGCGCTTGCCTGTACTGCTGTCAAAGCAGCAAGCACCTTGTGTTTGAGTTAGGCGGATGATTTCGTCAACCAACCGTACCAGTATGTCCCTTAGTTTCCCGTTCAAACGCTTGATCAACAATAACGAAAGAAGTCTGATAGTTAACATTTTCGGACACACGATCTACACTATGGGCAGTATCTCCTGCCTAATTGGCCAAATGATCTGTCAAATACGGACACTTACATGAGTTCTGCACGCCATTCTGTCTCCATCCACTTCGCCCGCACCCTAGTCGCTGCGGCAAAGCGCAACGATATCGACCATCAGAAATTACTGCGCTTTGCGGGACTGAACGAGCGGATGCTGGAGAATCCCGGCCTGCGAATCACGCCAGACCAATTAAGCCGGATGATGCAGGAGATGTGGCGGGTATCGGATGATGAGTTCATGTGTATGGGCAGCCACCCTTCAAGGCATGGTGTCTTTACCTTGATGGCAAAGCAGGCAGTACGTTGCAGGAACTTGCGCGCGGTATACCACCACCTGGGGCACTTCTACAATTTGGTGGCTGACGCCCTGAATCTGGAGTTTTCCATTACCGACGATGAGGTTCGCTTCACCATGCGCCTGACCGATCCGGACAGAGACCCCGACTGCACACTGCGGGAGTTCTTACTCTTGTTATGGCATCGCTTTCCGAGCTGGCTGATTGGTCAACGCGTCCCCCTCAAGTATGTCAGTCTCGATTTCCCCGAACCGGCGCACAACGCGGAACACCGCCTGATGTACCCTTGCACGGCCAAGTACGATCAGCCGGAATGCGCGCTGGTGTTTGGCACTGAAATGCTGGATGAACCCGTCGTTCAAACCCCACGCACACTAAGCGCCTACCTGCGCCGCGCACCGTTGGATTGGTTCAAGCGGCAGGCGTATTACCAGGCATACACCCGGCGGGTTATGGACTATCTCGAAAGTGGAGAAGAACTGGCAAAGACCAGCATGGATGAGATCGCGGAAGAGCTGCATGTCACCTCAAGAACATTGCGCAGAAAACTTGCAGAGGAAGGTACCAGCTTCCAGGAACTGAAGGACGATGTAAGGCGTGATGCGGCGATCCACTACCTGAGCCAGCCTTCGATCCCGATCTCCCAGATATCCAGACAACTCGGTTTTTCTGAACCTGCCGCGTTCACCCGCGCGTTTAAGCAGTGGACGGGGGTACCGCCGGGGATCTATCGCCGTTCCTGATCCGCAGAAATAGTCTGATAGCAGTAACGTCCTTCACCATCCAGAGAACGGGAGATGCGCCCTTTCTGCATCAGGTAATGCACGTGTGCCAAACACTCACCACTGGCTAACAGCAGATCAAAGAGCGACAGCTTACGATCATAGAGCTGCTCAACCTGCTGCATGATATGCATCGGCTCGGTACAGATCTGCTCAATCTTCTTGAGATCCTGCTGGTGCCCTTCGATCAACTCATCCAGGCGTTTACGTATACCAATGAAGGGAAAATTATGCGCGGGCAGCACCAACGTATCCGCCGGCAGCGTCTTTAAGTGATTAAGTGAACACAACCAGCTCCGCAACGGATTGCCATCCGGATCGTGGGGACCAACACTGACATTGGAGCTGATACGCGGCAACACCTGATCGCCGGAAATCAGTATCCCCAGCGACCGGCTGTACAGTGAGGCGTGGGCGATAGAGTGACCTTCCGAGACAATCACCTGCCAGCGGTTCGAACCGATGGTGAGGTAATCACCATCCTCTAAGCGGTTAATCTCCGTTGGCAGCACAGAAAACAGGTCAGCAAAGCCGCCGTAGATCGCCATCAGACTTGTTGTCTGTTTGGGGTTCATGCCCAGGCGATGGAAGAATTCTACACGTGTAACCTGTGAATCACCGTTGGGCGTAGCCAGCTCGGCCAGGAATTCCTGAACCAGATCGTATTCTCTTCCCGTCATGTAGAGCGGTACGTCAAAGCGATCACATAACCAACCCGCTGCACCGATATGATCAACGTGTGCATGGGTGACAACAACCTGCTTCACCGGCTTGTCACCCAGATGCTTCTCTATGACAGCATCCCATACCTCGGTTGTCGCACTACTGAACAAGCCGCAATCAACAATCACCCAACCATCAACGTCTTCGATCAGGTACAGGTTGATATGGTCCAGCTCAAACGGCAGAGGCATCCGCAACCACAACAGACCAGGAGTAATCTGCACCACCTCTCCGGAATCAGGCGTGCTGTAATCAGCGGCTACAACTGCGTTCATTCTCCAGCCTCCCATTGGGCCTAGGTCATTTTTGCTGATTGTCTGGCGCACATAGGCTGGTCAGCAACTTACCTAAGCTTGAAGCGTTTACGCAATTGCAACAATAACTAGGACAGCCATTCTATTAACAAAATCGGACAATCGCATCTTAACGACCGATGGAGGTGTTCGTGTATCCCTTGATAAACAGATCTACGCAGCAATTGATATACTCGCTCACCTGCTGCTGACTCCAACTCGGCTCAATGCCGAGTTCGGAACGGAGCTTTGCCTCCCCCTGAACCATCTGTAAAAACTGAATGGCAGCGATCTTGGGCTTCAGGATGTCCAGATGCCCCGCATCGCCCAGTAGAGCCATCACGCGTGTCGCGCCAGCCAGCACACGCTGGTAGCCACACTCAAAGAACAACCGGGATACCAAAGGCTTACGCTCTACTTCGGAAATACAGTTGCGGTAAACACCTCGAGCCTCTGCCGAAAGCACCAATGCCATATAGTTTTCCGCAAGCTCGGTCAGGCTTTCACGGGGGCATTTTTGCGCCGACGTAAGCTCCATGGACACAGCAAACTGTTCACATTTGGCTTGGATCGCAGCCCTGAACAGATCGTCTTTACTCTCGAAGTAGCTATAGACCGTTTGCTTGGCGATCCCCGCATCACCAGAGACTTGGGCAATGGTGGTCTTGGAGAAACCCTGCTCGGTAAACAGGCGAATCGCCGACGCCAGAATCCGATTCTGGATTGTGGGGCTTTTAGGTCGGCCCCGCGTTTCAATACTCATTCGCTTGCGTATACCTCAACAGCTGCTGAAATCCGGTACACGCTTTTCCATAAGTGCAGTTATCGCTTCAAGCGACTCAGGTTCCTGAAGGGCTTGTGCAAAATGTTCCATCTCCTGATCGATGGTCTGCTGCAGCTCGGCCTGCACTGGCGCTTTAAGCAGCGCCTTACACTTCAAAAGTGCTTGAGGCGGGAGCGTTAACAACTGTTCTGCCACTTGCATCGCCTTATCTAACGCACTCTCTTCCGGCACGACCTCATTCACGATGCCAAGCTTAAGGGCTTTGGTGGCGTCAAAAGGCTCACCCAAGGCTAAAAGTTCAAAAGCTGTTCGATGGCCGAGACGTTGAGGCAACAACAAACTGGTTCCACCTTCCGGTACAACGCCTAAGCGCGTGAAGGGCAGCTGGAAAACCGCAGAGGCATTGCAATAGACAAGATCGCAATGCAGCAGCATTGACGTACCAATGCCAATCGCCAGTCCATCCACGGCAGCAATAATTGGCTTTTGCAGCGTGGAGATCGCTTTCAGGAAGTCACCAGCCGCTGATAGTCGGCCCGGTTCGGATGTTGCCGTCAGGAAATCCTTGAGATCGTTCCCCGCGGTAAAGGCCCCGTTGCTACCACTGAGCACCACGACCTTAATCGTGGGATTTATATCTGCATCCAGTAAAGCCCGGGTGAGGTTTTCATACATCGCGAAAGTCAGCGCATTTTTCTTTTCCGATCGATCGATGATGACCTGCAAAATGGGTCCATTAGGTTCGATAGAAACACCACCAGACATCAATACACCTCCTTCAACTCACACAACCATATTCTTGGCTCAGTCTGAAATGCCTGCCGTTTTCACTCAATGACAGGCACGGCCGGAAACATAACCAATTCGGACATTGCTATAGAGAAAGACGATTAGCCGATTAAGTCTCGATATTCGTAGGGAGGGAAGACACAAGAATATCTCTTCTCTCTCTGATCTCATTGGGAGTAGCAGTCACTACACTTTGAAAGTCGCCACCATCTCTTGCAACTGATGGGCCTGGACCGCCATCTGCTGACAGGCGGACACTGTATTACGAGCGCCCTCCGCCGTTTGATTGCCCGCATCACTGATCGAACACACATTACGCCCGATCTCATTCGCAACCATCGTCTGCTCTTCACCGGCCGAGGCGATCTGTGCGTTGAATTCAACGATACGGGAGATAGCGTCCGAAATACGTTCCAACGTGCGCCCGACCTCCGAAGAATTGTTCACGGTCTGACCAACCTTCTCGTGGCTGACCTCCATCGCCCGCACCGCATCGTTTACCCCCGCCTGCAAGCGGGAAATCATCGCCTCAATCTCCGCAGTCGAATCCTGCGTTCGTTTCGCCAGGGTGCGCACTTCATCAGCAACGACGGCAAAACCACGGCCCTGCTCTCCGGCACGAGCGGCCTCGATTGCCGCATTAAGCGCCAGTAGATTGGTCTGTTCAGCCACACCTTTGATGACATCCAGCACTTGGGTAATGCTGTCGCTGTCTTTAACCAGTTGATGGATCACAGCCATCGCATCATCAATATCTCGGGATAACTGGTCGATATCAGCCAAGGTGGTCGCCACCAGCTCTTGCCCTGCCGTTGCCTTACGATCCACCTCTTCGGACTCCTGCGATGCAATCAGGGTCTTGTCGGCGACTTCCTGTGCGCTACCCACCATCTGATTGATTGCAGCAGCAACCTGATCCGTTTCCCGTCGCTGTGTTTCGGTCGCCTCACTGCTTTGCTGGGCAATACCGTCGACAACCCCGGCTTGGGATGCGACCGATTCCACCGTAGTGGTGACCTGTGACAACAACAGACGCATACGCTCGGTCATCTGATTGAACTGAGTGGCCAGAGTCCCCAACTCATCGCGGTTGGAGATCTCTACCCGACAGGTCATGTCACCCTGCGCAACACGCTCAGCAGTATCCAGAATGGCCTGGATACTGCTCCGTACCGACAGGTTAAAGGCCAGCATCAAGTAGTTGGTGATCAGAAAAACCGCCAGCACTATCGCCAACAAGCCGAAGTACTGATTACTTTGCGCGCTATCTCGTAAATGTAGACGTGCCTCTACAAAATCGAGTGCACCATAGATAAAGCTATAGATTGCCGCGCAGGTGACTGACTCCTGCTGAAAATACTGCTGCCAGTTATGATCCAGGTTCTCGTCAATCAGAATATCGTTCTCAAAGCGTTCAGCCCCCTGTTTCAACTTCAGCGAGGTGGCTTCGGCACTCGCGACCAGAGCGTTCCCATAGATATCGTCCGCCGACAGGATTGGGCGTAAACTATTCGCCAGACGTTTCTGATCGTTGATCAGTTCATCCATCACCCGGTTAAGCGTTTCCATCACACTGGAATTCACAACCCCGGCCTTCACAACACGGGTGGAAAACGCACGCTGTTGCCCCTGATGCTCAAGCAACGGTTCCATGCCATCCAACACTACCTTCATCAGGATAAAGTTGTGTGGGTCTCTGTCCTGATAGATCCCCGTTTCATAGCTCAGGCGATGTACCAGTATCCAGCTCTCCAGAACCAGGGCATTGTTTTTTACGAACATCGCCGCTTCGTTCAGCGTACCTGCACCTCTTTCCTCAGCAACCAACTTACGCAACTTGGATAGAAGCTCAGACAGCTTTTCCGCGCTATTCATCGCTGCAATATCCTGTTCAAGGTCATTGAGGCCGTCGATGTATTTGCCCTGCAACGCACCCAGCCGTGCATCTAACTCCAACCCGCTACCCTGTACAACGGTCAGATCCCTTAGCTCCGATGCGATCTCGGTTAAGTTAATGGCCTTGCGCAGTGCTTTTATACCGCTCAGTTCGGTCCGGGTTATCTGCTGTGAAACAGAGATCTCATCCAGCTGCATATAGGCAAGGCCCAACAGTGGAACTAGGAACAACACGTTGATGAGGGAAAACTTATAGAGGTAATTCAGTCTGTTCATCAGGCCAATGGCCGGAGACAGCAATACGCTCAACATACTTCAGTCCTGATTTATTATTTTTTTAGTGGCCAGATAAGACAGGCTTACCCAGCGCGCCCTTTGGTACGTCGGAGATTTGTGGCGCTGGTCGCTTTCACATGAAGAGATCGACGATTGCCACTTAGACGAAAGTCTAGCGACCTATTCTGGCTAGTTTCTGACCTGCGAAGCTATTACCGATCAAGCCATTAAGTTGATAAATTCGGACAGGGAATATAGGTGTGTGCAGGAGAATAGAACCAAAAAAGACCGGAGCATCGCACCATGCTCCGGCCAAGATCGATATCAGAAGATTATCGAGAGACACAAAGATTGTATTACCTAGGCTGCGGACCCGGCAGCCTGTGGAATTGTCCGTGACCGGTCTTTAAACCTGCTCGCGGATCAGTTTCTTGTTGATCTTACCGACACTGGTTTTTGGGATTTCAATGACGATATTGATCTCCTGTGGAATCGCCCATTTGTTTATGCGACCGCTTTCCACATACTGCTTCAGGTGTTCCTTCAGTACCGCTGCACTAAGCTCTGCACCGGCAACCGGCACCACCAACGCCAGTGGTCGTTCATCCCATTTCTCATCCGGAACACCCACCACGGCCACTTCACCAACAGCCTCATGCTGACTGATCAGGCTTTCCAGCTCCAGCGAGGAGATCCACTCACCACCGGTTTTGATCACGTCCTTGATGCGGTCTTTGATCTGCAACACACCGCTTTCATCGATCGAACCTACATCGCCGGTGTGCAGCCAGCCGTTGGCCCACAGCTCTTCGCTCTTCTCCGCCTCTTTGGCATAACCCTGCGTCAGCCACGGTGCACGCACAACCACTTCACCCATCGCTTCACCGTCATGGGGTACGTCGTTACCCTCCGGATCAACGATACGCAGATCAACCATGGCACACGGCATTCCCGTTTTGATGCGTTGTGGCATCTGATCGCTCATCGCCACATCTCGTTCGTCACTGTGCAGGTAGGTGGCGGTCAGTAGCGGACAGGTCTCGGACATACCGTAGGCGGTATGGAACAGGATGCCGCGATCGGCCATCTCCTGCGCCAGCCCCAGGGTTGGGGCGCTGCCGCCGGTGAGCAGTTTCCAGCCACTCAGGTCGGTGTCTTTGGCTTCGTCGCAGCCCAGGATCATCTGCAGCACGGCAGGGACACCGTGCGAGAAGGTCACGTTCTCGTCGCGGAACAGGCGCACCAGTTTGTTGGGTTCGTAGCGGCCCGGATAAACCTGTTTCACACCCATCATGGTTGCCACATACGGCACACCCCAGGCGTGTACATGGAACATCGGCGTCATCGGCATGTAGACATCATCGGAACGCAGCAGCGGCAGTCCCTCGTATGCCCCCAGTGTGGTTGCCATATTCAGCGTATGCAGCACCAACTGACGGTGGCTGAAATACACCCCTTTCGGATTGCCGGTAGTTCCGGTGGTGTAGAACGTAGTGGCGACCGAGTTCTCATCAAAGTCAGGGAAGTCGTACTGATCATCCGCATCTGCCAGCAGGCTTTCGTATTCGCCAATGCTGTTCAGCGAAGTCGAGAGCGGCTTGCCATCATCAGACAGTTGGATATAGCCACGCACACTTGGAATCTGATCTGCCAGGGTTTCGGCAATCGCCAGGAAGTCATCATGCACCAGTACCAGGTCATCCTCGGCGTGGTTCATGGTATAAGCGATCTGGTCTGGGCTGAGGCGGATATTTACGTGGTGCAGCACGGCACCAATCATCGGTACCGCAAAGTAGGCTTCCAGATAACGGTGGCTATCCCAGTCCATCACCGCCACGGTATCACCGGCTCCGATACCTGCTTCGGTAAGGACATTGGCCAGCTTGCGGATACGCTGGTTAAGGGTGCGGTAGTCGTAGCGGATCTTGTCGCCGTACACGATCTCACGGCCCGGTTCGTAACGCTGGCCGGACAGCAACAAGCTTTTGATCAACAGGGGATACTGATAAGCGCTCTCGGTTGGTGCGAGGATTTTGGTTTTCATCGTCTTCTACCTTTCGGTGTTTGTTTATTATTTTTTAAGGTGAACCTAAACGTAGGTTGGTCTTCCCAACGTGAAGCCCAACATTGGTTCAAAGCTGTTGGGCTTCGCTCCGCGAAGGCCAACCTACGCTTGGAAGTTATTTAAAGTCACACTGCGCCAACATGGCGCCGTAGGCCTGATCGCCTGGAATGACCTGCTCGATAGCAAAGATGTCATCGTCGTTTTTACGCTCGTCGGCTTTCTTGATACGCACCTGGTACATGTCATGCACCATGCGGCCGTCGTTACGCAGGGAGGCGTTGCGGGCGAAGAAATCGTTCGGCGGCGTGTTTTTCATTTCGCGCATCACCGCGTCGGCGTTGTCAGTACCGGTGGCTTTGATGCTGTTAAGGTAGTGCATGGTGGCGGAGTACACACCGGCGTGGGCCATGGATGGGATGCTGCCGTGACGTTCCTTGAAACGCGCAGACCACTGACGGCTGGCGTCATCCAGATCCCAGTAAAAACCGGTGGTCAGTTTCATGCCACCGGCGATGGCCGGATCCAGCGCTTTGGCATTCTGGGTAAATACCAGCAATCCCGCGACATCCATCATCTCAGTGAGGCCAAATTCAGAAGCGGTCTTAAGCGAGTTCACGAAGTCGGCACCGGCATTGGCCAAGGCAACTACGTCAGCCCCCGATGACTGGGCCTGCAGTACGTAAGAAGAGAAGTCTGTGGTACCCAGCGGTACTCTTACCGAGCCCACTACTTCACCACCGTTCTTGTTGATTACACCGGTCGCCACCTTCTCCAGTGCATGACCGAAGGCATAATCGGCAGTGATAAAGAACCAGTTTTTCTTACCGGCTTTTACCATCGGTTTTACCGTACCCTGCGCCAGCGCCACCACGTTGTAAGTCCAGTGGGCGTTGTACGGACTGCATGCTTTAGTGGTAAAGGCATGGGACGCGGAGCCAGAGATCAGCGCAATCTTCTTAGCATCGGTCAGTACCTTGGTCACGGCACCGGTCACGGACGACGCCACCAGACCGGTCACGGCATCCACCTCCTGGCTTTCAACCCACTCACGCACCTTGGCTGAGCCGATATCCGGTTTGTTCTGATCATCGGCACTGATCACTTCGATCGGTTTACCCAGAACGGTACCGCCAAAGTCCTCAACCGCCATCTTTGCAGCGGTAACACAACCCGGCCCACATACATCGGCGTACACACCGCCCATATCCCCAAGCACACCGATCTTCACTTTATCGTCTGAGATACCCTGCGCTTGTGCAGTTGAGAGTGTCATTGCGCCAGCGACGGCGGCAGTCAGTAGTGAAGATTTCATCGTTTTCATGATCTGTTCTCCTGGAACGTTTTTTATTTTTATTCGGGAGATCAGGAATAACCCTGACAAATCCATTCAACAGCAGGAATCTGGCAACGGTTTGCCACAAATGCACCGAAATGTGCGCACAGGCAGAATTCGACCAGGTTTGGCAGTAGACTGAACGGAAATGGCAAATAGGTTGTACGTTTGATGATGTCAGGCACTAAGCTGGTACGGCGCTTTTTCTGGGTGATCCTGATGATCATCGCGGTGATGTTTATCGCCGTGTACGTCTACTCGGTGCCGCTGATCCAGAAAGAGGTGTACGAAATTGAGCGCAACTCGGCACGGCTGGCACTAAACAACGTCTTTCAGCTCGCCAACAAGATGTATTCCAACCTGGAGAGCTACCGGGCACAAGCTCTTGATGCCCATAAACAACGCCTTAAAGCAGTGGTGGAACTCACCGAAGCACAGATCGCCAATACCTTCGCACAGGCAGAAAAGGACAACCTGAGTACGGAGCAAGTGCGCACCCGCATATTCAACAACCTGCGCAATGTAACGTACGGCAGCGCCGGTTATATATGGGTGGCCGATCATGACGCAACCCTGCTCTCCCATCCCGACCCGCGCTTCCAGGGCTTTGAGATCTCACAGACAGACAACCGCGACCAAGCCCACCTTATCCGACAGGTGATCGACACAGCGGTAAAAGAGGGCGAAGGGTATTATCAGTACAAGTGGCAACGGCTGAGTAAAGGCCCGGCGATCGACAAACTCTCCTATGTGAAGAACTTCCCGCAGTGGGGGTTTGTGATCGGCAGTGGACTCTATCTTGATGATTTGGAAGCTGAAGTGCAGACCCGTAAGCAGGCCGCAATTCAGGAGGTGCGCGAGGCGCTCAGTGAGATCCGTGTGGCTAAAACCGGCTATCTGTATATCTTCGACAACAACGGGCACCTGCTGGCCCACCCCAATCCCAACATCGACCAGACCAGCGCCCTTCCCCTGATCAATCCCTCCTCCGGCCGCCCGATCATCGAAGAGCTGATCGAGATTGCGGATACCGGCAGGGAACTGCATTACAAATGGGATAGCCCCTCCGATCCGGGTAACTACGTTTACGACAAAATCTCCCTGGTGCGTTCGATGGAAGGCTTCGGTTGGTATATCTGTTCGTCAGTCTATGTAGACGAATTGCGCCACAGCTCGGTCCAGCTCAGCCAACGGATCCTGACCATCGCCCTGATCTCCATCCTGCTGGCGATGGGATTGGCGGTATTTTTTATCAACCGCATCGTGCAACCCATCAAACGGCTGGCCCACACGGCCGAGCGTGTGCGGGGTGGTGACCTGACCGCACGCAGCGGTATCCAGCGCGACGATGAACTGGGGATGCTGGCGCAGACCTTCGACAGTATGGTGCAGCGTCTGCGCACCAACATTCAGACCCTGGACAGCAAGGTTCAGGAACGCACCCAGGAACTGGCGCAGCTAGAGGAACGCCAGCGCCTGATTCTCGATGCCCTGCCCGCACAGATCGCCTACCTAGATGCGGATCTGCATTACCTGTTCGTTAATCAGGGCTATGCCGATCTGTTTGGGGGTGATAAACAAGGCATCGTGGGCCGTTCAATTAATTCAGTGATCGATCCACAGATGATGGATACTATCAGGCCACAGATTGAACAGTGCCTGGCTGGCGAAGAGGTGATGTTCGAGTACAGTTTCAATCGCGACGGTCAGGAGATGATCACCAAGCGGATCCTGCTGCCGGATATCAACAGCCATGGCGAGATCATCGGCCTGCTTAACCTCTCCCTCGACATCACCGCGGAAAAAGAGGCGGAACGCCGTCTGACCGAAGCCCAGCGGATGAACGCGGCCGGACAACTAGCCGGCGGTTTGGCGCACGATTTCAATAACCTGCTGTCCGTCATCCAGGGCAACCTGTTGGCAGCGGGTGATCGTTTTACCGAGACCGAAGGCCTGCAAAAATACCTCACCCCGGCAATTCGGGCCTCTCGCCGTGGCGCCGACATCACTGCCCGTCTATTGGCCTTCTCCAGACGTCAGGCCCTGGCCCCCACTGCTGTTGACGTGAAGTCACTGATCCAAGACACCGTCGAACTGGTCACCAGCTCCCTACCCGGCAATATCCAGGTGACTCAAGAGATCGAATCCGACGCAGCGTTGTTTGTCGATCCCGGTCAGCTGGAAAATGCGCTGGTTAACCTGGCACTCAACGCCCGGGATGCGATGCCCGAGGGCGGAAAGATTGAGCTTCGGGTTCGCAACCTCCGTGTGGAATCCCCCCTTGAGTACGATGAAGCCGTACCCGCAGGCGACTACGTTGAGATACGGGTCAGCGACACCGGCAGTGGCTTTTCCGGTGAAGCGTTGGCCCAGGCGTGTGAACCCTTCTTCACCACTAAAGGCACCGGTAAAGGCTCCGGCCTTGGCCTCAGTATGGTGTACGGTTTTATCAAACAATCCCGGGGCTTTATTACCATTGTGAATCGACCGGAGGGTGGTGCCTACGTATCTCTGTTATTACCGTTAACCGACGTAGATATACCGCAAAATCAGCCACCTGCCCCACCCACCCCGGCCCATCAGGATTTCACAAATCAGCTTATGCTATTAGTGGAGGACGATCGGGACGTACGTGCTGTGGTCCGCGATCAGTTGATCGCTCTAGGCTTTACGGTGCTGGAAGCTGGTGATGCCGACGAGGCGGAACAGTTGATCCGGTCACTGCCGGAGATTGAGGGCTTGGTAAGTGATATCGACATGCCCGGGCGGCTGAACGGGTTTGGTCTGGCAGAACTGATGCGTGAACAGGATTGCAACAGCACCATCGTATTGATCAGCGGCAACGCGGTTCATCAGCAGCCGAAGGGTACGGATCAAACGTGGGAGATCCTCCCAAAACCCTTTGACCGCGATGCCCTGGCCGCAGCCATTTGTGCCGCCAGACGAGCGTCAAGCGGCAACAGATAAAACAAGAATAATCAGTGTTAAGGACAATGGGTATGAGCAAAACTGACCTGATCTATGTGATAGATGACGAAAAGGACATCTGCGATCTGGTCTGCAATGAGCTGGAGTATTACGGCTTTGATATGCGGGCGTTTCACACCGGTGCTCAGGCATTGCAGGCAATCAAGCGCCAAGCCCCAAAACTCTGCATTGTTGATCTGGGCTTACCCGATATGGACGGATTGGCGCTGGTCAAAGAGCTTTGTGACAGCGCCAATATCGGTGTACTGATCCTGTCTGGGCGCGGCAGCCTGCCGGATCGGGTGTTGGGATTGGAACTGGGCGCCGACGATTACATCACCAAACCGTTTGAACCCCGTGAACTGGTTGCGCGGGTGCACAGCCTGCTACGCCGCATCAACAAGGATGAGACACCGGCACCATCCTGCGCGGTAAAAAAAGCCCGCTTTGCCGACTGGCTATATAACCCCTCCACTCTCTGCCTGAAACGGGATTCCGGTGAAGAGCTGACACTCAGCACCGCCGAAGCCGACCTGCTCGGCACCCTGCTCCGCGCGCCGCAACAGATCCTCTCCCGCGATCGCCTGTTGGGCGAACAAGCCATTCCCTATGACCGCAGCATCGACTCCCGTATGTCCCGCCTGCGCAAAAAACTGGAAGCGGATCCCAAAGACCCACGGATCATAAAAACGGTGTACGGTGCAGGTTATATGCTGTCTACACCGGTGGAGTGGATCACACCGGAAGGATGAGTGGATTCATTACAAGGAACGATACTGGCCCCCAGCCAACGCCTGTAGAATTAAATCTACTCTGACTATTCGATCCGATAACATTGTCCGATTATATCAACTACTCATCTGCATCCGTCATTGTCTGAATCGCCGATAATCGAGAAACTAACGCCTTGTGCACCTACTTTACGCACACAGCATTTCGGGCATCCTATGGCCGAAGACCGGATAACTAACCAGTTAAAGCTCACTATGAGCGCTTAGACGGTGATTCATGATCAGTTTAGTGTGTAACGGTGAAGAGATGAGACTCTTCGGGATTCAGAACATCGAGTCGATTATCACTGGCCGCTATGGTCAAGATATAGAACGACTGCTTGTTAAGCTAAATGGCAAAGAGATTACTCAGGAGCGGTTTAAATCGGTCTACACCCGTTACGGTGACCGGATAGAGATCGCCTATAAGTAAAAACGTTTGTAAATGGGTCACGCTGATCGGAATTCAATACTGCTCCCTTCGTGGCCTTTACCGGATAGCCGACCCGGTAGACGCAGTTGATCAGCAAGAAGGGATTATGCGGGCCCACCTCGCAACCAGCGCTCAGCGGCATCCCGCTTCCGAAAGGCTTTGAATTGCACGTCATGAATCAGGGCAAAGCCTTCGAATACTTTGGCGATCTCATAGCGGTCGAACTTTCCTATCCAGGCGATGCGGTTTAACACCATCGCCTTCGGATCCTCAAACAGGTCATAGGCCATCTTATATTCCTGCAGTACGGTAAAGCGGCTGATCGCCTCGGTTTCATCAATCAGCACGTTATAGCAGTTGTACTTTTCGCAGTGCTCAAATATCTCATGCGCTTGATTCTGATAATCATCCAGCGAGTCTTCCTCACCCGTCACGTGGACGTATACATAACCATCCGCAGCTTGGAACTCATTCGATAACGCCATCTCAGCCCCCTTCCGACTTCGTTCCGATAAGCGGCACGCAACACGAAAATGTGCCTCGCGCAGCATGTGTAAGCATCGAATCGTGTGTGCCTAGAGTAAGTGTAGTTACTGGCCTATTGGCTTCAAACAGTGTGGTTTCGCTTGAGACAGATATAGTGCGTAGAGGGATGTGAAGTAGCCAAGCGTGTCCAAGATCAATAGACGCCACATCACCGTGAAGAATCTCGTTATTTGCAGTGTAGATAACGTATACGTTTGCAGGGATTAGTACGCCTTACAGGTTACCATAATGTGCATCCGTGCCGCATAACGCCATACTGCTTTACTCATTGTGGCCGATCTTCCGGGCTTCAGGAGCACCTGTCTCCGACCTATTTTTTCTGGGCCACTGCTAAACACCGCCCTACACCGAACACTTTTATTGTCCTGATTTTCCAAACGTACCAAACCCACTCGACCGATCGTTGCGGGGGTTATTTTGATACGCAGATCATTGAGATGCGCGCTTGTAGTCAGCGGAAAGATCGTCCCGCCCCAAAACGCAACTGTCCCATGTCCGGCCTGTAGACTCATTGGTACAACTAGCATTAGGCATATAAACAAACACAGGAAGTTTGAAGGTTTCATTAAGCATCTCCCGCCAGCTGCCTGACAGTTAAGCTCCCCCTCAATTAATGAGTTAGATGGCAAGTGACGCAATTCGTTACATGAAAAACATGAGCTTGATCTCGTGTAAACAAGAGATCTCTCACGGCGAGGCGGTCCATGCTGATCCAGAAGATATCGGTGTTGACTGGAATGTGTTGCTACAAAGTCGCGATCCCTTTTTCTTACAAAACCATAACCACCCAGTCACACCGGAAGGCCCGGCCTCGTCCGGGCCTTTTTTCTCAGTACATCGATGGGTTGCGCCATATCAATTTGATAAAAAAGCTATAAGGATATAATTCGCGCCCTAACACAGATCTAGTTGTACTGTGGTCATCAATACACACGGACGTAAACGATGCCTGGTAAGGACTACACCCCAACCACAGCCCTATCCGCACTGACACAGCATTGGTATTCCTGGCCCAAGCTGGCTCGATGGTGCCTTATTGTTGTTGCCTTTTTCACTTTGATCTCGGCGGTATCTCCTGACCAGAACCCGGTTGCTCAAACGCCCGCTGACGCCCGAGCAAAGCTGATCAGTGCATTGTTTAATGGCCCGGACGGCACCCACCTTAACCTGTCGATCATCGCTCAGGCAGGCCTGACCCATCCGGACAGTTTCCAGCACCAGCAAACAACCTATCAGGATATGGGCGAGTACCTGGTCGTGAACATGACTTATCAGGCACAAAATGAATCAGGTGAGATAGTCGGCAAACTGACCCGTGCCAAAGTGGACCTCACCGGCAAGGTGATCTCCATTCTGGAAAACCGCTGATCACTCAATTCTCTCTTCCGCGGCGATCGGTTCAGGCTTCTCTTTTACACGGCTGTTATTGATCCGCGTAGCCACGGGTACCGCCTGTAACGGCCCAGGTAGGTTGGGCAGTAGGCACGCCATCAGCGATCTGCCATCGATCTCCGGATTTAACCACTGATGCAGCATATCCTGCTCCAACATCACCGGCATACGCGAGTGAATATGCCGGAACCCCGGTGTCGCATCCGTAGTGATCATCGCGCAACTCAAGATGGTTTCTGATCCCTCGCCCCAGCAATCCCAAAGCCCGGCCAAGGCCAACGCGCCTTGCTGTAACCGGATATCGTAGGGTTGCTTGCCGTCCTCCTTCCGCCATTCGATAAAGCTACTGGCGGGCAGGATACAGCGCTGGCGTTTAAAGGGATGCCGAAACGCCCGGCTCTCAGCCAGGCCCTCTGCCCGCGCATTAAACATGGAATATTTGGTACTTGGCTCTTTTGCCCAGGAAGGCACCAACCACCAGCGCATCCGACACAGCTCGGGGGCAGCTTCACCCTGCCGGATCACCGGCACCATCTCGGTGGGCGCGATGTTGTAGGTGGTCTGCAGCTGCTGTCGAATCCCCAGATACGCCAGCAGATCGCGAATGGCAGGATCATCAATGATGTTGTAGCGGCCGCACATGATCAGTCTCGTTACTTAACCTGTCTACAGCGTAGCAAAGTGACACGTAAAGCCGTCTAATTTGCCGTCCGGTACAGATGATCTAGTATGAGGAGGTGAAACGGTAAAGCTCCCGCCAGCCACGGAGTGTCAAGATGAAGCACTGCCTGATCGGTATTCGTCACCTAATCATTGCATTTCTACTGGTATTTATCACCGGACCTGCGATAGCTCAGGATAGGGGGGCACAAGAATATATCAGTCAACTTGCGGTACAACTCCAACAAGCTCTCCAAAGAGGGTTAGAGCAAGATCTGCTCGACAATGATAAACATCTTGACCAGATCATCGACGAGAATATTCTGCCCTACGTGGACCCGGCGCTTCTCAGCAAGCGGATTTTCCATCCCCGCTGGGAAGATATCATCGCGGCAGGCAAGCAATCACAAGCCCAATCCGCGGTTATCAGCTCACTACGTCGTACCTATCGTATTGCTCTCAGGAGCTATAGCGGACAACCTTTTTCCGTCGAAAACAGTCGTGACACCCCCAGCTACAGTGTCGTCAGGATAACCGTCCAAACCGGACAAAATGCCCACTTGCTAGATTTTGCAGTACGTCCGACAGAGGGAGATTGGAAGGTATTTGATCTTTCGGTTGATGGTGTAGTGCTAAGTAAAACCCTCAATAGCGCAATCCACCAGGAGCTGTCTGGAGATAGCATCGATGCAATCATCAGCGCTATCAATCCGCAGTCGGATTCACAGTAAACGCATGGATGCCCAATGAACTCGCGCACCTATACTGTCTTTGGCTTTCTGCTTCGCCACCCCTGGCTAATCCTAACCGCCCTTATAACCCTGTTAATATTCCTACTGTTCCAGCTTCCAAGGCTGACGCTGGACGCATCGGCCGACTCGCTCGTACTTGAAGGAGACAAAGCTCTGGAACTGTATAGGGATATGGGTAAACGCTATCAATCCAATAGCTACTTGGTGGTGACCTACACCCCTAATGAATCCTTGTTTGCTCCGCATGTGCTAAATCGTTTGGCGCAGCTTCGGGATGAGCTGAAAAAAATACCCGATGTGGAATCGGTAATAACCATTTTGGATGTACCGTTGCTTTACAGCCCTCCGGTCAGACTCGGCAACCTCTCCAGTGATATCCGTTATCTGCAAGACGATGAAACCAGCACCGATCTCGCCCGGCAGGAGTTTCGCAATAGCCCTTTATACAAACAACTGCTCACCAGCCCCGATGAGCGTACCACCGTACTGCAGATTAATCTGAAACGGGATGAGAGGTTCTTTCAGCTTCTGGAGGCACGAGATCTGCTGCGCAGCAAACGCCTCCAACAGAAGCTGAGCCCCATTGAGGTGAAGCAGCTCTCCGAAGCCGAACACGCATTTCGCAGCCACTCCATCCAGACCAATGAGAGACAGCGCGAACTGGTTGACCAAACCCGAAAGGTGCTCGACCGGCACCGCGATCACGCCACAATCTTCCTCGGTGGTGTCCCTATGATTGCCGTGGATATGATTGCCTTCATCGAAAGTGACCTCTTCACTTTCGGCAGCGCCATCGTACTATTTATCATCGCGTTGATGGTACTCATCTTTAGGCGCCTACGCTGGATGGTCTTACCGTTGCTCACCTGTGTGGTTACCTGCCTCATCATGCTAGGCTTTATCGCGTTCGTCGATTGGCAACTAACGGTAATCTCCTCAAACTTCACCGCGCTGCTCCTAATCATCACCCTGGCGATAACTATTCACCTGGTGGTGCGATACCGAGAATACTATCGGGCACAACCGAGCTTCAGCCAGCGGCAACTGGTCCTGAGTACATTGGCCTTTATGGCCAAACCCTGTCTCTTTACCGCCATTACCACCATGGTGGCCTTTGTCTCATTAGTTGTGAGTGATATCCGCCCGGTCATCGATTTTGGTTGGATGATGAGCATCGGCGTTGGCGTTGCTCTCATAATGGCTTTTACCCTATTACCTGCGTGCTTGCTGATGATTCCAAAAGGGAAAAGTGAGAAGAGAGGCAAAGCCAAACCACTTACCCACTACTTCGCCCATATTACTGATCGACATGGTGCGGTGATCCTTGTCATCAGCGGCATTCTACTGATCGCCAGTATCATGGGCATCATGCGCCTGAAGGTGGAAAACCGCTTTATCGACTACTTTCATGAAACCACCGAGATCTACCAAGGCATGCTGGTGATCGACCAGGACCTGGGAGGAACCATCCCACTGGATATATTGCTAAGAGCACCCGAGTCTGCTTCTCTGGCCAAACAAGGCACAGACATGAATCCGACTACCGATGATCCCTTCGGCAACCCGCTGGATAATCCCTTTGCAGAATCGGGAACGAAAAGCACCAGCTATTGGTTTACGCGCTCCGGACTGGAGCAAATAAACAAGGTGCAAACCTATCTTGAATCACTGGACGAAACCGGCAAAGTTTTATCGCTCAACTCACTGTATCAGGTGTTTAAGGACACCACCGGCGAAGACCTGGACGATTTTCAGCTGGCATTATTGCGTAAAAATCTACCGGCAGATGTTCAACCGTTGCTGATTGCCCCCTACCTCTCTGCTGACGGTGTGGAAACCCGGATAACCGTACGAGTCATGGAAACCAGCAAGGGTCTGCAACGCAATGAGCTTCTACAACAGGTACAAACATTTCTGATCAACGACATGGGCTACCAGCCCGAACAAATCAGCCAGACCGGCATGTTGGTGTTATACAACAATATGCTGCAAAGCCTATTCGGGTCACAGATATCAACGCTGGGAGCGGTTTTCATCGCCATCACCCTGATGTTCAGCCTGCTATTCCGCTCCGTTTATCTGGCCTTGATCGCCGTAGCCCCCAACCTGCTGGCAGCGGGCATTGTACTTGGCGGCATGGGCTGGGCCGGCATACCGTTGGATATGATGACCATCACCATCGCGGCAATCACCGTTGGTATAGGCGTAGATGACACGATCCACTACATTCACCGTTTTCGAAATGAGTTCCCCAAAGACCGGAACTACCGTGCCACAATGTATCGCTGCCACAACAGCATCGGCAAGGCGATGTTCTACACTTCAGTGATTATAATTGCGGGGTTCGCGATTCTTGCGCTCTCCAACTTTACTCCCACTATCTATTTCGGCCTGCTTACCGGCCTCGCCATGTTCTCTGCATTGATGGGGGCGTTATTGCTACTGCCCCAATTGATTATCAGCTTTAAGCCGCTTGGCCCTGAACGATAAGCGATACAGCCTACAGATAGCGGCTTCCACGAACTCTCCTATGCTTAGGTTAAACGCCCAATCCAGAGTGAGGCCTGTTATGGACTGCATATTCTGCAAAATCATCGCCAGAGAGATACCGGCAAATATCGCCTATGAAGACGATCAGCTACTCGCCTTTCACGACATCAGTCCACAAGCTCCGAGCCACATGCTGATCATTCCCAAACGCCACATCGCAACGCTCAATGACCTCAAAAGCGACGATGCTGACTTGATCAGTCATATGGTTCTCACCGCCACCAAACTGGCCGAAGAGCAGGGTCTGGCGAAAAGTGGTTATCGGCTGGTCTGGAACTGCAACGAACAGGGTGGACAGGAAGTGTTTCACATCCATCTGCACCTGATGGGTGGACGGGTCATGCATTGGCCACCGGGTTAAGGCGTAGCGTCAGGCAAATCGTCTACGATACCTCTCCCTCGCATGCACCGGCGAGATACCAAAGAAGTCTTTAAAGCAATTGCTAAAGTGGCTCGTGGAAACAAATCCACAGGCGATCGCTACATTGGTCACATTCTCGTTACTCTGCAATAACAAGCGACGAGCATGTGTTATCCGTAACTCCAGGTAATAGCGGTAAGGCGAAGTTTGCAAATAGCTCTGGAACAACCTTTCTAACTGACGCCGGGATGTACCCGTGCAGGTCACCAACTCGTCAATGCTCAGGGGATCCTCGATATTACTCTCCATTATCTGGATAATGTGCCTTAGTCCGTCTGGCAACGTCGGATTATCCGATATCCCTGACAACTTGAAGCTCTCCTGCTCTTCAAGCCTGTCACAGCTCAAGATCTCACGAACCGCACGCATCACATCTTTACCTTTCAACTGAGCAATTAATTGAAGCATCATCTCCAGAGCACTGGCGGGGCCTGCGCTAGTGATAATTCCCGGTTCCAGAGCCAGCGTATTCTCGGTGATCCGGACCTGGCTGAAACGCTCTCGCATAAACGCATGATTATCCGGATGTAATGCACAGCGCATGTCGTTTAGTAATCCGGCATAGGCTAAGGCTAGCGCCCCGTTCCAAATTCCACCCACGATCATTTTACGTTTCGCTGCGGCTTTCAATATTGATGTTAATAGGCCGTTCTCTTCGCTCGAACAACGAAAACCACCACAGATGATAAGCACATCGAATGTTGCCAACTCCTTCATCCCCAGGGCCTCAAGTTCACCATCGGCTGTTATCTCTATCCCCAGATCGCTGACCACACAACTGGAGTCAATTCCAAAAGTTGAGAAATGAAAAAGCGGTGCCGTATGCACCAGATTGGCAGTTACCAGCACATCCACTGCCGCAGTAAATGCCATCATGGAGAAGTTTTGAGGTAACACGAAACCAATCTTCATCACCTTCGTGGTGCCCATTGGCTTAGGGATAAACGCGCTATTGGCATCGCGCATGACACGACTAAAAGCACGCTTGCGTTTTTTCAATTTAGGTTTGGCGTTATCTAGCAAAACAATATTGCCGGGATCGGTATGATCAAAAGACTTATGCATTTTTATTTTTCTCCTGGCCAGAATCCATCCGCTTCCTGATGCTCATCTCTGAGCGTCCGAACGTGAGTACAGGGACACTGATAAGAAGATGCTAATAAGCCCTCCCACATTAATCCAACTAATAGTATTAATGACTATATTTGCAATATTTATACACCAAGGGTATGTTTAAGGATGTTTACCGGCTTAAAAACAACTCGCTATCCATCATTTGCCATGAAAAACCTTCCCATGGACCTGCTCCGCACCTTCACTACCATCAACGATCTGGGTGGATTTACTCAGGCAGGTGACCTGCTCGGCCGGTCACAGCCAGCAATAAGCCTCCAGGTAAAAAGGCTGGAAGAGATGTTGGATGTGAAGCTGTTTAACCGGGTTGGTGGACTGCAACTCACTGAAGAGGGACAGATACTCTACAACTCAGCACGTAAGATTCTGGAGATGAACGACGCTGTTGTGTCTCGCCTGGCGGCCCCTTCGGTCAACGGCACAGTGCGTTTGGGCACCCCGAACGATTTCGAAGTCTCATTCCTGCCGGTCATGCTCTCCAAGTTCTCCCGGGCTTACCCCGAGGTCACACTGGATGTGATTACTGACCTCAGCATTAATCTACGCGAGGGTTATAAAAAAGGGGCTTATGACATGGTGATGTCAATGGATGAGCACCAGGACCATGAATTTGAGGAAGGTGACTATATCGTTGAAGAACTGCACTGGATTGCAGATAACGATTTCGTGCTGAATACAGCACAACCGATTCCGCTAGTGTTGTACCCACAGGGATGTATTTACCGTAAGCACATCACGGACGCACTGAACCAGGCCAATATTCCATGGCGAGTTCTGTACTGCTCCTCCAGCCTTTTAGGGATCCAGTCCGCAATAAAGGCGGGGCTCGGCATCAGTGCGTTAGGTACGAGTACCATCCCGGATACCTTTGGAACAGACCATAAATACAAGGAACTTCCTAATCTGGGCAAGGTGACGATCGGCTTTAATTACGATCGCCACAACCTATCCCCTGCGGCTTCATTGCTCCTGAACTATCTTCTCAATGGCTTGCTTCAAAGCCACAACTACCCAAAAGCGTTAAAAAAGCCTTCAGAGGCTAATGAAAGCTTCCTGTCATTGCGATAGCCCCCGTCTCAACAGATTCCTCAGCGGCGGGAATTGTAGGGCACTACTCCTTCACTACTCAACGGAGGCAACATCAAACGGAAAGACGATAGAAAGAGGATTTTGGAGGGTAAATTGATACGGACTAAAGTCGGTCAGGGTCTGAGGAAGTGAGTGACTACCCGCCTCAATTGGCGGATAGCCACAATAAAGCTGCGAACACTAGCTAACGGAGAAATATTCCAGAACACTTGATGATATTCCGCCTACGCAGACGTCAAACAGCAGTTTCCCAGACTCAGCAGTCGCTTTTTTAGCAGAGGATAAAGTTCCACTCTCCGGCACCCAGGATGAATCTGATGGGAACACATCATATGGAGGAAAAGTAGCAGGATCATGATCCATAACCCTATCCATATCCACCAATTCCGGGTGAAGGTGTAACATCAGAGAAGTTTCCAGAACCCCACCATGCTCTACATCCCAACCGGTAAATCCATCTGGGAAAACTTTCGTAATAGTGTCTTCTGTTACGAAATCCCAATAAGAGAGCAACATAACCTTCGCATTTATCCCTTCATGCCGCAGATGCTCCAATGCCAAATCAATACCCTCAACGATAAACATTGAGTTTTCGTAGTGACCATTGACCAGAACAAACTTACGATTACCATGACGGGCGTAGGCAACCACCACATCCTTGATCACATCAATCAGAGTTTTACCATTTATACACGTTGTCCCTGGGAAAAAATTGCCTCCCCCAGATTTCACCTGCGATTTGTAACCATAAGCGATAGGATGTGCCACCAACCCATTCGGTAAGCTCCGTGCTACGCCTTCTGAAATCGCATCGGGAATAAGGACATCCGGATTCATCGACATGTGAGGGCCATGCTGTTCGATCGCACCAATGGGAAGCAGAATAACTGCTTCTCCACCACTAACCCGACCCTCATACGTTTTCCAATCCAGGTCTGCTAATTTGACCATTACAATACACCTTTTTCTGCCGATGAAAGCTCTGCCCTAGCCTCCACCAACCGGGACTCCTGTTTCACACCTTTAACTAGAGCCGCACACATAAACACCATCAGGACAGAGAATGGCAAAGCTGCCGTAATCGATGCTGTTTGCAAAGTACTGAGAGCAGCGCTACCACCGGTTACCAACAACACTGCTGCGATCAGGCCTTGAACCACTCCCCAGAACACACGATGACGTTTGAGGGGGTGTTCATTACCTTCACTCATGATAGTAGTCAGTACCAAGGTTCCCGAATCGGATGAAGTAATAAAGTAGGTACACACAAGTAAAGTACCAGCGATCGTTGCCATATGGCCAATCCAACCTAGATCCATACCATCGATCGTGGCATAAAGCGCGTCTGCAACGTTATTCTTCACTGTATCAGCAATACCACCTGAACCCACCAGATCGATATTCAGTGCAGTACCACCATAAGCGGCCAACCAAACAAAAGACAGTATGGAAGATACGCCAACTACACCCATGATAAATTCACGAATTGTTCGACCACGGGAAACACGTGCAATGAATACACCTACAAATGGAGCCCACGACATCCACCAGCCCCAGTAAAAGACACTCCACCATCCCTGCCACATGCTCTTCCAAGAAGCATCTGAATCACCCCAGGCCTGGCTACTCTGCTCGATAAATGCATTCATCGGTACCAAGTTAACCATGTAGTCAACGCTTGAACTTACCAATAGCTTGGTGATGTAGACTGTTGGTCCCAATAACAGGAAGAACGCCAACAGTATGAAAGTAAGCCACATGTTGGTGATCGAAAGGTATTTAATACCTCGTTTGAGACCTGTTAATACAGAAATCAGAGCACAAATGCTAATCACGACAATTAGAATTAGCTGAATTTGAGTGCTTTGTGGAATATTCCAAATTGCATTCAAGCCTGCATTTATCTGCTGTACGCCCAACCCAAGGGAGGTTGCTATACCAAATAGAGTTGCAAATACGGCAATTACATCAACCGCAATACCAACCCATCCATTTACCTTATCTCCGAGCAGCGGATACAATGTGTATCGAATACTTAGAGGTTTTTTCAGCCGATAGCAGACAAATGCCAGTGAAATACCGACAACGCAATATATTGCCCAAGCGTTCAACCCCCAATGGAAAAAGGCCACTTTCATGGCGTCCTCAGCAGCGGCGGCATTTTCGGTTGCATCACCAAATGGAGTACCGAATGAAAAGTGGAACATTGGTTCTGCGATAGACCAAAAAATAATGCCTATTCCTTGCCCAGCGGCGTAAAGCATTGCAAACCAAGCAAAGTAGCCAAACTCTGGCTTTTCGTCATCTCCTCCTAAACGAATATTGCCGTGCCGACTAAATGCCAACCAAGCGCAAAACGCCAGAAAGAAAGCCGCGAGCCCAACGTACCAAGCATTTGCAGAGAGAGTAATGAATGTTCGAGTTTGATCAATTAGCTCAGCAGAGCTTTCTGGTGAAATCAGTGTGTAGACTGTAAACGCTGTAGCAACAGCAATTGATATTAGTACAATGTACGGATTTATACCTTTAATAGGGCCGTTTTCTATAACCATTATGG
>NZ_CAXRBQ010000050.1:0-7625 GCF_964228735.1 Pontibacterium sp. | reverse complement strand
ACCCATGCTGCCCTGACCACGCAGGCTGACAATGTCCATACCGTCGCGATTATCGAATAGCGCCAGACCAGCACCCACATCTACATCAGTCGCCTTCATGTAGCTCAGGCCCAGTGTGCCCATCGCATCGTCAACGTATTCCAGGTTTACACCGGTCAGTTCGGTGTTCTGCTGGTATTGGTTATCGGATTTCAGCCAGAACAGATCACCGCGCACCGGGCTGTCTGGATCTACTTTCAGAATGGCGGTGTTATCAAAGCTCTTGCGGCCTGCCAGGTAGTAAGCGCCGCCGCGGTCCAGGCTGCCGCTGGAGATAGAGTCAAAGCCTTCCCCCGGGCTGATGGAGTCACCGGCGATCAGGAAGCCGTCGCCCAGTGTGAACATCTGACGACCGACAGAGAGATCCACCAGATTGTTGGAAGATTGCCAGCCTACATAGGCGTTTTCGATATCCAGATCACTCTCATCCCCGGTGGTCAGGCCCAGGCCGTCACCGTCGCCACGGGTTCCCAGAGCGATCAGGCCCAGGCCACCGTACAGAGTACTGCCATTGTCCATCAGGCTGGAGCCCGCCAGATCCCCTTTGATGTAGGCTTCCTGCCACTGCCGATCACCTGGTGTGCCAGAGTAGTTCTCGTCCAGCGAGAACGCGGCGGCCATCGCCTCGACGTTAAAAGACAGTGTTTTCCCGTTCTCTTCAGAAATCACCGCGGCCATCAGATTAGGCGCGAAGCATGCGGATAAAGTTATTGCAGTCAATGAGTTACGAAAGGTTGTTATCATTATTTCGCTCCGTAATGCGAACTCGTTTTTATTGTTTTCTGCGTTTTCCGGGTAAAAGATGCCCCCGGGGACAGAGTCCCCGTGAGGGCCAAGAGTGCCGGTTAAGGCTTGGGAATGTTGCTACCCGGAGATGGCTGCGATCAGGGCTACGCCCCTTTCGCAGCCGAACGATCAAATCGGTTTAGCGTATAAAGATCTGAGATGTAGATATCGCCATATCACCGCCCGGTAGCTTGATGTTGCCCAGCTTCTCCATGGAGTCAGCGTCGTAGATCGCCACGTCGTCGTAGGTACCGCCCAGATACACTTTGCTGCCGTCGTGGTTCATTGCGATGCAGTAGTAGGAGTGATCCAGCTCGGCGGCTTTGATCAGCTTCTGCTGTTTCACGTCGTACTTCGCCAGACGGTTCAGTACGCCGAACACCAGGTTAGGGTCTTTTGGCGACTTCATACCGGTGAAGTAGATCTCGGTGATCGGGCCGAAGTCGGTGGTTTCGGTTTCACCGGTCTCGAGATCGACGTTGAGGTAGCCGTAGATCCAGTCAGCCGTCGCAAGATCCTGCTTTTCATCCTGAAAACGCGCGGTGGTGTAGAGGATGGTGAAGTCCTTGCTTGGCGTCTGGATCGGCCAGGCATTGAGTACGTCCGGCTGAACGTACAGCGGGCGTTCCCAGTTGCGGCTTGGCAGGTGTACGTCGTACTTACCGGTTTTTACATCCATCTTGTAGATGTCGGCACCGGCCATATACAGACCTCCGTCTTTACCGGTTGCCATTACGGTTACCTGACGCGGTGCCGGGAAAGTGCGTACCGGCTTGGCGCCTTTACCGTCAGCCGTGTTGTAAACCGCCAGATACGTATCCTGCACACGGTAGTGGTCACGGTTCAGTTTGGTTGGGTTATGCATTACGTACAGCTCTTTGCCGTCCGGGCTCAGCGCCATAGAGAACAACGATTTGGTACGGATGCTGTTCTGTCTGTCAGAGAACGTGGTGTGGAAGCTGATGCTGCAGTCGTCCACGTTGATGCCGTATACGTCCTCGTAGTGGTTGGTCAGCATATAGACGGTCTTTTTATCCGGTGCGACCTGCAGTACACCCGGACCGTAGGCGCCCGGCACCTTACAGGTTTTCAGGAGGCTGTCGGTCTGCAGATCCAAAACATGGATCTGGTTCGGGTAGTTGGCAACAACCATGTACTCCTGCCCTGCTTTCAGTGCCGGGCCGTTCGCATAGGTGAAACCGCTGCTCAGTGCGGCGCCGACAATACCTGCACCAGCCATCAGGCTACGCAGGGTTTTGCGCATCTTGTTTTTGTTATTCATCGCTTTGTCCTGTGCTGGTTACTTCTTATCGGATGGGAACACGGTGCCCAGATTGCGCCAGCTCTCGCCGGAATCCAGAGCGTTTTCGTTCCAGTTGGTGTGCGTGTTCATCATGTCCGGCACCTGCGCAGGCCACCAGCATGGATCGGCACAGCCGTAGAGGTCGGATTCCATCGGCTGGCACAGGGAGGTTACGGAGCCGAACGCGTCAATTTCCCAACCCGGGTCGGTGGTGGCGGCACAACCGGCCAGTGACTGCATCGCAACCACCTCTTCCACCTGATCTTCAGCAACCGCTTTGTCCAGCAGCTGCGCTTTGTTGTTTATCGCTTTCAGATGTTTCATATCAGTTTGCCCTCCGAGGCAAAATGTATTGATCGATGAAGCCCGGGTTCTCGGCCATGATGCGTGCGTACACATCGATGCCGAAATCCACCCAGTCCCTCATCAGATCGCAATAGTGGTAGGTAGGACGGGTCGCATCACCGTATCGGGCGTGGCTCTCGTGATAACAACCGCCGGAGCAGAGGTTACGGATACGGCAGGAGGCGCAGCCGGTGTCGGAGCGGTCGAGTCGTTGCGAGAGGAAATCGCCCAGTTGGGCATGGTCCACACCGTTCTGAATGTCGCCGAAGGTGTTCAGATCGGAGCCGGTAAAGCGATGACAGAGGTTGAGGTCGCCCTTGTGATCCACCGCCAGCATCTTAAGGCCCGCGCCACAGGGCAGCGCTTTCTTGTGGCCTTCGTGCAGGTCGGTGAGCAGCTGGTGCAGGTTGGAGAAACCGAGATTGCGGTTCTCCAGCGCGGCGGCGAGGTACTGCTCACCCAGCGCTTTCATGTTGTCGAACACCTGCTTGAGTTCATCGTCCGGAAGGTTGAAGTAGGACACGTCACCGGAGGTGACCGGCGCGAAGCCCACTTCGGCGAATCCCAGTTCGTTGAACAGGTGGTCCCAGATGCCTACCACATCGGTGGTGCCTTTGGTCAGCGTGACACGGGCACCGATCGGACGGCGGCGGTAACCAGCCAGCAGCATCTTCGCTTTCTTGCTCACCACGTCGTACGTACCCTGCCCACCCACGGTGATACGGTGTTTGTCGTGTACCGCTTTGGGGCCGTCCATACTCACGGAGAGACCGAAGTTGTGCTCGGCCAACCAGGTCACAATCTCTTCGTTGAGCAGTGTGGCGTTGGTGGTCATGGTGAACTCCACCCGCTTGCCACGTGCAGGGATCTCCCGCTCGCACCACGCCACCACTGATTTGATCAGCGACAGATTGCTCAACGGCTCACCGCCAAAGAAGACGATGTTGTACAGGTCCTCGTCCGGAGACTCGGCCAGCATCATCTCGATCGACTGGATTGCCGTCTCGAAGGTCATCTTCTTGCCCGCAGAGGGCTTGTCGAGATCTTCCTTGTAGCAGTAGGTGCAGCTCAGGTTACAACCAGTGTTTACGTTCAGCACGATGGTGTTGAGCGGGAACTGATCCACCGATTTTGCGGCGATCTCTTCGGTCAGCGGCGAGCCGTCGCTCACCACCTCCAGCGCCATCAGTTCGCGCAGGGTGTCCGCGATCTGCTGGGCTGTGAAGTTATCGCTCAGGTGGCGGATCAGCTCCGGGCTGGTCCACTTGTCTGCGCTGTTCACATCACCACGTAGGGTATCGATCACCCCGGCAGTCACACCGTCCAGCTCAAACAAAGAGCTGGTTGGAATATGGAACAGCAAACGGCGTTCGCTCACCTGCACGAGATGCAGGTTATGCTCGACCAGATTCAGTGTTGAGCTGTTGTCTATAGAAAACTGGGCGCTCATGGCAACCTCCTCGTCATACCTCGGTTAAACGTTGTTAAATGCAATCGCTGCGTTTATGGCAGTGGTGCATCGTTCCAACGTTGAACCGTAACGATCAGTTGGCCATCGCCCTGCAGGGTCTGGTTACCATCTTTTACCGACGCCACCACCTTCAGGTTACCGGCGTTGTTGGTGGACATTCGGCGTTCAGGGTTAGGACCGGCATTGCCCGGTGTGAATACACCGCTGACAGCATCCATACGCCCGGCAAAGTGCACGTCGTTATCCGCTTTAGCCGCCTCGTCGAATGGCTCCACGTGCCAATTGGCCGGCAGGTATCCGATACGGATATCGTCCTCGGTACCCGGCTTACCGTCAGGCCCTGCGCCCCAAGCTTCGGCTTCAAAACGTGCCTGAACTTTAGGGGTGCTACCGCCGTTGCCACCAACACGGGCGATGGTGAAGGCTGGCTGTACTTTGACGGAATCAACCTTGTCGTAGACGGCGAACTGACCGCCGTTTACGCCGCCCACGGTGACGGAGTTGGCAGAGGTGGTCGCATCCGCATCGGCTTTCGCCAGCACGGTGACGCTGTTGTAGCTGCGTTTCAGCACCTTCTCGATGCTCACACCGTTACCCAGGGATACGCGCCCTTTCAGGCCCGCGCCCACGATGGTGACTTCGGTGGATTCTCCTGCTTTCAGGTTTTGCGGGTAGACAGCGATGATCTGATTGTTGCCGGTGGTTGCTTTGGCAGCTGTGAACTCCATACCGCGCTCATCATGGGCCGCTTCGAACACACGGCCGCTCAGGTTCATACCGTCTTTGCTCGCCGCCAGAACCTGTCGGGTGATCACTCCACCCAGCTCGATCTCTGCGCGCCACTCAAAACCGGTATAGACAATCGCGCTGCCGCTGCCTTTCAGTGGTGTGCCGTCGGCCCAGGAGCCGTCCATGCTCACTTTGTACTGATCACCTTCTTGCTTGGTAACCGTCATCAGACCACTGCCGTCACCCCGGCCCGGTTGATGTACCGCAAAGCTCCACTGGCCAACGAATTCTGGTTTAGCGGCAGCTTGCCACTGATCCCAGCTGTCGCTGTCCATTGGGAACATCTTGGCCAATTTTGGAACCATGTCGTTGATCGCCATCGGGAACCAGTCACGGTCGCGCGCCAGTGCCTGATACTCGGTGGATGGCCACTGGCCCAGGTGGAAATGCACCAGATGTTCCCACTCTTCTGCCGGGCGGCGTTGCAGGCCGACACGGGCACCTGAATGGCAACGTGCACACATCTCTTCAAAGAAGGAATCATCGAAGGCTTCCATGGTGTCCAGACGGCGCTCCATGGCATAGCGGTAGTCAGCAGTTTCTTCTGGCGCTAGACCTTGACGGTCCGCCAGGTACTTTACGATGGTGGCGCGATCCTCATCGCTGATTTGCAGGCCATGCATCATCTGCATACGACCGATGGTCATCAGCCAACCTTCCGGTGTTTTACGCTGGTGGCTGATACGACTCCATTGCGGAGCTGATTCGTTCTCTTGGGTGTGACAAGCAAGGCATTTGCTTTGCACGATTTTTACTGCGTCCTCTTGAGCCGAAGCAGGTAACGCGGTGGTTGCCAGCGCAGCACTGATCGCAAACGCCAACGGACTTCTTATTATTGTGTTCAAGGCCAGACCTCCTTTTGTTTTTGTTGTCCGGCAATACCAACATCACCGGTGCATCTAACCTGTCCTTACACGTAGCGAAGCCCGTGCCAAAAAATGAATTTCCTTTTATTACAGATAGTTAAGTACAAAATTGGTGGTTTCGGGAATACCCGTATCGCGCTGAACACTGTCGCAGAACAAGACAGCCTGTCCAAAGTTGAGACACACGAACAGTGCAAACTTATCTGGATGCTTTTGAGAAGTTGGGCATCGCGTTGCGATGGCCAACCTACGAGGGGTAGACGAATGTAGGTTAGCCATTTCAAAGAAATGCCTAACATCTGGAATGACTCGTTTTTTTACACTCCGTCTCAGAATGTGACACATCCTTGCTCCGGTTGAATTTTGCGTAAAATTTTAAAAGGTCAATAAAAACAGATGGTTACCTGTTTTTGTTGTGATTGGCACAAGGATTGCGCTAGCTGATTGACATTGCCAAAACAAAAACAAGAAGGTTTAACCATGAATTACTCTGATGCAGCGATGGCGGACACAACCGCGTTTATTAACCAGGAACATAAGCTGTTCATCGGCGCCGAGCGCAGTTTGGCCGCATCCGGTCGCACGCTTGACGTATATAACCCGGCAACTGGAAAAGTCATCACTAAAGTACCCGCAGGTAATAAGGCGGACATTGATCAGGCAGTAGCGGCGGCCCGCCGGACATTTGATGATTCTGAATGGTCCCGATTGAAACCCGGTGATCGTGAACGTCTGCTGTGGCGTCTGGCGGATCTGATTGAACAGAACGCTGAGCTTTTGGCGGAAATCGAGTCGATCGATAACGGTAAAAGCAAAGGGATCGCCCAGGCGGTCGATATCCGTCTGGCCACTGACTTCCTGCGTTACATGGCGGGTTGGGCAACCAAGATTGAAGGTCAGACTGTAAATCCAAGCCTGCCATTTATGCCGGGTGCCGAAACCTTCGCCTATACGGCGCGTGAAGCCGTAGGCGTTGTAGGTGCTATCGTCGCCTGGAACTTCCCGCTACTGCTGGCGTGTTGGAAATTGGGCCCTGCTTTGGCAACCGGCTGCACCGTGGTGTTGAAACCTGCGGAGGAAACCCCGCTCACCGCATTGAAGCTGGGTGAATTGGTACTGGAAGCGGGTTATCCGGCGGGTGTAGTGAATATCGTGACCGGTGAAGGCCACGAAGCGGGTGCCGCCCTCTCCGCCCATCCGGATGTCGATAAACTGACGTTCACCGGTTCCACAGAGGTGGGCAAGCTGATCGGTAAAGCCGCGATGGATTCCATGACCCGCGTAACGCTGGAGCTGGGTGGTAAATCCCCTACTATCGTAATGCCGGATGCGGATCTGGCCGTTGCCGCTCAGGGTGCTGCCAATGCGATCTTCTTCAACCACGGCCAGGTGTGCTGTGCTGGCTCCCGTCTCTATGTACACAAGAAACACTTTGACCGTGTGGTGGCCGATGTGAGCGATATCGCTGCCAGCCTACCACTGGGCCACGGCCTGGATGCCAATGCGCAAATGGGCCCGCTGGTGTCTGCCCGTCAACAGGAGCGTGTGCAGGGTTACATCAATCAGGGACTGGAGTCCGGTGCCCGTGCAACGGTTGGTGGCACCGCCTATGACGGCGAAGGTTACTTTGTGAAGCCAACGGTACTGGTGGATGTTGATCAACAGTCTGCGGTGACCCGTGAAGAGAGCTTTGGTCCAGTACTGGTGGCGATGCCGTTTGATGATATGGACGCAGCGCTCCGTATTGCTAACGACAGCCAGTATGGTTTGGGTGCCAGCATCTGGTCCAACAACCTGTTGGAAGTACACCGCATGATCCCACGTATCAAGTCCGGGTCTGTCTGGGTGAACTGCCATACCGCGCTGGATCCGTCTCTGCCGTTTGGTGGCTTTAAGCAGTCTGGTCTGGGCCGTGAGATGGGCCGTGAGGTGCTGGAGCACTATACCGAGGTGAAATCGGTGGTGATTAATCTGTAAGGGACTTCCTCCCTTAACAAAGTAGCCCTCGGTACCCAAAGGGCATGAT
>NZ_CAXRBQ010000049.1:0-62721 GCF_964228735.1 Pontibacterium sp. | reverse complement strand
TACGGCAAGTATCACCGTCAATCGACAAACGCTGTGCCTCTTCGGTGTTCAGCATGCCTGCCGGCGCGATGATTGGGCATTTGTTGGTGTGGATCTGCTTCAATGCGATGGTCGGATCAGATTCATCCAGATCCTCACGTCTGGTGTACATCAAACGCTGGAGATCCGCCGCTGACAGCTGCATCAATGGGGTCGGATCAAAGCGCAGGTCCCAGGCCAGCACCGCATTTTTATTGACCGGATGGGTACCGATCGGTGCGATCACTGCCAGGTTTCCATACTCCACCGGATAACGGGAGGAGACATGCAACACCGGTTTCATGCTGACCACATCCAGCTTGGCCTGGATCGCCTGTTTGCTGCGGTTCTCCAGCACAAATTGGTACAGCTTCGGCTGTTTCTCACGTACCAGTTTCGCCATCCCGATGGTGGCGTACACGTCTGACAGCGCATCGTGCGCCGCACCGTGGTCGATATTGTTGGCCTTGGTCAGGTCTTCCAGCCGCAGACTTGGGCTGCCGTCTTCGTAGGTTGGCCAGTTAATGCCCTCCGGGCGCAGCGCGCGGGTCAGACGCAGCATGTCGATGATGTCCCAGCGGGAGCAACCGTTCTGCCACTCGCGGGCGTAAGGATCGTAGAAGTTACGGTAGAGGGTGTTACGTGTGACTTCGTCATCAAAACGCAGGCTGTTGTATCCCACGCCGCAGGTACCGGGCTTTGCCAGTTCCGCATGGATTTCACGGATAAACTCCGCTTCACACAAGCCTTCGTCCAGCGCTTTCTGCGGGGTAATGCCGGTAATCAAGCAGGCATCCGGGTGCGGTAACAGGTCATCGGATGGACGGCAGTAGAACATCACCGGCTCATCGATAATATTCAGGTCCTCGTCAGTACGAATGCCGGCAAACTGCATCGGACGGTCGCGCCGTGGATCAGCGCCGGAGGTTTCATAGTCGTGCCAGAAAAAAGTCAGCTTCGCACTCACGGGTAAATATCCTTTTGGTGTATGGAACTGGATTACACAGGCGATATAATACCTCACAGTTCATGGAGGGATCATCCGTATGTTGCATGACCACGACCTCACTCGAGCCTGTCCTTGTAGCTCAGGCAAACCCTTCAGCTTCTGCTGCGAGCCTGCCATTGAAGGCCATAAGCCCGCGCCAACCGCTGAGGCGTTGATGCGCTCGCGCTATACGGCGTTCTCTCTGGGCGCAGTGGATTACCTGATTGCCACCACCGCACCGGAAAACCGTAACCCGGAAGACGCAGAGATTCTGACCGAACAGGTGAAATGCACCAACTGGGTCGGCCTTGAGATCCTCTCTACCGAGCAGGGCGCCAAAGGTGATACATCCGGCACGGTTGAGTTCAAGGCATCATTTGAAGCAGACGACCAAAGCGGCGTGCTGTACGAACGCTCCAATTTCCGCTGTGAAGACGGACAGTGGTATTACGTCGACGGCGACGTGGAAGTAACAATTAAGTAAGCTCTTTCTGCAGTACAGGATCTGTTCAACGACGGACAGATCCGCACTCACCGGCTGACATTAATCAAGGCAAAAACTGTGGTTTTTCCAACAGTTTCATCAATTCATAATAATTGAATGTCAAGCCTGTTCCTGTGACTTTTCTGCGCTAGAATAGCCTCCCCCAAGTGTTTATACGAACGTCGGGTTACTTTGTAATTTCGGGACCGGGATTGAATGTTGTTCAGATTTTTTAAACCCAAATGGCAAAATCAAAAAGCGGAAGTACGCCTGCGTGCTGTCGAAGAGATCAGCCATGACGCCCCCGATTCGAACCAGATTCTGGAGCAGTTAGCCCAGACGGATCCTGACCAGAACGTGCGTCAGGCCGCCACTTCCCGACTCAATAATCTGTCACTGCTGACCGAGATTGCCCGTAAAGAGCAGAACGAGATGATCCGCCGCTCGGCGCTGGATCGTATCTGCTGTCTGATCGTGGACCAACACGTGGCGCCGATAGAGCAACGTCGTGCCGCACTGGATCAGCTGGACTCGCCTAATCTGCTCACCCATGTGGTTCTGAAATCGTCAGATCAGGCCCTGCAGAGCCACGCGCTGGGCAAAATCACCGATCAGCACGCCCTGGCTACCATTATCCGTTCAGGCTCTTTAGCTCAGCTGCGTCGCCAGGCTGCGGAAAAGATGCGTGACGGCGAACTGATTGACGCGCTGATCAAGGAAACCCTCGGCCGCGACAAAACCGTCAGCCGTATCCTGCGCAACACCCAGGCCGAATTGCAACAGGCCGAGCAGGAGATGCTCGCCCAGCAACAGCGCTGCGAAGAACTGTGCTCATCTATTGAACAACTGGCCAACGGCGAATACTTCCCACAATACGGTGCCAAACTGAATGCGCTGAAGCAGCAGTGGGAACAGAGCGTCGATAGCGCCAACGACGACCAGATCAGCCGCGCCAGCGCATCGTTCAGCGTCGCAGAAGAGCGCCAGCGCCAAGTATTGGCCGAACAGGAAGCGCAACGTCTGGCAGCAGAGCAAGCAGCTCGCTTGGAAGCAGAACAGAAAGCAGTTATTGAAGAGCTGCGCCGTTTTGCCTCCGAACTGGTACAGAATGCAGCCCAGAGTGAACAGCCTGATGTGGTGAACACACAGGTTCTTGGCCTGCTGAAACGCCGCTGGGAAGATCTGGAAGAGACCACTCCGGAATTACAGAAGCGCTATCAGCGTGAGTATGAGCGTTGCGGGAAGCTGCTCGCCGCAACCGAGATACTGATCAGCGACGCAAACACCATCCAGCAACTGGTCCAGAAAGCATCCGACGCCGACACATTGAGTACGGCTCAGCTGGAGAAACTGATTAAGCAGTGTCGCAGTAAAACCAGCGACATCAACTGGCCGTCTGCAGATAACAAAGCAGCCGCGGTGCGTGCACTGGAAAAAAGCCGCCGCGCACTTGAGCAGAACCTGAAACAGCTGAAACAGCAAAGCCAGTCTGAGTTTAAGGCCTTTGAAGCACTGCTCGCTCAACTCGAAGAGGTGATCGCACAAGGCCTGAGTAAGGATGCCGACCGTCTGCAGAAACAGGCGGAACAAACCCACCAGCGCCTGGGCAACAGCTGTCCAAAAGCACTGGAGCGCCAGTTCCGTCAGTTGACCGCGCAGGTTCAGGAGATGCAGGAGTGGCGTGGGTTTGCCGTCAGTCCAAAGAAAGAAACCTTGTGTGAACAGATGGAAGCCCTGATCAACAGTGGCGTGGAACCCCAGCAGTTGGCGAACAAGATTCGTGAACTGCAGCAGCAATGGAAACTGCTGGACTCCACTGATCCGGTTCACTCCCACCGCATTTGGAAGCGCTTCAAGCAGGCTGCTGACGAAGCCTACAAACCATGTGAGCAGTACTTCAACAACCAGAAGGAGCTGCGCGAGAAAAATCTGCTTAACCGCCACAAGCTATGTGATCAGTTGCAGACCTACCTGGACGCGATAAACTGGGATGACGTCAACTGGAAGGAACTGGATGGCCTACTGAAACAGGCAAAACGTGAATGGCGCGAACACAGCCCGGTAGACCGCAGCCCGGGTAAGAAAGCCCAAACCCGTTTTAACGAGTTGTTGGCCCAGCTGGAAAACCCGCTTAAAGCTTACCGCCAGGAGAACGCTGAACTGAAGCGTCGCCTGATCGAGGAAGTCCAGGCTCTGCTGGAACAGGATGACCTGAGCACCGCCACCGATGAGGTGAAGGAGATCCAGGTACGCTGGAAAGAGATCGGCCCAACCTTCCGCAACAAAGAACAGCAACTTTGGCAGCAGTTCCGCGAACTTTGCAACGACGTGTTTGACCGTTTCCACCAGGTACGTCGCGAGCAATCCGAACTGAAATCCAGCGCCTCCCTGCAGGTGGATAAGATCTGTGACGAGATGGAAGATGCACTGTCACAGTTCATCGGCCTGCGCGCACTGGAATCCCTGCTGGATGAAGCCGACGCAATCTACAACGAGCTGGAAGAGCAGCTTTCTGACGAGCTGGCTCAGGAGTTCCAGGAACTTCAGGATGCACTGGAAGACCAGCGCAGCGCTCTGCTTTCCATGGTCGACGACCAGGTGAAAGCACTGCAGCGCAAAGCGATTCTGTGTGATCAGCTGGAGATGGCACTGCTGGAAGGCGGACATGAAGAAACACTGGGCGCGGTGTACGACGCCTGGATGGATAACATCCAGCTGCCGACGAAATTCCACGATGCGATGGAAAATCGCCTGCAAACCCTGGTGTCACTGGCAGAACAGGACGGCGATGCTTTGCACAACTGTCTGACCGAACAGGAATCTCGCCTGCGCCAGCTCTGTATTCGTCTGGAGATCGCGCTGGGTCAACCATCACCGGATGAAGACCAGGCCCTGCGTATGGAATACCAGATGCAACGCCTGCAGCAAGCGCTGGCACAGCAGGAAGAGGCCCTGAACCTGAAAGCGGTAAAAGCACTGCGTTGCGAATGGCTTTGTGTGCCGTTCAGCAACCACTACCCTGCTCTGGTACAGCGTTTCGAAAAGCTGCTAAACAACCTGCTTTAATCCTTCCCAAACTACCGCCAGTAAAAAGCGTAGGTTGGCCATCGCGGAGCGATGCCCAACAAATCGACTCAAGCAGGCCCCTTAACTGCTGGGCTTCGCGTTGCGAAGACCAACCTACAAGCTAGTCGCTTTATCGGTTCAAATCCATCTGACAATAAACAATAAAAAACCCGCCGAAGCGGGTTTTTTATTGTGCAGCTAATCTGATGATTAGTGCATGTGCAGACCACCGTTGATGGACATGTCAGCACCGGTGATGTAGCCGGATTCAGCTTCAGCCAGGAAGCTTACAATACGACCAATCTCCTCCGGTGTACCGAAACGGCCCACTGGAATGGTTTTGCAGATTTTCTCCTGGATTGCTTCGTCGATCTTCGCAACCATCGGAGTCATCACATAACCTGGAGATACGGTGTTAACAGTCACGCCTTTCGCTGCAACTTCCTGCGCCAGGGCTTTGGTGAAGCCATGGATACCTGCTTTAGCGGCGGAGTAGTTACACTGGCCGAACTGGCCTTTCTGGGCGTTTACGGAGGAGATATTGATAACACGACCCCAACCCTTTTCGATCATTGGGTTGATGACCAGACGTGTCATGTGGAACATGGAGTCTAGGTTTGCACTCAGAACTTCATCCCACTGTTCCCAGCTCATTTTCTTGAACTGTCCATCACGGGTGATACCCGCATTATTGATCAGCACATCAACAGTGCCACCAGCGACTTCTTGTACGGTCGCGATACACTGAGCGCAGGATTCCGCATCAGTTACATCACCATAAGCGACCAAGATATCGTACCCTGCTTCCTTCTGCTCTGCCTGCCAGGCTTTAGCTTTATCATGGTTACCGCCACTGTTGTATCCCGCTACTACTTTAAAACCGGAATCAACCAATGAACGGCAGATAAAAGTACCCAAACCACCGGTACCGCCTGTTACAAGAGCAATCTTCTGACTCATACTCACATCCCCTTTTTAGTAATTTATCGTGAGTTTACTGGGCTTTGTAATTCTTATTCTGTGTCAAATTCCCTGACTTGCTTCCGATCATAATATCAGCTTGTACAAGAAATAATATGACTTTGGTTGAATTAATTTGCCGACAGCTTATAGGGGTTATATGAAGTGGAAATTACAGAAGCGAAAGGTTTAAGCACCGTACTTCACTTGTGCTTCGTTTTGCAGACGAGCCAGATGACGACGCATCCAGAACCAGGCGGTCAATGCGGTCAGTGCATTGGCGATCACCAGACCACCAAACATGCCCTGCAAGCCATACAGCTCACTGCCTAACCAACCCAACGGCACGTAGAAGACGAACAGGCGGGTAATACTGATACGCATGGCCCGCATCGGCTGGTGCAATGCGTTGAAGCTGGATGCGGTGAGGAAGGTGGCAGCCTGGAAGCCAAAGCCCACCGGTACGATCAGTATCCAGATGCCGATCCAGGACTGGACATCGGCATTGTCGCTGAACACCGCAGCCACATAATCAGACGTCAGGCACAATCCAATATAGATCAGCGCCTGCCAGATCAGTGCAAAACGAATTGCAATGCGATACGCACGCACAACACGCTCGGTTTGAGCCGCCCCAAAGTTCTGACTGATAAACGGCGGCAGGGTCATCGACAACGCCAGACAAGCCAGCAGGGAGAGGGATTCCAAACGGTTACCCACACCAAATGCAGCCACGGCTTCTGCACCGTAGGTTGCTACCATGGCGGTCAAGACACCGTTTGCCACCGGCGTCATCATGTTGGAGAGCGCGGCAGGCAGACCAATCTTCATCACGGCACTCCAGTGCTGCCAGATGCGCACCAGATCGATCGATTGCAGGATCAGCAGGCCACGACGGTGATACAGGATATGCAGCACAATCGCACAGGTAATACCCCAGGCGATGACACTGGCAATCGCTGCACCCTGCACGCCCATGGCAGGTACGGGGCCCCAACCAAAGATCAACAGCGGGTCCAACACCATATTCATCGCTGAAGAGAGCGCCATAATCTTGGCCGGTGTTTTGGTATCACCGCTGGCGCGCATACAGGCGTTGCTCACCATATTCACCACCAGGAATACCGAACCCCAGAACCATACCGACATATAGGAGTTGATATAGGGCAGCAGTTTTTCCGACGCGCCCATCAGGCGAAACAGTGGCTCGATGATCAGCTGACAGCCCAATGCGATCAGCAACGTCAGGCAGGCGGTGCTGAGCAGATTATCGGTAGAGAGCGAACTGGCTTTCTGATGGTCACCCGAGCCGATCAGACGCGCCAAGGTGGCCGATGTACCGATCCCCAACCCGATCGCCAGGCTGGTAATGGAAAAGGTGACCGGGAAGGTAAAGCCCAGTGCCGCCAGCGGTTCAGTGCCCAATTTACCCACAAAATAGATATCTGCCAGGTTAAACAGCATCAGGCTGACGATCCCCATCATCATGGGTACGGTCATTCGCACCAATAAAGGCTGAATCTCATCTTGCAGCAGATCGGGTTTGGCAGACATGGGAATTCCGGAACAGAAGGTGGGGCTAATCCTAACGGGTATTTTGTCCCACGCAAGCAGTAATAACGAAACTCACTGTTTACCACCGTATTGGGAATAACAGCGAATAGGCCATAAAAAGCGTAGGTTGGCCTTCGCAACGCGAAGCCCAACAGATACGGGGCAATTTGGGGTCGACTGTTTGGCATCACTCCGCGATGACCAACCTACAACCGAGTTGATTTCTCTGTCCCACGCTATCTGACAATGAACCATAAAAAAGCCCGGACTGAGTCCGGGCTGAATGAGAGTTACTAGTACATTGAGGAACCTACGAACAAGTCCGAAACGCCTCTGGCATTCAGAGCGATTCGAGATCAAGGCAGTGATTACAGCCATGCTGGTTGCCTGGCGAAAATCACTAACGTAGAGATCGGATTGCTCTGAATGCCCCGAAGGGCGGGCGCTAAAACAGCTTTCTGCTTTGTCAGGAAGCTTGGAAAGGACTCGTCATTCCACTGCGCTCCCTTTCGCGCATTAAGCTGTTTTATCGACCGCAGAGAAAGTATCGGCCTTATTCGCAGGTTCCTTGTCGGATTAACGACCGGAAGCGCGCAGGTTCTGTACGGTGAATTTCTTCGCCGGGTTCAGCTTAGGGTCAACCTGACCTTTAAACTGACCGGTTGTACAGTGGTTCGCCTGCATATCCACCATGGAGAACGCATCGTCGATCGATACACCGGTGCCTTTGTTCTTCGGCAGGTGATGATCAGGATGGGACTGGCCGATCAGCCAGCTCTTCCACATATCCCCCTTACGGTCATAGGTGATGTTACGTGGAATGGTGAAGGTCTGGGCATCGATAAAGTGCTGACGCTTGCTGATCGGATGGTTTGGATCCACCGGATCAGACTCTACAACGTACACCTTACGCAACTGCCAGGTGATATTCGGGAAACAGCCACCTTTTCCGCCGAACGCCACAACCTGATAGCCTTCGTCATCCTTGTGGGTTTCCGCATCCAGCTCCATGTCGTTGTGGTTGTACATCGGCAGCAACATGGTCTTGGTACCTTTATAGGTCCAGTTCATATCACTGATGCGGCCGTTATAGCCTTCGAAGTCCTCGATCATGATGTCGGAGCCGAGGAAGGCATCGGTCACCTGGCCGGTGGACAGACGGCGTACACGACGCTGGAAGCCCAGATAGAGGTAGGCGTTATCGCGCTTCAGGTCGTCTTCGTAACGCTGAATCAACAGTTGGGTGTTCTTCACGTCAAACGGCTCCAGCACCTGTACGTAGATGCCACGGAACAGGTTGGACGGGTTTGGCGTCAGGGCCGGGTACGGCTCCTGGGAGGTACGGTGGGTGAAGTTCAGGAAGTGGAAGTTGAACTTGATGGTACGCTCAACCTTGCCACTCTCCATGTTGCGGTACTTCCAGTAGAACGGGTAGATCGCCGCAGAATCCCCCCAGTTGTAGCCGTACTTGTAGTTCCAGGCCAGCTTCTCGCCAGCACGAGGATCATCCATGGCTGGCTCCTCCAGGAACGGACGACCAGCCACAGAACCGGTGATCACACCTGGTTTATCACCCAGTACCACATCACCTGAGTACTTACGGGTCGCATCAATATAGGACTTATGCAGATCAAAGGAGGTCGTCTCACCCACCTTGATTTCGTAGTCGCCGTTTTTCACAAAGCGGTACATTGCCGGGTCGAGGTAGTCCTTAAAGGTCTCTACGTTGCCTGCGTTCACCACCATACCCGGAGAGATCCCGTCCGCTTTTGGCGCTCCGTTGGTGTATGGGAAAAAGGATTGCTGAATCAGCTCTTCGGACACCTGAGCGGCCTGAGCTGAAACCGATACAGTTGCAGCCACTGCAGCTGAGATCAAAGCGTGTTTAAACATGTGTATTACCTTTCTTATTGTCAGACTTAGAAGCGGTACTGCAGTGTGATCTGGTACTCATCCTCTTCGGAGGCCATACCGATCGGACCGGAACGAAAACGCCCCAGTGGTTCAAAACCAACCAGCCCCTGAGAGCCGGATACGTTGGCATCTGGATGGAACGGGGTCGCAGTCGCTGGTCCAAACGGGTTACAGGTACGGCAGTCATCAGCCGTCTGCGCACCGTCACCAAACTTGATGTTGGCACCCGCCACCAGCTTCCAGTTGTCATCGATCAGCCACTCAACCGACGGGGCTGCGACAGTAGCGCCGCCACGGAAGTCGTGGGCCATGATGATCTGTGGGCTCAAACGGTCGTTCATCCACCAGCCCTTAACCAGCAGGGTGGCGATGTGGTTGCTTGCCCAATCAGCAAAACCGCGTTGCTCGAAGCCCGGTGCGCCCGCCGCCTGCGCTTCGGTAATCTCCTGACGGTGGTCCAGCAGGTGCTGACCGAAGATCTGACCGGAGAACAGGAACGCACGATTACGGTTCAGGAAAGGAATAAAGACGTTTTTATCCGCGCCCACGACGTAACGGAATACATCGGATTCCGAGAACAGGCGTTTGCTGATGGTGTCGGCAAACTCCTCACCCTGGGTATACGCCGCTTCCACGCGGAATACGGTATCCAGGCTTTCGGCGTAATAGTCGAGGGAGCCACCCACCAGGTTCACCCGTGGGAAGTGGATATCGAAGGCGATCAAGTGATCAAACGGCTGGGACTCAACCGCCGCAGTAAACGCGTTATCCGCCGGAATACCACCACGCAGGGAAGGCAGTTGGGAGCGGAAGGTCAACGCGTTCAGGGAGAAGGTCAGGTCGTTGTACACACCTTCCAGTTTCATGCCCAGCTGGGTGTTGCTCAGGCTCCAGCTGGGCAGGTCTGCGTCACGGATACCGATGGTATTTGGTGCAAAATCGGTTGCCGTCATGCCGTCTGCATCCAGGCCTGCGAAGTTGGCCACGGTACCACCGTTATCCCACAGGTTTTTCATGCCACGGAAGAAGCAGGACGCATCCATGATGTTGTAAGCACCGGAACAGCTACCCAGGTTGTGTGGACGGAACTTATCGAAGTTCCACACGGTGGACAGGTTCAGATCCTGGAACGGACCGGTTGGACCCATACGCCACTCAGCCTGCACCATCCACATAGGGATTCGGATATCTTCCAGCTCGTCGTAGATGTTGTGACGGCTGTAATCCACCGGGTTGATCACGTCCAGTACACGGAACAGGTCGGTGCGGCCCCATACGACCTGTTGACGACCCAGGCGAATGTTCAGCTGGTCACCGTTGGCGTAATCGTGCGTGGCGTCAACGTACAGCTCACGCAGGAAGTCGAGACGGTCGTTGAACTCCGGGTGCTTCAGATCGCTCTCATCCGCATCCAGGTAATCGTCGATACAACCACGGCTGTCCACGTCACACGGACGTACCGGCACACCAAAGGCTACGCCGCCGCCCTGGGGATGCAGCCCCTGTCCCAGGAAGATCAAGCCTTCATTGGGGTTGGCGTTAACGGAATCGAAGTCCCCCTGTGGCAGCACAATACCGCCACCATGAGGAACAAAGTCAGCCGCTACCGTGGAACCAGTGTCCTGCAACTGGATAGAACCACCGGCGTTGGCACCAAACTCATCGTCGTTCAGGTCGTACACACCGTCGTACGTTGCACGCAGGGTGCCGTGTACGGAGGCTTCGTTCCAGAAACCGCCGCCGTTTAATGGGCGGCTGAACTCCAGCTGCGCGGTATTGCGGAACTTGGACAGACCCCGTGTTTCACGGTAGTAGGTCGCATTTTCCACAAAACCGGCCACTTCGGTTTCTGTTGCTGAGACAGCGGGCGCAGCCATTGCCGCCGTGGCCGTGGCTACCGCCAGGGCCAGTCGACTGGCGCTTGTTGTTATTGTTTTTGTCATTATTCTTAACCCCTTCGGATTATTGGTCACTTCAGTGTTTGAACTCCTCTGCACCGATCAGGCATGGATGATGCCGTCCTCGTCCGCATAGGCTTCGCAGATAAACTTCGGCTTGAAGACCAGCACCCAGCTCGGCACCAGCAGCATCGCCGCCGCACCGTTAAGCAGAACCATGACGATCAGCAGCAGGGCCGCGTCGGACTGGAAGCGCAGGTCAGATAGGATTACCCACATCACGATGCCGGCGATCAGGGTGATCGCGGTGAAGCTGATGGCGAGGCCCGTGGTGCTGATGGCACGTTTCACGGCAGCACTCAGGTCTTTCAGTGCGACCATCTCGGCGCGGATGCGGTCCATCATGTAGATGGAGTAGTCGATACCAACCCCCACCCCTACGGCGATGATCGGTACGGTGTTGATGTTTATGCCCATCTCGGTCACGCCCATGTAGGCGTAGGTCAGAGTGGTGGCGAACAGCATCGCCATGAACATCATGGTGCCTGCCATCAGGGACTGGTAGAAGAACATCACCATGGCGAAGATCAGGATGAATACCAGCGGCAGTACCCAGAGGTTGGTCTCGTAAGCCGCTTCGTTCATAGATGCGGTCACACCGATGGTGCCACCCGCCAGACGGATGGTCAGGCCTTCCACATCGTTGCCGTGCTCTTCAATCCACTGCTTGGCGGTATGGATGGCGCGACGGATGGTCTCGCCCTGGTGATCCTTGTAGTAGAACACCAGGTTGGCGATGCGCTCGTCAGTATCCACAAACTCTTTCAATGCACCCGGGATCGGACTGGACATCATGTAGGTGAACATCAGTCCCCCCACGTACATTTCATCATTCGGGATCTGCGCCCAGCGCGGATCGTCGTTGTGCAGCAGACGGTTCACCTGCTTCACCAGATCAGGTACACCTTTGGAACCACCCACCTCCGGATCAAGCAGCATGTGAGCCTGCAGATCCGCCAGCGCTTTCAATACTTCAGGGCGCTTGATGCCGCCCTTCTCGTCAGTCTCCGCGACGATGTAGAGTTCTTCCGATCCTGGGAAGCTGTCGTTGACCGCCTTGGAGCTGATGTTGTAGTCGTGATCCTGATAGAGGATCGGACTGCCCGGCTCAGACTCACCGATCACCACCTTGGAACTGAAGTACCAGCCACCCGCCAGCAGGAATGCTGCGAAGAACAGTGCATTCTTAGCCGCACGTTCGCCGCTGATAATGCCCGCGCAGGCGTACCCCACGTTGCGGAAGATATTGTGTTTGATGTCGTGTTTTTTCGGTTTTGGCAGGATCGACAACAGCAGCGGTACTGCCAGCAGCACAGTGATGATGATGGTCAGCGCCCACAGGGAAGCGTAATGAGCCAGCTTGGTGTTGAGCGGAATGGAACCGATGGCGATCAGCAGCAGACCGATGGCGTCGGAGACCACACCCAGGCTGCCGGGACGGAACAGGTTCTCGAAGGTCAGCCGTGCCGCCAGATGGTGGTCAGAGTGGTCATTCAGTTCCAGATAGTAACGCTCCACGATCTGGATACCGTGTGACATGGCGCGCGCCGAGATCAGGAACGGGATTACCAGACCCAGCGGGTCCAGGTTGTAGCCAAACAGGGAGATGATGCCGATCCCCCAGATAGAGGAGACAATCACCGCACCCAGTGGAATCAGCACGCCGTATGCCTTGCGGAAGTAGAACACCAGCAGGGAGATCATGATCAGCGCGGTAAACAGGAAGATCTCGATGATCTGGACCAGGTACTGGTACGCCCAACCCACCAGCATCGGCTGACCGGTTACGTGGATCTTGATACCGGCAGCGGCCTCATCGGCGCGCATCTTCTGGATCTCGTTGAAGGTTTTCTCGTAGTCCAGCTGACCTTCGTTGAGCTGCGCCTTCACCAGCGCCATCTTCATGTCAGGCGACACCAGCGGGCCGTACACACGTGGATCGGCCACCACGTCACTGCGCATCTGGGCCAAAGTCTCCGCATCCATCTCACCACCTTGTGGGTCGTAGTAGGACTTGGAGTTCACGTTGCCCTCCGGAGTCATCCACACCTTACGCGAGTTGCGGTGGGTGACACTGGCCACCAGGTTGTGGTTGATGCCCGGCAAACTGTCCACCGCCAAGGTGATGCGATGGATTTTGGCCAACGCTTCATTGCTGAAGATGTCGCCCTCCTCCACCTCGACCCCCACGATGATCACGTTGGCACCACCGAAGGACTCCTTGATCTCGTTATGCAGCTCGATATAGGGATGGCTCTGCGGCAACAGGTCCGCAAAGTCGGAGTACATCTTCACGCTGGGAATCTGGTACGCGAAGAACAGTGTGATCGCTAGAATCACACTCAGGATCAGTTTCGGGTGACGAAACACCGACTCATCCAGGCTGTGTAGAAAGTGCGTCGCCTTGTGGGCGTCTGCGGATTTTTTATCCATGATGGGTAAAACCTGTTGTTATTATTTGACGTCTACAGTGAACAGCGAGCCCCAACCGCCAGCGACCAGCAGCTGCTTCTCACTTAGCGCCTGTGCATCACGCAGATACACTGGGATCTTCGGGGATTCGATTCGCTTCCAGCCGTTGCCATTCAGCTCAAGCACGTTGCCGTGATCGCCGGTTACAAACAGACGCTCGCCCAGGGCGTGGAAGCTGTAGAGAGGTGATTCGGTAGGGGTTTCCTGGCGCTGCCAGCTGACACCACCATCGGTGGTATGCAGGATCTGACCACTCAGGCCTGCGGCCCAGCCTTCATTGGCCGAGGTAAAGTGGATCCCCTGCGGGTAGAAATCGTTTGGCATGAACTCAGGGGCTGACCAGGTCGCGCCGCCATCGGTGCTTTTCACCACCAGCCCAAACTCACCGGCGATGATCAGGGTGTTCTCATTGATGAACTTCACATCGGTCAGTTGGGAATCCTCTTCCAGCGTGATCTCATTCCAGCTTTCACCCTTGTCGCGCGAGCTGATGATGGTTGAGAAGCTGGCGGTTACCCACACACTGTTGTCTGGCCCACAGGCCAGGGAGAGCACACTTTCCTGGGTGCCGGTGGCTGAAGCACGCCAGTTACTGGCTTTGTTATCGGCAAACCACACCTGACCATCCATCCCCAAAGCGACGAAACTTTGGTCCGGGCAGGTTTCCACATCCACCAGGCTTGGCTGGGATGGGATCAGTTGACGGTTCCAGCTGAGGGTATCGAGAGGGCTGCTTAGCACAATGCCATCACTGCCCACCGCCAGGACGGTGGAATCGTTGGCTGCAACAGCCTGGAATTGATCGGTACGACGAACGGATTTGGCCAGTTCTTTATCCACCCCTTCCAGATTCAGAGGGGCTTCACATCCGGTTAGCGCCAACGGCAATAGCGCTACGGCCAGAGATCCTTTGACAGATTTTGCGCGGGAAGCGTGGGGAGTAACAACAGAACTGTCCACAGCCTCGACGCATGTTTTTTTAATTATTGACGTCATCGCTTACTTCACCAAAAGTCTTGAATTGGGTGTAAAAACACCGCCTCAAGCTGGTGTGAGCAACGGCCGTGCCAGTTTCCTAGATTTCTTGAAATCCTTTACCAAACAGAGCTACACACCGCGCGACGCGGGCGTTACAGCGGGGGTAGGATTTTGAGGATATATCGGAGAACGATCGCGCGTAAGAAACTCCTCACGGTTCGAGCAATGAGATTTAATGATTTCATCAAGCAAATCGTTTAAGCCTTAATCAAATCATCAATCGATAAAGCTATTGAGCAAATCATTAAAAATATGACGAACTCAGATGGAGGATACGGCTCTCATCTGAGTGTGTTACTGCCAGGGTGGGATAGGCGTGAACTGCTCCAGCAGGTAATCGACAAACACTCGGACTTTTGCTGGCAGGTGACGACGGTGGGCATACAGCAGGTGGATCTGCTGTTTATCGATCTCATACTCCTGCAGCAATGGAACCAAACAACCCGATGCGATCGCCTCCCCCACCATAAAGCTGGATAACCGGACGATGCCTCCGCCCAGCAACGCATACTCATACAGCGCTTCGACGTTATCCGTAACAAAGCCTTGGCTGACCTCTACCAGCTCACTTTGCCCTTCACGGAAGAATCGCCAACGGTTAAACGCCTCGTTGGTCGACAGTCGTAGGCACTGATGATGATCCAATTCATTGGGCGTCTGCGGTGTACCAAAACGCTCTAGATAGTCGGGGCTGGCACAGACCAGTCGCTGACTCTCTCCCAGCTTACGGGCAATCAGGCTGGTATCCTCCAGCTCGCCCAGACGGATCGCCACATCGATCCGCTCGCCGATTAGATCGACAGAAAATCCACTGAGCTGCAATTCGATCTCAATCTCCGGATACCGGCTCTTGAATCCGGGTAACAGGGGCAGCAGTTGTTGTCGGGCAAACCCGGGCGAGCTGTTGATACGCAGGATCCCCTTGGGGATCTGTCCAAATCCACTCAACGCATCTTCCGCCGCTTCCACATCCTGCAAAATATCCAGGCAGCGCTGGTAATAAACCTGCCCGCCTTCGGTAAGACTTAAAGTCCGGGTGGTACGGTTCAACAACCTAACCCCCAAGCGGGATTCCATCCGCGAGATCAGTTTGCTCACCGCTGACGGCGAAAGCTCAAGCTCGCGCCCGGCTGCGGAGAAGCTGCCCGACTTCACCGCCGCCACAAACACCTGCATCTCACTCAATTTATCCACCGAAATCACTCCAGCACCACCTATGAATTCAGTTCACAGGTTATATGACAGTTTTGATATTTATCGAAAAATAGCACACGCGTTACGCTAAGAGCTATCCACTCTGTGGCAACTGCCCACGGATGCCATTCCAGGTATCCGGCCCCCATTGCCGGATACCTGTGCTTTTTAGTCCTAACCAAGCCAAAGGGGAATGGACGATGACTCAACCTGTCGACGTCAAACTCTTTTTTAATTTCCGCAGCCCTTACTGTTACCTGGCCAGCAAAACACTCTGGCCGGTGGTAGACGACTTCAACACCAACCTGCTCTGGCGTCCTGTCGGCAGCTGGGATCTGCGTTCACCACCGGACCGGGCAAAAACCAAGATGCCGCTGGCCCGCCAGGATATCGCCCGCTTTGCCAAACGTATGGGTATTCCACTGACACCGCCACCAGCCACCACCGATCCAACACTCGCGGGTATCGGCTCACTTTTTGCCGAAAAACAAGGCATGCTGCGCCCTTACATCGTCGAAGTGATGTGTCAGGAGTGGGCGCACGGTAAGGACATCGGCGAAATCGATGTACTGCTCGAAGTAGCCGAAGACATTGGTCTGAACAAGCGTGAATTCGCAGCTGCTTTGGACTCCACGAACTACCGCGCACAGCTGAAGAAGAACGCTGAAGAAGCCACTGAACTGGGTGTAATCGGTGTGCCCACTTTTGTGATCGGTGACCAGATCTTCTGGGGACAGGACCGCATCGACTTTGTGTTGGACGAGCTACGCGAACTGCGTGCGACCCGCGTCTGATCCCATTACGCCATAAGAAAGCCAGTAGGAGTCTCTCCATGTCTAACCTCCGTCTGTACGATAAACCGGAATGCCCGTTCTGCTGGAAGATACGTCTTGCCCTCTTCGAACTGGGATTAGATGTCGAGCGGATAGACTCCGCCGATCTGGCCACACGCGCTCAATGGCAGGCTCTCACACCCCGCAAGACCGTACCGGTATTGGTCCAGGATGACCTGGTGATCTACGAATCCAACGTCATCCTGGAGTATCTGCAGGATCTGACAGGACAACTGCTACCCAAAAAACCGGACGCTCGTGTGCAGGCACGCCTGATCAACGCATACAGTGACGGAGTGATCGGCGCTGGACTGCGGGAGGTGATCTTTGAGAAACGGGGCAATCCACAAGCAGAGTGGGATATGGAACGCATCGAGCGTGGCACCGCCCAGTTTGAAGCTGCGCTTGGCCATCTTTCAGATCAGCTTGGGGATAAGACGTTTTTTGCAGACAGTTATTCGTTACCTGAGTGTGCGCTAACGGCGCGCTTTGGGCTGGCAGAGGGGTATGGAGTGGAGATCCCGGAGCGCTTTGCAAATCTTCGGGCGTGGTTTGCAAGAATGAAGGAACGAGAGAGTTATCTAATCACTGCGCCAAAGCATTTGATCCTTTGATGCATCAACTCTGCTGACACTATTCCTCATACCGCTCTACAGAGGGATTGATCACCTCAATCCCTTTTATCAAAGCCAGCATCAGAGCCAGATTCAGGGCAGCGCCCCCAGCATAATCTCAACTGTACTTTTGACCAGTTTGTCATCCGCACCCGCTTTAACCATCGTACGTAACCCTCCCATACAGGTCACCAGATAAGCTGCCAACTCAGCGGCGTCACGTTCGGCAGGAATATCTCCTTCACGCTGCGCCTGTTCCACCGCTTCCTGAAATACGCCACGGAAGCGAGTCAGGCTGTCGTTGACCACTTTGGCAATCCCCGGATCGGTTTGACCCAGCTCGCTGGCGGTGTTCATCATAAAGCAGCCACGGGGCACTTCATTATCGATCCGGTCATTCAGCACACCACTCATAACGTTACGCAGGAACGTCATGCCACTCGGCGCTTCTTCCAGCAGATTTGTCATGCGGGCAACGGATCGTTTTTGATAAAGCAGCAGGCAACGGGTAAACAGGGCGTGTCGTCCCCCGAAGGTTTGGTAGATACTGCTTTCAGGCAAGCCGGTGGCCTGAAGCAGTCGCTGCATAGAGCAGGCTTCATAACCGTCGCTCCAGAAGGCGTGCATCGCAGCTTCCAGTGCTGTTTCGGGATCAAATGCAAGCGAAGTATCAACAGTCATGAGATTGAGTATGGACCAACTGGTCAATTTATCCACAACCGTAATCTAGCACTTAGGTATATTTTGATGCTCCGGTGCTGCTGATTTTTTCAGTCTATTAACTCTATGAACGTGCCCCTCCCAAAAAAATGAGGACCCAAAGGTCCCCAAAGTAGAGTGCGCTATTTCCTTAATTTCTTAATTTCCCGCCTATCGCCCCAGCTTCTGAGCAGATTGTCCTGCTATCCCAAAATGCTGTTTAGGCATCTCGTTAATCAGGATACGTACACTCTCAGGCGGCGCATCCAGAGCCCGGACAATCGCGGCGGTCACTTCCTCGATAAGCGCTTCCTTCTGCTCATTCGTGCGACCTTCCATCATGTTGATCTGTGCGATTGGCATAGTGTTTCTCCACATTTGTAGCAGCCCGCTCCGAGGGCGACACAAACATTGAAATGTCGCGCCGGTACCCTACAGGGCATAAAAGCCCGCTGCTACAGGTCAGATTAAACGAACTTACCGCTGATGGTGCCCAGGTCCTGATAGCGAACGCAGAAGGAATCCCCCTTGTTCACCTGCACCGCGGCTGTGATCGCACCGATCATGATGAAGGAGCCTGCTGGCAGTTCTTCACCACGCTCGCCCAGCATATTCGCCAGCATCGCTACAGACGCCGCGGGGTGACCCAGCACTGCTGCACCCGCCCCCACTTCAACCACTTCACCGTTCACTTCCATCACTACACCCAGGTTTTTCAGGTCCAGGTCAGCAACGTCAGCCATACGGCCACCGGTCACAAAGCGGGAGGAGGAAGAGTTGTCCGCGATTACACTCTTCAGGTCGAACTTGAAGTCCTTGTAGCGGGAGTCGATCACTTCCACCGCAGGCATCACGAAGTCGGTAGCACGCAAAACATCACCGATATGTACACCCGGGCCTTTCAGCGGCGCTTTAGTGACAAACGCCAGTTCCGCTTCGATCTTCGGGTGGATCAGTTCGTCGTGTTTGATCTCGCCACCTTCCGGCACGGAGAAGTAATCCGCCAGGAAGCCATAACATGGGTGCTCAACGCCCATCTGTGACATCTTCGCCCAGGAGGTCAGGCCCATCTTCATACCAACGATCTTGTTACCGCGCGCTTCTTTACGACGGCGGATCTCCCACTGGATATCAAACGCGTCTTCGTAAGTCATGTTCGGGAAGTCATCGGTAATCTTGGTGATCTCGTACGCTTCCAGTTCGGCGTTCTCGCAGTGGATCGCCAGTTCTTCGATTTGTGCTTTAGTCAGATTGCCCATCAGATCAGCCCTTTCTCTTTAGCCATGGTCAGCGCCAGGTCTTCAATCATGTCTTCCTGACCACCCACGGTGCCGCGGCGGCCCAGTTCTACCAGCAGGTCACGCGCCTGAATGCCGTATTTGGCTTCTGCGCGCTTGGCGAACAGCAGGAAAGAGGAGTAGACGCCGGCGTAACCCAGGGTCAGTGCGTCGCGGTCTACGCGGATTGGCTGGTCCATCATCGGAACAACGCGGTCTTCCGCTACATCCATGATCTTGTACAGATCGATGCCGTGGTCTGCACCCATGCGTTCCAGTACAGCCACGAATACTTCCAGTGGTGTGTTACCGGCACCGGCACCCAGGCCTGCTACGGAGCCATCGATACGTACTGCTCCGGCTTCAACCGCCGCCAGGGAGTTGGCGATCGCCATGCCCATATTGTGGTGGCCGTGGAAACCGATCTCGGTGGTCGGATTCAGTTCGGAGCGCAGGGCACCGATCTTTTGAGTCACTTCATCCGGCAGCATGTAACCGGCGGAGTCGGTGCAGTAGATGCAGTTAGCACCGTAGGATTCCATCAGTTTGGCCTGCTCGATGATCTGCTCAGGCGTTGCCATGTGCGCCATCATCAGGAAACCTACGGTGTCCATCTCCAGCTTTGCTGCCAGACCGATGTGCTGTTCGGACACGTCCGCTTCAGTACAGTGGGTCGCAACACGGATGGTGCTCACGCCCAGATCTTTGGCCATGCGCAGGTGATCAACAGTACCGATACCTGGTAGCAGCAGCGCAGATACTTTGGCGTTTTTCATCTTAGGGATGACTGCACCCAGGTACTCCTCGTCGGAGTGTGCCGGGAAACCGTAGTTCACAGAGGTACCACCCAGACCGTCACCATGAGTGACTTCGATCAGCGGCATGCCCGCTTCGTCCAGACCGGTGGCGATATCCACCATCTGGTCCACGGTGATCTGGTGACGTTTGGCGTGCATACCGTCACGCAGGCTCATATCGTGGAGTACTACTTTTTTGTCTTTCAAATTCATCGTTTAACCCTCGATGTTCCCGTAAATGTCGCGGTCAGAGCCCGCTGCTACACCAGTTCTTCGCTCTGTAGCAGCCCGCTCCGAGGGCGACGAGATGTCACGGGAAATGCATTCTTATCCGCGCGCTGGCAATGTGATGGTTCCGTTTGCCGCTTCTTCAGCAAACATCTCTGCGGTGCGCAGACCCGCTGCGGTCATGATGTCCAGGTTACCTGCGTACTTCGGCAGGTAGTCGCCCAGGCCTTCCACTTCCAGGAAGACGGAGACACGGTTGCCGTCAAACACAGGGCCGTTTACCAGGCGATAACCCGGTACATACTTCTGAACTTCCTTGATCATGTTGTGCACGGATTCGGTGATCGCCGCTTCGTCCGGAGTATCTTTGGTCAGACAGTGCACGGTGTCGCGCATGATCAGTGGTGGCTCAGCCGGGTTGATAATGATGATCGCCTTACCCTTATCGGCACCGCCCACCTTCTCAACCGCACCGGCGGTGGTACGGGTAAATTCGTCGATGTTTTTACGGGTACCCGGACCTGCAGAACGGGAGGATACGGTGGCGATGATCTCGCCGTACTCGACTGGCTGTACCTGGGATACAGCAGCCACCATCGGGATGGTCGCCTGGCCACCACAAGTCACCATGTTGACGTTCATCTCCAGTTCTTTGGCGTGCTGTTTCAGGTTTACCGGCGGCACGCAGTAGGGACCAATCGCGGCGGGCGTCAGGTCGACCATAATCACACCCTGCTCGTTCAGCTTGCGGCTGTTCTCAGCGTGTACGTAGGCAGAGGTTGCATCGAAGGCTACGCGGATGTCGTCTTCAATTACATGTGGCAGCAGACCATCCACCCCTTCAGCGGTGGTCTTGATGCCCATCTCCTTGGCGCGCTTCAGACCGTCGGATTCCGGGTCGATGCCCACCATCCAGACAGGTTCGATCCACTCGGAGCGGAACATCTTAATCAGCAGGTCGGTGCCGATGTTACCCGGGCCGATAATGGCCGCTTTTAATTTTTTGCTCATTCTTCTCTCACCCTTTAACAGTCATGCGGGGCGATAGGCGCTCTTGGGAGGCGTGTAAAAACTATTGCGACTTGGCTATAGGGCGTTTAAAAGCCACTCAAAATGCTCATTTACTCCAGTAATACCCAATGGGCACACTGACATGCGCTTTTTCGTGTCTTTTTGCCTTCTCTAGCCTGCGCTCATTACGTTTTTTCACACCCTCCATTGGCGTCTATCTGTTATACGAAGCGCACGGAGGCAGAACCGATGCCACCGATGCTGACACTCATGTGGTCACCGGCCTGAACCGGTTCCAGCGGTACCAGAGAACCGGACAGGATCACTTCGCCCGCCTTCAGTGGGATACCGAACTCACCCAGGGTATTGGCCAGCCACGCCACGCAGTTCACCGGGCTGCCCAGTGCTGCTGCGCCCGCACCGGTGGAGATGACGGAACCGTTCTTCTCGACCACCATGCCGCAGGTCGCCAGGTCCACTTTGCGTGGATCTACTGCTTTGTCGCCGAGGATGAACAGACCGCAGGATGCGTTATCCGCCACGGTGTCCTGGATCTTGATCTGCCAGTTTTCGATACGGGAATCGACCACTTCAAAACACGGGATCACACAATCGGTGGCTGCCAACACATCAGCGTTGGTCACACCCGGACCCATCAGGTCTTTTTTCAGGATGAAGGCGATCTCGCCCTCTGCTTTTGGCTGGATCAGCTGCTCGCTGATCGGCATCTCCTGACCCTGGCTGTACGCCATCTTATCCGTCAGGTAACCGAAGTCCGGTTGGTGCACGTTCAGCATGTTCTGAACCGCTTTAGAGGTGACACCGATCTTCTTGCCGATGATGGTTTCGCCCGCTTCTACACGACGCTCGATCATGCGCAGGGAGATGTTGTAAGCGTCTTCAATGGTGATGTCGTCGTAACGTTCGGTGAACGGACGCAGGGTTTGCAGCTGCTGCATCGCTTCGAACAGCTCGTCACCACATTGGATAATTTGTTCTTTGTTCATATCTGGTCTCTTCTCAGTTACCCGTTTTGTTCGGGAAAGCTGGGGTCAGATTCAATCGCGAGCTCTTAGTCCTGATTAATTCACTTGTAGGGCAGGCTTCAGCCTGCCGGCACCCTGAAGGGTGCCCTACAATATGAGGCGGATATTATTAAGCTCGACAAGCATTCGATGTTTTCTAAAGGCCGCCTTACAGCTTGATGCAGACGTTCTTCAGTTCGGTGTAAAACTCCAGGCCATGGATACCACCCTCACGGCCAATGCCGGACTGCTTGGCACCACCAAAGGCGGTACGCAGGTCACGCAGGAACCAGCTATTCACCCACACCAAACCCACATCCATGGATTCCGCGACGCGGGTGGCACGGGAGGTGTTTTCAGTCCACACAGTTGCCGCCAGGCCATACTCGGTGTTGTTGGCCAGTTCGATCACTTCCTCTTCGGTATCGAACGGACGGATGTGGCAGCAAGGGCCAAAGATCTCTTCAGTTACGGTGCGGGAGTCGTCAGCTAGGCCGGTCCAGATGGTCGGTTCAACCCAGGCACCGGCGTTCAGCGCTTCCCCCATATCCGGGATACCACCACCGGTTACAACGGTTGCGCCCTCTTCCACCGCCAGGCGGTAGTAGGACAGCACCTTCTCCTTGTGCTCTTGGGAAACCAGTGGCCCGAAGTCCACGTCGGCATCTTCCGGCACACCCAGCTTCAGCTTCTCAGCCCCCTCTTTCAGGCGCTGAACAAACTCTTCAAAGATCGGACGCTCCACGTACACACGCTCAGTACCCAGGCAGACCTGACCACAGTTCACAAACGCAGAACGCATGGTGCCTTCGATCGCCTTGTCCATATCACAGTCGGCAAAGACGATGCCCGGGTTCTTACCACCACACTCCATGGAGATATTACGCAGACCCACAGACGCGGCACGCATGATGATCTCGCCAGTTTTGGTTTCACCGGTGAAGGTGATCGCATCCACATCTTTGTGCGCTGTCAGGAATGCACCGGCAGAGTCGCCGCCAAACCCGTGCACCACGTTGTACACACCGGCAGGCACGCCACACTCGTTCATCACTTCACCCAGCAGGGTTGCTGTGGCCGGGGTTTCCTCAGACGGTTTAACTACTACGGCATTGCCACAGGCCAGTGCCGGACCCACCTTGAAGGTCATCAGCAGCAGCGGCAGGTTCCACGGGCTGATTACAGCAACCACACCTTTTGGCTTACGGTGGCCGTAGTTCAGTGCGCCTTGGCCATCCGGCGTATCCAGCTTGAAGGCTTCGGTCGGGTGGTTGGCCAAGGTCTCGGAGAACGCCTTGAAGTTCGCCGCACCACGTGGGATATCGATATGAGAGGCGATCTTGCGTGGTTTACCGGTGTCCTTACACTCGGCGTCCAGGAACTCCTCGAAACGCTCATTGATACGATCCGCAACACGGTTCAGCAGCTCGATACGTGCAGCCTGGGTCATCTTGCCCCAAGGTCCGTTCATGGCAGCCTTGGCAGCCGCAACCGCGGCATCCACTTCAGGTTCACCGGCTTCGTGAACCATGCCGATCAGGCTGTTATCAACAGGGTTACGGTTTTCGAAAGACTTACCGTTGGCAGAGCTGACAAACTCCCCGTTGATAAAGTGCTTAAACTCTTTCATTTGAAACTCTCATTCAGATGGCTATCTGGCTATTCACTGGTCTGTGCACAACTCGGCTTTGCCCGGCAACGGCAAAGCCCACGCCAGCTCCAGCCGACGCGGGAAGTGCAACCAGGATCAGGTCAGTACTGTCAGGAATCGATCGTTGAGGGCACGATCGTGGTAGAAGATCGCCTTACCCAGCTCATCAGCGGTCCAGGTCACGGGTTCATGATCCGGGTAGTGATAGTCGCCACCGCAGAACACTTCGGAACGGTTACCGGATGGATCGAAGAAGTAGATGGTTTTACCGTGGGTCAGACCGTGGCGGGTCGGGCCGATATCCAGGGATACGTCTTCCATGGAGATCAGGTCAGCTGCGCGCAGCACGTCTTCCCAGGTATCCAGGAAGAATGAGGCATGGTGCAGTTTGCCCGGCTCAGGACATTCGATAAACGCAACATCGTGAGCTTTCATACCTACTGTCAGGAATAGCGCAGGACGCTTGCCTTCATCGTCAATCACCTGCTCAGCGATATCGAAACCGAGAACTTCCTGGAACATTTTCACTGTGCCTTCGATATTCGGGCCGTACAGCAGACAGTGGTCGAAACGGGTCGCCTTCATGCCTTTCAGGTCACGCGGCCAGGCTTCCGGGTTAACATTTTTTACACCCCATTTGCCGGTCTGCTCTTTCTCGGCGTAGATCTCGAACATGTGTCCGGTTGGAGAATCAAAACGCACGCGACGGCCACAACCGTTCAGTTCACCGGCCGGGATCTCTTCCACCTGGCAACCGTACTCTTTCAGCTCCTGTTCCAGCTGTTCCAGTACCTGATTGTTCAGCACCTTGTAGCCGACAAAGTCCATGCCTGGTTCATCCGCTTCACGCAGCACCACAGAGAACTTATCCACCTCGGTCCAACCTTTCAGGTAGACACGGCCCTGACTGTCGGTTTCGACTTCAATCAGGCCCAGCAGATCACGGTAGTGTTCCAGAGCTTCTTTCATATCCAGCACGCGCAGCTGGATGTGACCTGGGCGCATTACACCTTTTTTCATCTCATTGTCCTCGGTTTTATTATTTTGATTGTCTAGTTGCCGGTTCGTAGTGGTCAGACTCGATCACCATCTCGCTGCGGGGGAAGATGCGGCACGCCAGGGCGTAACCGCTGCTTTCCTCTGCTTCGGAGATATGTGCACGGCTCATCCGCTTGCGCTCGTACTCCCCTTGGAGGACACGAATCTTGCAAACGCCGCAGCCGCCACCACGACAACCGATATCGATGGCATGGGCACCGCGGCGCTCCATGCCCACCAGCAAGGTTTTATCTTCACGGCATTGGTATTCCTCGTTGCGGTTCACCACCTGAACGCGATGAACCTGGATATCCGCTGCCGTTGTCTGAGTGCTCATCTGTCACAACTCGTTATCAGATGCGCTTAAACAACGCAGAACGGGTCTGTTCTTCCGCACCATCTGCGGCGGTGACAAAACGTTCCATGTGGATATCACGTTCGAACAGACGCCCTTGCATCAGGGTGGTGATCGCCGCATCAATCATCGGAGGCGGTCCACACAGGTACGCTTTGTGACCGCTGAATTTGTTATCGAAGTGATCTTTCGCCGCTTCATGCACGAAGCCGGTAAAACCTTCCCAATTATCATCCTCAGTTGGTTCGTTCAGCGCCGGGATGTAATGGAAGTTGTCGTGCTCCGCCGCTAGGCGTTCAAAGATCTCGCGGTTATAAAGTTCAGCCACGTTGCGCGCGCCCTGGAGCAGGTAGATCTGGCGGCTATCGCCCTCTTCCAGCAGCTCCAGAATCATCGACTGCGGACTGGAAAGACCGGATCCACCAGCGATAAAGATCGCACCCTGATCGTCAGACTTACGGGTGAAGAACTGACCGTAGGGACCAGACACATCCAGGGTGTCACCCACCTGCAGCTGTTCATGCAGATAGGTAGTACCGGCGCCGCCTGGCACCAGACGCACATGCAGCTCCAGCGTTTTGCTGTCGGACGGTTTGTTGGCGATGGAGAACGCACGGGTGCCTTCAACGCCTGGAATATGCAGATTGATGTACTGACCCGCCTGGAACTCCATCTCGTCATCCAGCTCGAAGAAGAATCCCTTGATGGTTGGCGACAGGTCACGGATCTCGGTCACAGTACCGACAAAGTCGCGCACCGGGTGACCGGCAAAGTCAGGATCCACATCGATATCCGCTTCGATGGTCACGTCAGATTCCGGCATGGCACAGCAAGCCAGCACCACACCGTCGTCACGTTCGGATTCCATCAGTGCGAACGGGGAAGCTTCCCCCACATCCACATCACCGTCGGTCACGGTGCATTTACAGGTGCCACAGGTGCCGTGACCACATGCGAATGGCAGCCACACGCCCTGACGCAGTGCAGCGTCCAGGATGGTCTGGCCCTCATCGACCTCAATCACTTCACCGGTCGGTTCTACGGTTACTTCGTAAGTCATAACTGGTTACCTCCCGCGATCAGACGCCCGCACCCTGATAACCCTTCAGGTCAGGGGTGCTGAAACGCAGTACGGATTTGTGGTTAATGCCCTGATCTTTCAGCGCCACATCCGCCTGTGGCGTGAATGGATTTCCATCCAGCATCCAGCTCACTTTTTCCCAATCGATCTGTTCATATTCCGGATGCAGACTGAAGGTTTCCGGCATCACTTGCGTACGCAGCGCTTCGAATGTCATCTCCGGCGGGAGTGGATAAGCAAACGGTGCGCAAAACATCAGGTGGTGATCCCACCCCACGTACACCACTTGGTTGCCACCAAAATTCTCTACTTTGTCGAGTACTTCGCCTTTGTAATCAGGCGTAATTGCTTTAACAGCCATGGTCGTTCCTCACTTCGGTCAGGACGCGGGACAAACCCACCGCGTCCGCCTGTTGTTGTTCTTGTTTTGGCTTATGCCACGCCTTTCCACTGCTTCCAGCGCTGCTCGTCCGGCGAGCCCTTCATATCCATGTTGTCGGTGCCAACATTCATGTGATAGAAGTCGCTCAGGATGTCGCCCACGTCCGGACCACCACAGTTACCCTGGAAGATCTGGTGTACCGGCAACCAGGACTGAACGAACTTCTCAGGTTCATCCTCGAAGATGTCCTTACAGCCGTCGGAGCAGAAGTGGTAACGATCGCCGTTGTACTCTGTGTCGCGGTAGGAAGTCTGAGTCGGATCGTCCATCTCGGTGAACAGCATCGGGATCTGACAGGTGGTGCACAGCTGCGGCAGGCCTTTGGTGTAGAAACGTTCACCCTTGGCTTCCATCTCCTTCGCCAGCTCCCAACGTGGGCGGTAGTACTTGTCGAAGGTTTCCGGGTATTTCTCGGACAGCCAGTCCAGCTCTTCGTCGGTTGGAATCCAGGTGTGGAAACCTGCCGCGTGGCCGTGGGTGTAGAAAGTCCACCATGCCTGGTGAGAGATATGCTCTTTCTCTTTCTCGATAATGTCGGAGTACTTCGGCATACGGATGCCGTAACGGGCCAGGTCCTTAAACAGGGCGCCACCCGCTTCCTCGAAGTACACTTCCCAGGCTTCCTTCCAGGACATCACCTTGTTTGGCAGCATGTAGTCCATCATCATCGCCACGATGGTCAGCAGGCGGGAACCACGCCAGAACCACTTGTCGATCCACTTCTGTACGATCTCGACGTTGTCTTCGTGCTGTTCCAACAGGAACTTGATCACTTCCAGACCCAGAGTCATGTGACGCGCTTCGTCAGACTGCGCAGAGAAACCGAAGGTTACGGTTGCCATGTCGCCGTTGTGCGCCGCACCGGACATAAACGGTACGAACAGCAAGTTGGTCAGCACGTATTCGAAGGAGAATCCGATCGCGATCATGAACTCGAACGGACCCGCGGTACGTGCATCGTTGAAGAAGGACTTCGGTACGGACAGGTACCACACACGGTCGTGCATGTGGCTGTATTCCTGGAAGCCGTCGAAGAACTTGTTGAAGTGACTCATCGCGTGGATCTGCGTCTGCACGTGACGCAGCTCATCCAGCGACTGCATCTGGCACGCCACTCTGGCACCCACGCCGCCAAACTGACGGCCGGTGTGGGCAAAGCCCTGGTACGCCTGATACTCCAGCGGAGATACACCGGTCAGGAAGATCTTGATCGCATTGATGTAACGCGGATCAGAGACGTTCAGGTGTGCGTTGTTCTGTGCAAAGGCATCGAAGATCGCGTAGAGCTTTTTCTCTTTCTCAGCCTGGTACTTCCAGTAGGCATCCATGGTCAGGCGGAACGGGTCTTCCCACTTGGACCAATCGGTAATTTTGATGCCTTCGAAATCTTCGTAAGGGAACGCTTCTTTACGATCGGCGTAGGAATACTCCCAGTCCAGATCGCGGGTCAAAAGACGGTATTTGTCTTTAATGTTGAGTTTCTTAGCTGCCATGATTCGTTACCTTATTCTTATTCGTTCCAGTGCAGAGACAGGGAGTCGTCGTCTTCATCAACGTTGCCGCCCAGCGTGATCAGGTTGACGTGCAGCTCCTGCACATCCCAGTCTCGGCCCATCTTGTCTTCGACGGTTTCGCGGTTAACGGTCAGACGACCTTCGTTTTCAATGCGGATCATTGCCGGCATGTGGATAACGGTCACATCCGGGTTATCTTCTTCAATTGCTTCAACGATGTAGCGGGATTCGTCGTTATCCTGCAGAGCGATGTAAACCTTTGACATTGCGTATCTCCTTACTTGAACAGGCCAGCTTTGGTCAGACGCTTGTCCAGTGCTGCAACGGCTTTATCCATCGCTTCAGCATCCAGCATCTCTTCTGCCAGTGGTTTCAGTGCGGCTACAGCTTTCGCTTTCCAGCTGGTTACCCAACCTTCCAACAGCGCTTTGTTGTCTGCGGATTCAACCGCCGCGGTTTTCAGCACAGCATCCGCCCAGCGGGTGTTGTCCTTGCTCCACAGCTGCATAAACTCGGTCAGCATGCCGATATCCTGGCCGCCGTTGTCCGCCAGCCATGCGTCGTACTGGTTGTAAACCAGGTCATACATCAGCGCGTCCATCACCACGTCCTGCGCGATAAACAACTCGAACCAGTCTTTGGTCACAGTGGTTTCTTCACACAGTGCACGCACGCCCTGCCAGATCTCTTCGCTCATCCAGTAGGACTTGGCTTCACCCAGCGCATCGCCGGTGTTGCCGTCGAGGATCAGGCCGATGCGGGACAGGTACTGGGCAATGCCCAGACGGTCCATGCCGTCATACAGGAACGCCTGGGTAATGGCGGTGCCATAGCCCTGGGAGGAGCTGTACATGTTGTTCAGGTTGGCGGTGTGTTCGAAGTGACGCAGAGGGACCAGGTAACGGATCACCTGTTGCTGCAGGTCGTCACTCAGCAGGCGTTTCAAGTCGCGCTTTTCGAAGAAGGCGTAGTTGCTCTCAGCCACTTCCTGCATCTTCGCGCGCTGCTGCACATAAGCGCCGTAGTAGAACTGGCGCGGATCCTTGAAGGCGTACCAGTCTTCCATCACCAGCGCAGTGCGGCGCGGGTCGTTCAGCTCCATCTCCGGTTGCCACAGCGGGCGGTAGTGGAAGTATTTTTCGGACTGAACGTCGTAGGTTGCTTCCTGGTAACGCGTTGCGGGCTTGTCACCAAAACGACGCTCGATATGAGCGAAGGTGTTACGTACCGGCTCTAGCGTCGCGGTTTTGATTTCAATACTCATCGGACATATTCCAGCTTGGTCAGATTATTTTTATTCAGATGCGTAATGTTCGTGGTTATGAGACATCAGGGTGTCCTCGCCGTAGCGCCACTTCTCCATCTCGGCATCGACCTCAGCCATCTGCTCGTTGGTCATGTGCACCACGTCGTTCACTTTGCAAAAGTGCTCGAACGCGCCCTGCGGCATGATCAACTCCACGAACAGACTCGGATCACCAATTGCGAAGTCGAACTCCACGAATCGGGCATCCTGAGGACTACGGACCCTGATGTACTTGGTTAAGCGCTCAAATTTCGGCTTACTCGGATCACTCGACCGGGTATCCAGATTTATCACCTCAGCCATTTCGCCCCCTGCTTGTTTTTCTGATTCAGGTCACTGGGTCTAGAGCAACCGCTGTGCCAGATTTAAATAAAGAAACCGAAAAGAAGCAGAACCAAGCTCGTAACACATTGTTTTAAAAGAAATAAAAAAACAGACCGATCAAACCACTAAACAAAGATCGAATACTTTTTCACCAAAAAGGCCTTGACGAAGGGGAGGGAAAAGATGATGAAATGATTAAAAGGATCAAAAAAAATTGATGATTTGATCAGGAGATCAATCTCCATTTGAGCAACTCATCAACCCTGAATTTGATCTTTTCAGACCGCTTTGGCGGGGGGATTGGGGAGGAGTCCAAGAGCTCCGGACAACAAGCAGCACCAACCAAACATTTAAGCGACATTAGCAACAAATAACCGCTTGATAATAACAATAAAGGCGAAATCTCATGAGCAACCCGGCTCAACCAAAACTACCGGAATCAAAGGACCTGATTTCGCAAATTCACTTTGCCAGTGAGGACGGCAAAATCTGGTTTAACGAGCAGCGCATGCTGCTAATCCACTCGGCGGTGATGGGGTCACTGCGAAAGGAACTGATCGAAACCTTAGGCGTAGAACGCACCCGCGGTTTCCTGATGCGTTTCGGCTATTACTCCGGTCTAAAAGATGCCGAAATGGCACACAAGATCCGACCGGACTTCACCACACAGGAAGCCTTTCTGGCCGGGCCCCAGTTGCACAACATCAAGGGGATGGTGAGGGTTGTTCCCAAGGAACTGCGCTTCGATATAGAGTCTGGCAGCTTCCATGGTGAATTCGACTGGTATGATTCCTACGAGTCCGAAGTCCATCTGGCCGAGTATGGCCGTTCAGATGATCCCATCTGCTGGACGCTGATCGGTTACGCCAGCGGCTTTGCTACCTATTACATGGGCCGCAAAATCATCTTCAAGGAAACCCAGTGCAGTGGCTGCGGCGCAGATCATTGCCATATCGTAGGCAAGCCCGCCGAAGAGTGGGAAGACCAGGAAGAGCTGGAACGCGCGCTATTACCTGATCCAATTATCGAAGAACTGTTCGCCCTGCAACATCAGGTCTCCACCCTGCAGGAACAGTTCCGTACCCCGGAAGAGGAGCAAGACCTGCTCTTCAATTCTGTAGGCCGCTCCGGCGGCTTTAAGAATGTCTGTCAGCTGATCACCAAAGCCTCCAAGAGCAAAGTCACCGTTCTACTATTAGGCGAAACTGGGGTCGGTAAAGAGGTGGTTGCCAAAGGCCTGCATCAGAGCAGTGATCGCTGCGACGGCCAGTTTGTGGCTGTGAACTGTGCCTGTATCCCACCTGACCTGATCGAAGCGGAACTGTTTGGTGTCGAGAAAGGGGCTTACACCGGCGCCACCCAATCCCGCGAAGGTAAATTCGAGCGCGCCCATAAAGGCACTATCTTTTTGGACGAGGTGATCGAACTCTCTCCACGTGCTCAGGCCACTCTACTGCGCGTACTGCAGGAAGGTGAATTGGAACGCGTAGGCGACAACCGTCTACGCCGCATCGATGTGCGCGTGGTTGCCGCCACCAACGAAGATCTGGAGCAGGCCGTCAAAGAGGGGCGCTTCCGTGCCGATCTGTTCTATCGCCTTAACGTCTACCCGGTACATATCCCACCGCTACGTGACCGTACCGAAGATATTCCGCTGCTGATCGAACACTTCCTAGAGAAGTACCACACCCTCTACAACAAACGCACCATGGGTGTTACCGATAAAGCCCTGCAGGCGCTGTTGATGTACAAGTGGCCGGGGAACATTCGTGAACTGGAAAACATGATTGAGCGTGGCGTGATCCTTACCGACAACAACCACAGCATCGATCTCGAGAGTTTCTTCCCGTCGCTGGCAGAACCGACCCATCCTTTAAATGTCATCAATGGACACGGTTTGTTAGATAAGAAGGAGGACGATTCTGGCGTTAATCTCACAGATGACAATTGGATGGATAACCTGTTGGGTGAAGAATTCAGCATCGAGAACCTGGAACACGATCTGATCAAACGTGCTATGAACCAGACCGGAGGCAACGTTTCGAAAGCTGCGCGTCTGCTGGGCCTAACCCGCCCTGCACTGGCATATCGTCTGAAGAAGCTCGACGCCGACGAAGCCTAAATCATCCACTTATCCACTGTTTGGTGAGCGGGGCGCACTGCTATACAATGCGCCCTTTATCGCCAACCAACAGTGCCCTCCAATGAACCTGATCCTGCTCTACACCAGCGATTTTATCGACGAACAGACCGTAGCGATCAGCGACCGTCGATTTCACCATATCCGCGGTGTCCATCAGACGGAGCCCGGTGAGATACTCAAGGTGGGGTTACTTGATGGTGAGCGTGGCACCGGTGAGGTCATCAGCCTGAGCGAGAGCGAAATCCGATTGCGCGTCACGCTGGATCGTGCGGCGCCCACGCCTTTGCCCCTTAAACTGGTCCTGGCGCTGCCCCGTCCAAAGATGATGAAACGCACCCTGCAAACCGTCTCGGCGATGGGTGCCAAAGAGATCTACCTGATCAACTCCTACCGTGTGGATAAGAGTTACTGGTCCAGCCCTCTGCTGCAGCCGGAGAAGATCCGCGAACAGTTGTTGCTCGGCCTTGAGCAGGCCGGTGATACCGTCATGCCTGAGGTCCACTTGCGCAAACGCTTCAAGCCGTTTGTAGAAGACGAGCTTCCGGCGATCTCCCAGGACACCCGCGCTTTGGTTGCCCATCCATATCATGCTGAGCCCTGCCCGGCAGAATCCGCAGAACCAACCACCCTCGCCATCGGCCCGGAAGGTGGCTTTATTGCCTACGAAGTCGAGAAACTGAAAGAGTGCGGCTTTACCGCCATCCATATCGGCGAGCGCATCCTGCGTGTAGAAAACGCGGTGCCGGTGCTGCTGGCCCGGTTATTCCCACTCTAAATAGCAATATAAATAGCCCGAAGCCCCGCCAATTTCCCTTGCCGTAATCCTTGACCGATCTCTATACGGGAAAAGGATTTTAGACTCGTTGACATAGGTCATCTCGACGTTAGCAATATTGATAATAATTTGCGTTAACACTTGACATTCCACACCTAGAAAACAAGAATAATTCGCATTAGCAGAAATATTTAATCAGGTTCAGATACGTCGATGAAAAAGATCCTCTCCGCTGTAGCATTGTCCGCTATTTTCGCAGCACCTGTGGCGCAGGCAGCCGACGAAGTAAATATCTACTCCTTCCGTCAGGCCTTCCTGATCAAACCACTGCTGGAAGCATTCACTGAAGAGACCGGCATCAAAGCAAACGTTGTCTTCTCCAAGAAAGGTCTGCTGGAACGTATCGAACACGAAGGCAAAAACTCCCCGGCTGACGTGCTGCTGACCTCCGACATCGGTCCACTGTACGACGCAGTTGAAAAAGGACTGCTGCAGCCGATCCAGAGCGACGTGCTGAACAGCAACATCCCGGCTAAATACCGTGCGACTGATGGTCAGTGGTACGGCCTGACATCCCGCTCCCGTATCATCTACGCGTCCAAAGACCGTGTGAAAGAGGGCGAGATCAGCAGCTACGAAGATCTGGCAGATCCAAAATGGAAAGGCCGTATCTGTACCCGCAGTGGTAAGCACACCTACAACCTATCTCTGATCGGATCTATGGTTGCCGAACACGGCGAAGCGGAAGCTCAGCAGTGGCTGACATCCGTTAAAGGCAACCTGGCACGTCGCCCACAGGGTAACGACCGTGCACAGGTTAAAGCAGTTAAACAGGGTGAATGTGACCTGGCGCTGGGTAACTCCTACTACTTCGGCAAGATGATCACCAACGACAAGAAGCCGGAACAGATTGAATGGGCACAGTCCGTTAACCTGATCTTCCCGAACCAGGATAACCGCGGTGCGCACATGAACATCTCCGGTGCCGGCGTAACCAAGTACGCTCCGCACAAAGATGCTGCAATTAAACTGATCGAGTTCCTGAGCTCTGAAAAAGCACAGCAGATGTACGCTGAAGTGAACTTCGAATTCCCGGTTCGTGAGGGTACACCACGCTCCGAACTGATCAACAAATACATGGGTGAGTTCAAAGAAGATGGCATCAACCTGCAGCGCGTAGCTGAACTGCGCTCCACTGCAGCCAAGATGGTCGACAAGGTTGGTTTCGATAACTAAGGAGCCTTCGAACAAGTCCGAAACGACTCTGGCTTGAAGGGCGATTCGAGGTCAAGGCAGCGATTACAGCCATACTGGTTGTCTGGCGAAAATCGCTAACGAAGAGATCGGGTCGCCCTTCAAGCCCCGAAGGGCGGCCGCTAAAACAGCTTTCTGCTTTGTCAGGCAGCTTGGAAAGGACCAGTCATACCACTGCACTGCCTTTCGCGCATAAAACTGTTTTATCGGCCGCAGAGAAAGTCTCGGACTTATTCGCAGGCTCCCGACTTCGTAGAATCAGGCAGTTAGCGCTGCCTGAACCACTCGACTTTGTATCTCACTAACGGTAGTCTGCGCGGCTACCGTTTTGTCGTTTTAAGGATTAAGGATTTGAACGCAAGGCTCGACGCCGAAATCAACACCAATATCAGTAACCCAACCGGTCTCTGGCGCTGGTTTGGTTCTACCTGGTTGGTTGCGCTGCTGGTCGCCCTGCCTGTCCTTTCCGTGTTCTATCTTGCCCTTTTCCCCAAGGAAAACATCTGGTCTCACCTCGCTGAAACCGTTCTCCCAGTTTACGTTATCACCACATTGGAATTGATGGTCGGCGTGGGCGCTTTGGCCGTCGCCACCGGCGTGGTCACCGCCTGGCTGGTGACCATGTGCCGCTTCCCCGGCAAGAAGTATTTTGAATGGGCGCTGATGCTGCCCTTTGCCGTCCCCGCCTACGTCATCGCTTACGTTTATACCGACCTGCTGGAATACGCAGGCCCCGTACAAACCACTTTGCGTGAGTTTTTCGGCTGGCAAACCGCAAGGGATTACTGGTTCCCTGAGATCCGCAGCCTGGGGGGCGCGATCCTGATGCTGGCCTTTGTGCTGTATCCGTACGTGTATCTGCTGGTGCGTGCCTCTTTCCTGGAGCAATCCAACAGCCTGCGAGATGCCAGCCGTCTGCTGGGCTGCAGTCCGCTGCAAAGTTTCCTCCGTATCTCGCTGCCTATTGCCCGTCCTGCGGTGGCGGTTGGTCTGGCGTTGGTATCGATGGAGACCATCAACGACTTCGGTACTGTGGATTTCTTCGCCGTCAAAAGCATGAGCGCAGGCATCTACGATACCTGGCTGAACATGGGCAACCTGGGTGGTTCTGCACAGATCGCCAGCCTGATGATGTTCTTCGTGGTGACACTGATCCTACTGGAGCGTCTGGCACGCGCACGCCAGAAACAGTTCAACAGCAGCGACCGTTTTAAGGCGATCGACACCTATAAACTCACCGGTTGGAAAGCGGCCTTCGCCTGGTCTGTCTGTGCGCTGCCAATTCTGTTGGGCTTCCTGATTCCAGTACTTATCCTGGGCAGCTACGCGATTCAGCATCTTGATCAGCTCGATCAGGAGGACTTCCTCACCTACGCCGGTAACAGTTTCTTCCTGTCGGCAGCCGCTGCACTGATCACCATCCTAATCGCCCTGCTGCTGGCCTACAGTAAACGCCTCTACCGCTATAAGAGCCTGACCGCAGCTGCAAACTTCGCCAGCCTGGGTTACGCCATGCCGGGTGCAGTACTGGCCATCGGTGTAATCATCCCACTGGCCGCGTTTGATAACGTGGTCGACGACTTCATGCGCAGCACCTTTGATATATCCACAGGTCTGCTGCTGAGTGGCACCACTTTCGCGATTATCTTCGCATACTCCGTACGCTTCCTGGCGGTATCTACCGGCGCGGTGGAATCCAGTCTGAACAAGATCACCCCAACTATGGATATGGCATCCCGTTCGCTGGGCCTGAATCCACTGCAAACCCTGATGCGTGTGCACCTTCCACTGATCAAAGGTGGCATTGTTTCGGCTGGTTTGGTGGTGTTTGTGGATTGTATGAAGGAGCTGCCTGCGACGCTGATTCTGCGCCCGTTTAACTACGATACGCTGGCAACTTTTGTGTATCAGTTTGCATCAGACGAGATGCTGGAGGAGTGTTCTCTGGCAGCTCTGCTGATCGTTGCGGTGGGGATTATTCCGGTGATTCTGCTTACCCGCACCATTACGTCTACGCGGGAAGAGAGCTAAGGCGCTTTTGTAGGTTGGCCACCGCAACGCGGTGCCCAACGAATTCCTTAAATGGCATATTGCACTGTAGGGTCGGCTTTAGCCGACCGGTAGGCTGAAGGCCTACCCTACAACCACTACGCCATAAGCATCGAATCCTGATGATTAAAAAACAATCGGCTTGTGCACGGATACTTCAACACCCACCGTGTCACCCGTGTCGATCTTGAGGGGCTCACGCGCCATTGCTTCGATATTGCGACCGTTATTCAGCTGCAATTGGTAGCGTGTAGCGTCGCCCAGGAATTCAAAGGATCTCACGGACGCTGTTTTGCCACCTACAACGGGTTTCAGGTCATTAGGGCGAATAAACAGACTGATCTCATCACCCGCTGTTGCACAACACGGTTCAGCAAATTCCAGCGTACCCAGCTCTGTCTCAACGCAGAACTCGTTCAGGCAACGGCCGCTAAACAGCTCACCTTTGCCTACAAAACCCGCGACCATAGCGTTCACTGGGTGATGGTATAGCTCCTGCGGTGAGCCCCACTGCTGCAGCTCACCATCCGCCAGAATGCCTACCTTATCGCCAATTGCAAAGGCTTCCTGTTGATCGTGGGTTACCACAATCGCAGCGATGCCCTGCTGCTTGAGGATATCTTTCACTTCCAACGACAGCTGCTGGCGCAGGTCGGTATCGAGGTTAGAGAAAGGTTCGTCCATCAACAACAGCTTAGGCTGAGGAGCCAAAGCTCGCGCCAATGCTACACGCTGCTGCTGTCCGCCAGACAGCTCGTGTGGATAACGTTTGGAGAGATCCGGCAAGCGTACCAGATCCAGCATCTCAACAATTCGCTGCTTCTGGTTTCTGCCAGCGGTTTTACCAAGACCGAAGCGAATGTTCTCACCAACGGTCAGGTGCGGAAACAGCGCATAGTCTTGAAACACCATGCCCATGCCACGCTTTTCAGGCACCAGTGTGAACTCTGCGGAGGAGATCGTTTTTCCTTCCAGGCTGATCTCACCACCGAATACAGGACTGAATCCCGCAACGGCACGCAGTACCGTGGTTTTACCACAACCACTTGGCCCCAGAAGACACGCAATTTCACCCTCTCCTACTGAAAAATCCAGGGAGCTGACAATCACCTGATTCTGATATCCACAGCTCAGTGAGCGTACATCCAGCAGAGAACTCATGGGTGTTAACCGGCCTTCAATAAAAACGACACAAATTAGAGGGAGAAGAATTATAAATGAAAACTATTATCGATCACATAGTGATCTTTGCCGCAGGTCACTGTTGCTGCCCTATACCTTCACGAAATCGCAGCCAGTCAAAGCAAGGACCTGGATCGGTTTTACGCCCCGGTGCGATATCAGAATGGCCGGCAATCCGATCACTCTTGATCTCAGGATAGGCCAACTGAATTGCCTGAGTCAGTTCAGCCAGGACAACATACTGGGTATCAGTGAAGGGCTGATCGTCCGTGCCTTCAAGCTCAATACCTATTGAGAAGTCATTGCACTGGTCACGCCCATCAAACTGAGATAAGCCCGCATGCCAGGCACGTGCATTGAGATTCACAAACTGAGTGACTACACCGTCGCGCGCAATTAACAAGTGAGCAGAGACCTGCAGATCTTTAATCTCAGCAAAATACGGGTGTTCATCCACCGGCAATTGGTTCTGGAAGAAACGCTCTACATATCCGCCACCGAACTGCCCCGGTGGTAAACTGATGTTATGCAGCACCAACAGTGAAACCGTTTCGTTTTCAGGCCGGTCATTAAAGTTTGGTGAAGGCACCTGCAGCGCCCCACTTACAACGCCCGAATCAATTGAAAACTTCTGTTTCATCCCTATTCGCCTACATATGTTTTCGTTAGAATTGGTGCCCATCTTATCACTAATCAACCTGATCACCGGCACGCTATGCTATTGCGCGAAGAACTTGAGAAAGATATTCAGATTACCGTCACCAATGCCCTGAACGAAGACATTGGCGCTGGGGATATTACCGCCCAACTGATCCCTGCTGAAAACGAAGCAACCGCGCGTATTATCAGCCGCCAGACAGCGGTGGTATGTGGCACAGACTGGGTGAACGAAGTTTTTCGCCAGGTCGATCCAGAGCTAAAGCTGGACTGGCAGGTAAAAGATGGCGATCTGGTTGAACGTGACCAGGTACTGTTTACCGTAACAGGTTCTGCCCGCAACATGCTCACCGCCGAGCGTACCGCGCTGAACTTCCTTCAGACCCTGTCCGGCACAGCAACCACCAGCTACAACTACTCTCAAAAGGTAGCAGGTACCGGCGTTAAGCTGCTGGATACCCGTAAAACCATTCCAGGCCTGCGTACCGCTCAGAAATACGCGGTAACCTGCGGCGGTTGCTTCAACCACCGTATCGGTCTGTACGACGCGTTCCTGATCAAGGAAAACCACATTATGGGTTGTGGTGGTATCGAAGCAGCCATTCAGACAGCACAGAGCAACGAGCCTGGTAAACCGGTCGAGATTGAAGTGGAAACCTTTGAAGAGCTGCAGGCCGCGCTGATTGCAGGTGCGGATATCATCATGTTGGACAACTTCACACTGGAAGAGATGCGTGAAGCGGTTGAGATGGTAGCAGGTAAGGCAAAGCTGGAAGCATCCGGCAATATTACTGATGCAACTCTGCGCCCGATTGCAGAAACTGGCGTGGACTACATTTCCATCGGTGCCCTGACCAAGCACTGTCAGGCCGTTGACCTTTCCATGCGATTTGTCTAACAACCAGTTCGTGTGACACAACAACCGACCGAATGACCGCCCATCCTGTAGGGTCGGCTCGTCGTCATCGAAGGCGATCAGCCGACCGGCATCCTGAAGGGATGCCCTACAAAATTACCTCGGAAATATTGGTCACCATATAGCGGTGACCAACCTCCTTACAGCTGTTTACAATTGGCTTTCCCGATCAGCGTCCATTCGTCACTCTGCTGAATCTGCAGAATATCGTACGCCTCAACTTTCAGATCAGTCACACCAAACTTCGCCGCAACACTGCAAGCTTTCTTGGCGTCTGCATCGTGGTTGTCCTGCTTTTTCACCACACCAATCGCCAGCAGGCCATCATCTTCCCACCAAACAGGACGGGCTGGGAATTCAGGCAGTTCCAGCAACGCATTTTCAATCTGGCTTTTTACTTCTGGTTCAAGCAAGGTTTTGGTTGAGTTGATATATACAGTCACCGCTACGGATGCAGCGATCAGGAGAATAATAATATTGCGTTTCATAATGCCCGCTAGATCCCTTTAGAATCGGTTAGGGCACCCATAATAACGGATTGGGGGGAGGATGCTAGTTGTGCTTAAGTGGCGTGTGTTTCTGGGAGAGGAATGTTCCCACGCAAAGCGTGGGAACTAAAAAGCTTAGTTACAAATCCCCTCTGCATAGCACTCGGAGTTCGCAGTATCAAGTGCCCAAGTTACACCACCATTAGTTGGTGTACCGTTTAGCACGTAGTTTGCGTCAGTACCATCACCATCAGTATCCAAAGTACTTGTAGCTGTAACAACAAAGCCATCACCAGCAGCATTCGCAGCTAACGCAACTCCAGACACATATGTACCTACAGAAGCCTGGGCACTAGTAACACCAACTTCACCAAGGTTATCACAGCTAGCTACCGTAGCTTTTGTTTGGTAGCAAACCTCTACAGCACTTTTGACGGTACTTGTTGCCAAAGTCACTTCTGAAAACTTTGCTTTGTTCGTATATGTCTGATACGCAGGCAGTGCAATTGCAGCCAAAATACCGATGATCGCCACAACGATCATCAATTCAATCAGGGTAAAACCCTGCTGTTTAGTTTTGATCATTTCTGTTTTTTTCATGTCTTTTCTCCAGCGAAAGAGAGTTCCATTTGTTCAAAGCCGTAGAACGATAATAGCGCAATTCAGATGACATGCCAGTGAAGATTTGCCAAAAAGCGCAGATTTTCAAACATCCGCTTAAATGCTATGTTAGCCGTTGATCCATGTCATAATTTACAGGTGCAGGACAAGCCCGTGGCCCAAGCATTTCAACCGTTAAGCGGTCTGGCAAAGCGACTAGTTAACGAAGGTATTTTTTCCGCAGAAGTTGCCATGGAGGCGGCGCAGGAAGCCCGCGATAATAAACAGACCTTTATCGCCCACATTATCGAAAAGCGCCTGGTAAGCGCAGCTCGTGCCGCTGCTGTAGCTGCCGACGAGTTCGGTATGCCACTGCTAGACCTGGATGCGCTGGACCTCGACACCCTGCCACAAGGTGTGATCGAAGATAAGCTAATTACCAAGCACCACGCCCTCCCGCTGCAGAAGCGGGAAAACCGCCTCTTTGTCGCGATCTCTGACCCAACCAATATTCAGGCTCTGGATGAGTTTAAGTTCCAGTGCGGACTTGCCACCGAAGCGGTTGTGGTAGAAGAGGATAAACTGCGTCGTGCAGTAGACACCTTCCTAGATAAACAGACTTCTGCGCTGGACGACCTGGACGACACAGATCTAGACAATCTGGAAATAGACGAAAGCAGTCCTGACGCTGAGGAAGAGCTCGACAACGACGCGACAAGCGATGCACCAATTGTACGTTTTGTTAATAAGATCCTATTGGATGCTATTAAAGGTGGTGCATCGGATATTCACTTTGAGCCTTACGAAAAAGCCTACCGTATCCGCTGCCGTATTGATGGCATCTTACAGGAAGTATCACGTCCTCCATCTAATTTGGCATCGCGCCTCGCTGCGCGCCTGAAAGTAATGTCCCAAATGGATATCTCTGAACGCCGTGTCCCTCTGGACGGGCGTATCAAGATGAAGATATCCAAAAGCCGCGCCATCGACTTCCGTGTAAACACACTACCTACTCTGTGGGGTGAAAAGATCGTGCTGCGTATCCTCGATCCAAGTAGCGCCAAGATGGGCATCGAAGCACTAGGATTTGATGAGGAACAGCATGATCTTTATATGAAGACCCTGCACAAACCGCAGGGGATGATTCTGGTAACCGGCCCGACTGGTAGCGGTAAGACTGTCAGCCTCTATACCGGATTGAATATTCTGAACACCGAAGAGCGTAATATTTCCACCGCAGAAGACCCAGTAGAGATCAATCTTGAAGGGATCAACCAAGTTCATGTGAATCCGAAGGTCGGGCTTACATTTGCTGAAGCCTTGCGCGCTTTCCTACGACAAGACCCTGACGTAGTTATGGTTGGTGAGATTCGAGACTTGGAAACAGCAGAGATTGCGGTTAAAGCGGCACAAACCGGCCATATGGTACTTTCCACCCTGCACACCAACAGTGCTGCAGAAACCCTCACCCGCATGCGTAATATGGGTGTACCAGCATTCAACATCGCGACGTCAGTTAGCGTAATTATCGCCCAGCGTCTTGCCCGCCGTTTATGTAATAGCTGTAAACGAGCAGTCACCATTCCAGAAACCTCCCTCAAAGAGGAGGGTTTCAGTAAGAAACAACTGAAAGAACTTCACCTTTACGAAGCCAACCCATCTGGTTGTGCCAAATGCAGTAAAGGTTATAAGGGGCGTGTCGGTATCTACGAGATGATGGAGATGACTTCAGAATTAGCTACCATCATCATGGAAAACGGAAGTTCTCTGGATATTTTGGAAACGGCCACCAAAAATGGTTTTAAGCCGTTAAGACAGTCAGGCCTTGCCAAAGTTGCGCAAGGCATCACTAGCCTGGAAGAGATGAACCGCGTTATTAAAACCTGACAAACCTCATACTCAGTAACGAGTTACCTGTAAAGTTCATCTATTTGCGCTATAACATCAAACCGTTTACGCAGTTATTAAGGTTGAGGGGCTATGGCCGCTAAAGAACAACAAGTGATCAGCTTTCACTGGGAAGGCAAAGACAAAAACGGCAATCGCAGTCAGGGTAAGATTGAAGCAGAAAGCCCCTCTGCTGCAAAAGCTCTTCTTCGCAATCAGGGAATAAACCCCCAAAAAATTCGCAAAGAATCTAGCTTGAGTCTTTTCAGTAATGCAAATGCACAGATTAAACCATTAGACATCGCTTTCTTTACTCGCCAAATGGCCACAATGATGAAAGCAGGAGTACCTTTACTACAAGGTCTTGAAATCGTCTCGAATGGTACTGAAAAGAAAAAACTTAAGGAGATGATTAAAAGCTTACGAAACGATGTAAATGGTGGTCTTGATTTGTCTACCGCACTGACTAAATTTCCACAGCATTTTGACCATCTCTATTGCAACTTGGTTGCAGCCGGTGAGAAATCTGGCGCACTGGAACAGATGCTAGACCGTCTTGCAACATACAAAGAGAAAGTTGAAAGCCTGAAGTCTAAGATCAAGAAAGCACTCACTTACCCAACCGCAGTTATCGTGGTGGGATTAATAGTATCTGCCATACTTCTCGTCAAAGTAGTTCCGATGTTTGAAACGATATTTAAAAACTTTGGATCTGACTTACCCGCATTCACAAAGTTTGTTGTCGGCTTATCAGAAGTAGCCCAAGCATGGTGGCATGTGACATTTGTTGGTGTAGGAATTACAGCATATCTCTTTAAAACAGCCAAAACTAAGTCGCAATCGTTTGCCGACTCTGTTGATAGAGCAATGCTAAAAATCCCTGTGATAGGTAAGATCCTTCACAACGCAGCAATCGCCCGTTTTGCCCGTACGCTCGCCACCACCTTTGCCGCAGGTGTACCACTAGTTAACGCTTTAGAATCCGCTGCAGGAGCCGCAGGCAACGTGGTTTACAGAAACGCAATCACACAGATAAAAAACGGCGTATCCACCGGTCAGTCTCTGCAAAACGCTATTAACATGACCGGTGTTTTCCCGAATATGGCTGTACAGATGATCTCCATTGGTGAAGAAGCGGGCTCGCTGGATATGATGCTCGGCAAAGTTGCCGATTACTACGAAGAACAGGTCGATAACGCTGTAGATAACCTCTCCAGCCTGCTGGAACCGATGATTATGGTGATCCTGGGGGTACTGGTTGGTGGCTTGGTTATCGCGATGTATCTGCCAATTTTCCAGCTGGGCTCAGCAATCTAAGGAACGTCCAGAGAAGTAAGGAACAGTACCATTGATTCTATTTGATACTCTGAATGCCTCTCCTGCTTTGACTGTTAGCGTGGCGTTTATCTTTGCCCTGATGATCGGCAGCTTTCTCAACGTGGTGATCTATCGCGTGCCAAAGATGATGGAGCTGGAATGGCAGGCCCAGGTTGACGAACTCCAGGGCAAAGAACCGGAAGAGATCCGTTTTAATCTGGCGGTTCCAGCTTCCAGTTGCCCTAACTGCGGCCATAAGATCCGCTGGTATGAAAACCTGCCCGTGATCAGTTACATGCTACAGAAAGGCAAATGCAACGGCTGCGCAGCGCCTATCTCTAAGCGCTACCCAATCGTTGAGCTTTTTACTGCTCTGATCAGTGCATTTGTGGCTTCGATGTATGGCTTAAACGAGATCGGCCTGGCGGTGATGTTCTTCACCTGGGTACTGATCTGCCTCACCATGATCGATTACGATACCCAGTTACTGCCCGACAACATGACCCTGCCATTGCTCTGGCTAGGTCTATTGGTAAACAGCTTCGGTATGTTTACCAGCCTGCATATGGCAGTGGCAGGCGCGATGCTGGGATACCTTTCCCTCTGGTCAATCTACTGGCTCTTTAAGCTGCTTACCGGCAAGGAAGGCATGGGTTATGGCGATTTCAAGCTGCTGGCTGCGCTGGGCGCCTGGGTGGGGGCTGACCAACTACCGGTGATCATTCTTTTCTCTTCACTGGTTGGGGCAATCTTTGGGATAATGATGATTGTCCTGAAGCGCCATGAACGCCAGAATCCAATTCCTTTTGGACCTTATCTTGCGGTGGCAGGCTGGATCACATTGATCTGGGGACAGGATATTGTTCACAAGTATCTTCAACTGATAAGTGTATAAAGCGATGTTTGTTGTTGGACTGACCGGTGGTATCGGCTGCGGTAAAAGCGCTGTTTCTAACCGCCTTGCAGAAAAAAGCGTTCCCATTATCGATGCAGATGTCGTTGCACGTGAGGTTGTTGCGCCCGGGGAATCCGCACTTGACGCAATTGGTAAGCGATTTGGTGAAGAGGTTCTGCTGGAAGATGGATGCCTGAATCGCCCTAAACTCAGAGAGATTGTTTTCTCTGACGAGAAGCAGCGCGTCTGGCTCGAACAGCTGCTGCACCCAATTATTCGTGATCGTATCCTACAGAAACTGGAAGAACTGGACAGCCTCTACGCAGTGCTGGCGTCACCACTGCTGCTGGAAACCGATCAGCATATGCTGGTTAACCATGTAGTGGTTGTAGATGCGCCGGAAGCACTCCAAATTGAACGTACGGCGTCGCGGGATAACACTTCTGAGGATCAGGTAAGAGCAATCATCGCGGCGCAGATGTCTCGTGAGGAGCGCCTGAAAGGAGCTGATACGGTATTTGATAACAGCGGTGACCAAAGTCAGCTGGATACCAACGTCGCCGCCCTGCACAAGAAGCTAGTTGCACTGGCTGAAGCGGAAACAGAGTAAAGCTGATGAGCAAACGAATGATTGACTGCCCACAGTGTGGCGAGAAAGCAGAATGGAGCGAGAACAACGCGTTCCGCCCCTTCTGCAGTGAACGTTGCCGCCTGATTGATCTGGGCGCCTGGGCGAACGAAGAATACCAGATCGCCGCCAACACCAATCAGGACGAGAACGACTTCAGCACTGGGGATGAGCCCGGCGCCCGGGAAGCTACTCCCACCATGCACTGATTGCTGCAACACCCTGCGCACCGGCATCCCACGCCTGGTGCAGGGTGTGCTCACCCATCCCACCTAATGCATAAACCGGTAAGGTTGTTTCTGCAACCAACTCAGTGAATCGCTCCCAACCCATTGGTGGCGTATCAGGATGTGACGTTGTTACTGCAACCGGTGACAGTGTTACAAAATCAACACCCAGTGCCTGTGCTTTCGCCAGCTCTTCTTCGTTATGACAGGACGCACTCAACCAGCGGCCACTAAACTGTTCCCGAGAGTCCATCGCCATCAGGCGTGCGCTGCTTAGATGCAGTCCATCAACGTCCAGCTCATTTGCCAGCTCAACGCAGGTGTTCAGCGTCAGGAAGATACCCTGCTTGCGGCAGAATTCCTGCATTGATCGGGCGACGTCAATGAAGCTGTCATCTGCCAGATGCTTGGCGCGTAACATCACACCCTCTGCACCGCGACTCACACCTCCCTGGAGAGCTCCAAGATACTGTTCAGCGTTATCGCACTCACCAGTGATCATCAGCCGAGACGGCAGCAGTGCGGCCGCCACAATTGGCTTATTCGCTGCCGGGAATTCATAACCTGCCAGTTCTGAACGATCTACCCAGGCAATTGGCTGCCCTTCCCGCCCATAGGCTTCACCTTCGAAGGCACTTACCTCGTAGACATCAAGCAGTACAGACTTGTCCGGGTAGTGATGGGGGATCTGAATCAACGGGCGTGCCGTGGTGATCTGAATCCCCAACTCCTCATCCAGCTCGCGCGCCAACGCCTCAACTACAGGCTCAGCAGGCTCGACCTTGCCACCTGGAAACTCCCAGAGACCGCCCTGATGTTTATCCTCAGGACGGCGCGCCAGTAGGATCTGCCCCTGTGCATTCAGGATGACTGCAGCGGCAACGTGGATCAGCTTAGCCATCTTACGAGCGGTAGTCTGCGTTGATGCTAACGTATTCCTGAGACAGGTCAGTGGTCCATACTGTCTCTTCTACGTCACCACGGTTCAGTACAACACGGATAGTGATCTCTTCCTGATCCATCACCGCCTGACCTGCTTCTTCGGTGTAGCTCGCCGCACGGCCACCGTTTTCAACAATGCACACATCACCCAGGAAGATTTTCAGAGCTTCCAGGTCCAGGTTTTCCACTCCAGCACGACCAACAACCGCCAGGATACGCCCCCAGTTTGGATCGGAGGCAAACAGTGCAGTCTTCACCAGCGGAGAGTGAGCAATATCAAAGGCTACTGCCAGCGCTTCTTCCTGCTGCGCAGCACTTTCAACTTTTACGGTCACGAACTTGGTTGCACCTTCACCATCACGCACGATTGCATGGGCCAGATCACGCATCACGCGATCCAGTACTTCGGTAAATTTATCCAACAGATCTAGGTCTTCGGAATCAACCTTCACACCAGAAGCACCCGTAGCAACCAGGATGCAGGAGTCGTTGGTTGAAGTGTCGCTATCAACGGTGATGCGGTTGAACGACTGGTTGGTGGAATCAGTCAGCAGGGCCTGCAGCAGGGCCTGATCGATCTCAGCATCAGTTGCAACGTAACCCAGCATGGTCGCCATATTTGGCTTGATCATGCCGGAACCTTTAGAGATACCGGTCACAGTGATGGTTTTGCCGTTGTATTCGAACTGCTCGCTCGCACCCTTAGGGCGGGTATCTGTGGTCAGGATGCCACTGGCCGCATCTTCCCAGCCGTTTTCGCTCAGTGCATCTTTCGCTGCCGGCAGGGCTGCGATAATTTTCTCGACCGGCAGCTTTTCACCAATCACACCGGTGGAGAATGGCAGTACCTCTGCATCGGACACACCCATCATGTCGCCCACGCTTTTGCAGGTCAGGGCCGCGTCGTCCCAACCTTCCTGGCCGGTACCTGCATTGGCATTACCCGTGTTTACAACCAGGTAACGTGCAGACACAAGTTCCATGTGGCGCTTACAGATCTGTACAGGTGCGGCGCAGAAAGCGTTTTTGGTAAATACACCCGCAACAGTCGCTTCAGCAGGAATTTCCATCAGAACCAGATCTTTTCGACCTGGTGTTTTGATACCCGCGGACGCTGTACCCAGTTTAAAACCCGCTACCGGGTGAAATTCAGGAAGAGTGCCAGGACCTACTGCCATCTCAATATCTCCATTCGCAAAGACAAACAAAGCAGCCGAGGCTGCTTTGTTGCTGTTATCACTTACCGGGGAAGTCGCCGATCTGCCACTGCCCCTTTGTTATCAGTACCTGTTATGAAAGCTTGCCGTGGCACTGCTTGTATTTCTTACCGGAACCACACGGACAAGGTTCGTTACGCCCCACCTTCGGCGTTTCACGGGTGAACGGCTGCTCTGAACCGGCAACCTGCTGTTCGCCCTGTTGCGCCTCTTCAGAAGGCTGCCCCATGGCGGTAGTTTCCTCGTGCTGGTAGTTCATCTGCTGACGTTCTGCCTGCTCACGGCGCTGCTGCTCCATCGCTTCAACCTCTTCCGGCTGACGCACCTGAACGTGGCTCAGGATGCGGACAACGTCCTGCTTGATATTTTCAAGCAGCTCCTGGAAGAGCTGGAACGCTTCGCGCTTGTATTCCTGCTTCGGGTTCTTCTGTGCATAGCCACGCAGGTGAATACCCTGACGCAGGTGATCCATGGTCTGCAGATGTTCTTTCCACAGGGTATCCAGCACCTGCAGCATCACCTGCTTCTCAAACATACGCATGGTATCAGCACCCACCAGCTCTTCTTTGGTCTGGTAAGCTTCTTTCACAGATTCCTGAATCTTCTGACGCAGAGTCTCTTCGTGCAGGTTATCGTCTGAATCCAGCCACTCCTGCAGCGGCAGCTTCACAGCGAATTCGCTCTCCAGTGCTTTCTCCAGCCCTGGAACATCCCACTGCTCTTCCAGGCTTTGTGGCGGAATAAAGCCGTCGATGGTGTTTTCCACAACCTCTTCACGCACTGCATTCACGGTTTCGGAGATGTCGTCCACCGCCATCAGCTCGTTACGCTGACCGTAGATCACCGTACGCTGATCGTTAGCTACATCATCGTATTCCAGCAGCGCTTTACGGATATCGAAGTTGCGACCTTCCACCTTACGCTGAGCTTTTTCGATGGCGTTGCTTACCATCTTGTGCTCGATCGCCTCGCCTTTTTCCATACCCAGTGCCTGCATCATCTGACGCACACGGTCAGAGGCGAAGATACGCATCAGGTCATCTTCCAAGGAAAGGAAGAAGCGGGAAGAACCGGCATCACCCTGACGACCCGCACGACCACGCAGCTGGTTGTCGATACGACGGGATTCGTGACGCTCAGTACCGACAATGTGCAGACCACCATTTTCCAGTACCGCATCGTGACGTTTCTGCCACTCAGCCTTAACCTGTTCGATCTGCTCTTCAGATGGGTTTTCCAGCTCCGCCAGATCAGATTCCAGCTTACCGCCCAGCACAATATCGGTACCACGACCGGCCATGTTGGTCGCGATAGTCACCGCCCCGGCACGACCGGCTTCCGCAATGATCTCTGCTTCACGACCGTGGTTTTTCGCGTTCAGTACGTTATGCGCAATGCCCTCTTTCTTCAGCAGGGCGGAGATCAGTTCAGAAGATTCTACAGAAGCAGTACCCACCAGCACCGGACGCTGCTGTTCCTGAGTGCCTCGGATCTCTTTGATGATCGCTTCGTACTTCTCTTCCATGGTGAGGAACACCAAGTCGTTCAGATCTTTACGCGCAACTGGTCTGTTGGTTGGGATTACAACCACGTCCAGACCGTAGATCTGACGCAGCTCGAACGCTTCAGTATCTGCGGTACCGGTCATACCGGACAGTTTCTCGTACAGACGGAAGTAGTTCTGGAAGGTAGTGGATGCCAACGTCTGGCTTTCCTGCTGAACCGCTACACCTTCTTTTGCTTCCACCGCCTGGTGCAGGCCTTCCGACCAGCGACGCCCCGGCATGATACGACCGGTGTGCTCGTCCACGATAACCACCTGGTTGTCCTGAACGATGTAATCTTTATCGCGGATGAAGAGGTTGTGCGCACGCAGACCTGCCAGCACGTGGTGCAGCAGCTGCAGGTTGGTTGGTGCATAGAGACTCTCACCCTCACCCAACAATTCCATCTCGGTCAGCTGTTCTTCAACAAAGCTGTGACCGGCTTCTGTTAGCTCGACGGTGCGGTTTTTCTCATCAACTACAAAGTGCTCGTCGATCACCTGAGTTTCGTCTTTCGGATCGATCTCGCCGTCAAAGCGGGTCAGTTTAGGGATCAGCGTATTGATGCGCATGTACATGGCGGAGCTGTCTTCGGCCGGGCCGGAGATGATCAGCGGTGTACGCGCCTCATCAATCAGGATGGAATCCACCTCATCCACAACCGCGAAGTTAAAGGCACGCTGAACCTTATCTGCCGCGCTGAATGCCATGTTGTCGCGCAGGTAGTCAAAACCAAATTCGTTGTTGGTACCGTAGGTAATATCACACGCGTACGCGGCTCGTTTCGCTTCCTGGTCCTGACCGGACAGGATAACCCCCACAGACAGACCCAACGCTTCATACAGTGGACGCATCCACTCGGCATCACGGCTTGCCAGGTAGTCGTTGACGGTCACAACGTGCACGCCTTCACCCGGCAGTGCATTCAGGTAAACCGGCAGTGTTGCTACCAGGGTTTTACCTTCACCGGTACGCATCTCTGCAACCTTACCTTCGTTCAGGGTCATGCCACCGATCATCTGCACGTCGAAGTGACGCATACCCATCACACGGCGGGACGCTTCACGCACAACCGCAAATGCTTCCGGTAACAGCTGATCCAGCGTTGCCCCCTCTGCCAACCGCTGACGGAACTCATCGGTTTTAGCTTTCAGCGCGTCGTCCGAGAGTTGTTCCAGATCCGCTTCAAGTGCGTTGATCTGTTTAACAACACGACCCATACGCTTGAGTTCACGATCGTTCTTACTTCCAAATACTTTCTTGAACAGTGAGGTCAGCATGTTTTGAGTTTTCAACCTGTCTAATCAAAGGTTTCCGGTAAACTGCGTCCGGCAAATTTAACGCAACATTCTAACTCTATTGGGGCGAGGATTAGAATCTCAAGGGCTAATTATTTCGTGCGATTTACGACTTTGGTCAATAAGCCACAATCCAACAACGGCGGGACCGGTAAATCAGTTGAATGTTTGGTATCCAGACACAAAAAGGCCGAACACTCAGGTTCGGCCTTTTCACAGGAGAGAGTTGCTTTCAGAGACCTAAATCTCAGTTCGCGACAACAGGCTTCTGGTAAGAGATCGGAGACGCCGCGGCTTCCTCTTCGAAGGTTACCAGCTCGTATGCGTCTTCGTTTGCCAGCAATTCGCGCAGCAGCATGTTGTTCAGGTAGTGGCCGGACTTGTGACCAAAGAACTCACCAATCAGGCTCTTACCCAACAGGTACAGGTCACCCACGGCATCCAGAATTTTATGCTTCACGAACTCGTCATCGTAACGCAATCCATCTTCGTTCAGAATGCGGTAATCATCGACCACAATCGCGTTGTCGAAGCTACCACCCAAAACCAGGTTCTGGGAACGCAGATATTCGATGTCGCTCATGAAGCCAAAAGTACGCGCACGGCTGACTTCTTTCACGAAAGAGGTGCTGGAGAAATCCAGGCTGGCTTCCATGTTACGACCTTCAAATGCAGGGTGCTGAAAGTCGATTTTGAAGCCCACTTTAAAGCCATCAAACGGACGAAAGGTCGCGGACTTACCATCACTGGTAACGGTCACTTCTTTCTTGATGCGGATAAACTGTTTTGGCGCTTGCTGCTCTTCGATTCCTGCAGACTGAATCAGGAATACGAACGGCGCAGAACTCCCATCCATGATCGGCACTTCTTCAGCACTGAGTTCAACAAACGCGTTGTCGATGCCCAGGCCCGCCATAGCGGACAGCAAGTGCTCAACGGTTGCTACACGCACGCCATCCTTACCCAGGTTCGTGGACAGCGTGGTATCAGCAACGTTGTGCGCGGCAGCTTCTATTTCGACCACAGGATCCAGATCAACGCGACGGAAAACGATACCGTTATTGATTGGCGCAGGTTTCAGCGTCAGATAAACCTTCTGACCGGAATGCAAACCAATACCCGTAGCCTTGATGCTGTTTTTCAGTGTTCTCTGTTTGATCATATTGTGTGCCGTAACCTACCCTGCGCGCGTTAAATTAACGGGCAATTGTACCAAAGTTATATTTGCAACAGCAACCGCACCCAGCCCGGCGTCAGTCGTTCTGCTTGCGCAGGAACGTTGGGATATCCAGGTAGGATTCCCCGTCTGTGCCGGTCTGTTTAACCGTTTCGCGTTTTGGCTCCGGATCAGCCTTTGCCCCACCGTCGTTCAGGTTTTCCTGACGCTGACGACGCAGCACGGTTGGCAGATCAATCTCGTTCAGATTCAACTCGCCATCCGGCTTTTTCAAGCCAGCTTTCACTTCCAGTGCCGGTTCCTTGGGCTTGTCCAGGCCCGTTGCCACGACAGTGACCTTCAATTCGTCAGTAAGTTCCGAATCAATTACGGTACCCACTACGATTGTGGCATTTTCGTCGGCATATTCCGCAACCAGATCACCCACCTCGGTAAATTCACCCAGGCTCAGATCCATACCACCGGTTACGTTGACCAGGATGCCGCTGGCACCTTTCAGGTCCACGTTATCCAGCAGTGGGCTCTTGATTGCAGCTTCTGCAGCCTGAGTCGCACGGCTTTCACCGGTCCCAACACCGGTACGCATCATCGACATCCCCATTTCAGACATAACGGTACGCACGTCCGCAAAGTCGACGTTGATCATGCCGCCACGGGTGATCAGGTCAGAGATGCCCTGCACCGCACCTTTCAGTACGTCGTTCGCAGCATTGAAGGCGTTCATCAGGGAGCAGTTGCGCCCCATCACCTGCATCAGCTTGGCGTTCGGAATGATGATCAGGGAGTCCACGCAATCGCGCAGCTCACCCAGACCTTCGTTCGCGATCAGCAAACGTTTGCGGCCCTCAAACGGGAACGGTGTAGTCACCACCGCCACAGTCAGAATACCCAGCTCTTTTGCCACCTCGGCCACGATCGGCGCCGCACCGGTACCGGTACCGCCGCCCATGCCTGCGGTGATAAACACCATATCGGTACCCTGCAGCGCTTCCGCGATACGCTCACGGTCTTCCAGCGCTGCTTTACGACCGATCTCAGGGTTGGCACCTGCCCCCAACCCTTTGGTCAGCTCGTTACCGATCTGCAGTACAGAATTACCTGTCATGCCGCTCAGAGCCTGTGCATCGGTGTTGGCGCAGATAAACTCCACACCTTCTAGGGCACTGTTTGCCATGTGCTGGACAGCGTTTCCGCCTCCACCACCGACGCCCACCACCTTGATCACAGCACTCTGTGGAATGCTATCGACCAGTTCAAACATAACTCTCTCCTTCCGGTTTGATACAACCACCCTGCCCTGGCTGTATCCGTTCAGTCTTGCAATGTCGGTGACGCCACTCCAATCACCGTATGTATCGTTCTTTGTTCTGCTTAGAAGTTACCCTGAAACCAGGACTTCATTCGCGTCAGAATATCTGGCTTGTTGCTTTCAATCAGCGCTACCGGCTCTTCCACCGTCACGGCAGCAAAGTCGGTGTCCTGATTGTCTTTTGCGTACAACAGCAGACCGATGCCGGTTGCATAGATCGGACTGCGCAAAATATCTTCCATCCCGCGCACGCCTTTTGGACTGGCCAGTCGCACCGGCATGTGGAAGATCTCTTCCGCCAGCTCAACTGCACCTTCCATCTTCGACGTTCCGCCGGTCAGCACGATGCCTGCCGCGACCAGGTCTTCGAAGCCACTGCGACGCAGTTCAGCCTGAATCAGGGTAAACAGCTCGTCATAACGCGGTTCAACCACCTCTGCCAGTGCCTGACGGGATAGATCCCGTGCCGGACGGTCGCCCACACTTGGCACTTTAATCATCTCTTCCGGGCCAGCCAGCTGAGCCAGTGCACAGGCGTACTTAATCTTGATCTCGTCTGCGCTTGCGGTTGGTGTACGCAACGCCATCGCAATGTCGTTGGTGACCTGATCGCCCGCAATCGGGATCACAGCCGTATGACGGATCGCTCCGGCGGTGAATACTGCGATATCGGTTGTACCTCCACCGATATCTACGATGCAGACACCCAGCTCTTTTTCATCTTCGGTCAGCACGGAGTAGCTGGACGCCAGCTGCTCCAGCACAATATTGTCCACCTCCAGGCCACAACGACGGATACACTTCTCGATGTTGTGTACGGCGTTAATCGCACCGGTTACCAGATGCACCTTGGCTTCCAGGCGCACACCGGACATACCCAGCGGCTCTTTGATCCCTTCCTGCGCGTCAATCACATATTCCTGCGGCAGGATGTGGATAATTTTCTGATCTGCCGGAATCGCCACCGCCTGGGCGGCATCAATTACGCGCTCCAGATCGTAGTCCATCACCTCACGATCCCTCACTGCAACGATACCGTGAGAGCTCAGACTGTTGATATGACTACCGGCAATACCCACTGTGACAGAGTGAATCTTGCAGCCCGCCATCAGCTCGGCTTCTTCAACGGCGCGCTGAATGGAGGTCACGGTCGACTCGATATTCACCACAACGCCACGTTTCAGACCACGGGAGGGGTGACTACCTACGCCGATAATCTCTACCTCGCCATCCAGGCCTACCTCGGCGACCAGGCATACCACCTTGGACGTACCAATATCCAATGCGACAATCATGTTGCTTTCAGCTGTCGAACCCATCTCTTTTAACCCGCGTTCTCTTCGTCTGCCTGTAGCTTCCACTTCACGGAAACCCCGTTTGCGTAGCGAATATCCACTAACTCAATTTGTTCTGCGCGTGCAGCCAGCACCCGCGTGTACAGGTCGAGGAAACGTTCCAGCCGCTCGTTCACCGAGCTGCGCCCTACGACCACTTTTATGTTGTTCTCCAGCACCAGTGTCCAGGCGCCACGCTCTTCAAAGTTGAGTGCGACTACCCGCTGCCCGATCCGTCTGAACATCTGGTTCAGATCGTGGAACTGGGCCATCACCTGTACTGTGTCTTGCGCTGAGCCACTCAGGCGTGGCAACTGCGCGTATTCCTCTTTCAATTCGGGCCAGAAGATCTCACCCTCGTGGTTGAGAAGACCTGATTCACCCCAGCGGGCAACCGGTACTTCCTCCTCCACGCGAATCTCCAGCGTCTGCGGCCAATCCCTCACCACACCGGCGTTCCGTACCCAGGGATGGCTGATCACCTGTTCCCGGATCGCATTAATATCTATTGCCAGCAGTCCCTGCTCCAGATTTGCGGCTACATTGTCCGCCAGGGCCGGTTTATCCAGGTGGCGCACCGCACCAACAACCTTCACATCCTGCACCGGCTTATCCAACCAGCCCCACACCGGCAGATAGAGACTCCACAAGCCGCCGGCGAACATCACCAGGGCGGTCAGGGTCCAGAGCGGTTTCAGCCACCAGTCCTGTTCCCGCTCTAACTGTTCGGCCTCTGGCTCTTCCGTCGATGGCAACGCCTCACGGGTTGCCCCTCGGGGAGTCAGCTCTTCCAACTCATCTTCCGCACCCGATTCCACACCCCGGGAACGAAACCAGTTCATCCGGCCACCGTTGGCCGCAGAATCTCAACCACCAGCTGTTCAAAACAGATCCCTTTTTTGCGCGCTGCCATCGGCACCAAGCTGTGGTCGGTCATGCCAGGCGCGGTATTCACCTCCAGCAACTGGAAGTTACCGTCACCATCCTGCATCAGGTCAACGCGGGACCACCCCTCGCAACCCACGGCATTGAACGCGTCGATCACCAGGCGGTTCAGTTCCGCTTCCTGCTGTTCACTCAAGCCATGCTCAAACAGGTAGCGGGTATCATCCGCTTCATACTTAGCATCGAAATCGTAGAAATCGTGGGTCGTTTCAAGCTTGATCGCCGGTAGCGTCTCACCGTTGAGCACACCCACCGTAAATTCGCTGCCGCTCATCCAACGCTCGGCCAACACCAGGCTGTCCAGCTTGGCCGCGTTTTCGTAAGCCTGATGCAACTCGTCAAGGTTGGTCACTTTAGCGATACCAATGCTTGAACCTTCATGGGCTGGCTTCACAAAAATCGGCCACCCCAGTTTGTCGCCAACCACTGCCAGATCGGTGCTTTCATCGATCACTACGTATTCCGGCGTTGGTAGGCCGGCCCCCGTCCACAGCTGTTTGCAACGCACCTTGTCCATACCCAGCGCGGATGCAGCAACACCACTGCCGGTATACGGCTTACCCAGCATCTCCAGCACCCCCTGCAGAGTGCCATCTTCGCCACCCGGACCGTGCAGGATCAGAAACGCGCGATCAAACTGCGCTTCGCTCAACTGCGCCACCGGGTTCAGATCACCATTCTCACCGCCCAGGTCGATGCCAAACGCATCCACGCCCGCACGCTGTAATCCCGCCAGCACCTCAGCACCACTTCGTAGGGAGACCACGCGCTCTGAAGACAGTCCCCCATAGATCACTGCGACACGTCCAAGCTGACGTGCCTCTTCAGCCGTCACCCTGAACATTGTCATACAGCATTCTCCTCACTAAACAGAGACAGGTTCTTCAGCTTGTGCGCCAGGTGAGTAATGTCACCCGCTCCTTGGGTCAGCAGCAGATCGCCCGGCTCCAGCAGGTCTTTCAGCACATCCTGAATATCGTCCGTGCTCTGTACAAAAATCGGATCGATACGTCCACGCTGACGAATACTGCGGCACATGGAGCGGCTGTCTGCACCCGGGATCGGCTCTTCACCCGCGGCGTACACTTCCAGCAGCAGCATCAGATCCGATTCGGACAAGACTTTTACAAAGTCTTCGTACAGGTCGCGGGTACGGGTATAACGATGTGGTTGGTAAATCATTACTAACCGACGATCCGGCCAACCTTCGCGCACCGCCTTAATGACCGCTTCGACTTCACGCGGGTGATGACCGTAATCATCCACCAGCGTGATCTCACCACCGTTCACCGGCAGTTCACCCAACACCTGGAAACGACGGCCTACACCCTGGAATTTTTTCAGGGCGTCACAGATCGCCTGACCTTCCAACCCCTCTTCGGTCGCAACCGCAATTGCCGCCAGCGCATTTTGTACGTTGTGACGCCCCGGCATGGTCAGGGTCACTTCCAGGTCTTCGTGATCACCCGGACGTGTCACGCGGAAGTGGGTATACATACCTTCCTGACGCAGGTCCGTCGCACGGTAGTCCGCCTCTTCGGAGAAACCATAGGTCACAATCGAACGGCTGATCTCCGGCATCACTTCACATACCACCGGATCATCCACGCACATCACTGCCAGCCCGTAGAACGGTAGGTTGTGCAGGAAATCGATGAAGGTCTTCTTCAGCTTACCGAAGTCACCACCGTAAGTTTCCATGTGGTCGGCGTCGATATTCGTCACGATGGCCACCATCGGCTGCAGATGCAGGAATGACGCATCACTCTCATCCGCCTCAGCCACCAGGTAACGGCTGCCACCCAGCTTGGCGTTGGTACCAGCACTGTTCAGGCGACCACCAATAACAAAGGTTGGATCCAATCCGCCCTCAGCCAGAACGGACGCCACCAGACTGGTGGTGGTTGTTTTCCCGTGGGTACCGGCAACCGCAATACCATGACGGTAGCGCATTAACTCAGCCAGCATCTCTGCACGTCGTACCACTGGGATACGTTTCTCACGCGCCGCTTTCACTTCCGGGTTGGCTTCATTGACCGCGGTGGAAACCACCACAACATCGGCGGTTTCAATATTCTCTTCGCGATGACCGATATGAATCTCGGCACCTGCCGCCGCCAGACGATCAGTGGTGGCAGAGTTTTTGATATCTGAACCGGAGATACGGTAACCCTGGTTGAGCAGTACCTCAGCGATACCACACATACCTACCCCGCCAATACCCACAAAGTGGATACCACGGATACGGCGCATTTCTGGCACCTCAAACAGGTTTGGGTTGCGGATATCGCTCATCTCTTCATTGCCTCCAGGCATACTTCGGCAACACGGGCACCGGCTTCTGGGCGTCCCAGTGCGCGGGCATTGGCTGCCATCTCACCCAGCGTCTCTCGCTGGCTGAATTGTTCTGTTAACAGTTCTTTCAAGTGATCAACCGTCAGCTCAGGCTGCGGGACCAGTTGCGCAGCATCCAACTGCGCCAGATATTTAGCGTTGGCTGTCTGGTGGTCGTCCACCGCAAATGGGAACGGCACCAGGATCGCAGCCACACCGGCAATCGCCAGTTCGCTGACAGTGAGCGCGCCAGCACGACACAACACCAGATCCGCCCAACCGTAGGCTTCATCCATCTGTTCGATGAACGGCACTACGCGTGCTTCCAAACCCAGGTGCTGATACCGCTCCAGCGTCTCTTCATAGGTGCGTTTACCGGTTTGATGCCACACCTCCGGACGTTGCTCCTCCGGCATCTGTGCCAGCACTTCGGGCAACGTCTCGTTGATCGCTTTTGCCCCAAGGCTGCCACCCACAACTAGGAGGCGGATTTTACCGGAACGGTTTCCGTAGCGCTCTCGCGGATCGTTCATCTGCAAGATCGGGCCACGCACTGGGTTGCCTACGGTTTCGGTATCCGTTTCTGACGGGAAGGCATCCTCAAACGCCTCCAGCACCCGCCATGCCATTTTCGAGAGGATCTTATTGGTCATCCCCGCAATGGCATTTTGTTCATGTATCACCAGCGGTTTGCCCAGCAGCTTAGCCGCAACCCCGCCTGGACCGGATGCAAAACCACCCATGCCCAACACTACATCCGGCTTCACCTGACGTAATACAGCCAACGCCTGCCAGATCGCCAGCAACACTTTAAACGGCGCCAATAGCAGGCTTAAACGTCCTTTACCACGCAGCCCCGCCACATCAATGCAATGCAACTTGATACCAGTTTCAGGAATGACCCGTGCTTCGATACCTTTTTGTGTGCCCAGCCATTCCACATGTACACCCTGGCGCTGCAGCTCATGCGCAGTTGCCAGTGCCGGAAAAACATGCCCGCCCGTGCCACCGGCCATAATCAATGCCACCGGTTGTTTAGCCATATGCAGGCTCCTGTACTTCACTTTCCGATTTTTTCTTTACCACCGGTTTTTCATCAGCCCCGGCTAACTGCAGTTTCTTCAATTCCAGATCGATGCGCAGTACCACCGCCAACATCGCGCAACTGACCAGCAGACTACTGCCGCCATAACTCACCAGAGGCAAGGTCAGCCCCTTCGTAGGCAACGCGCCCACGTTCACACCGATGTTGATCAATGCCTGTCCGGCAAAGATCACGGTAAAACCGTAGGTGATATAGGCCATGAAAAACTCTTTTAGTTTCTCGGCCTTACGCCCAATACTAAACATTCGGTAGATCAGCACGGTATACAGGGCTACCAGCGCGAGTACCCCCAGAAAACCCAACTCTTCTGCCAGCACCGAGAACACAAAGTCGGTATGCGCTTCCGGCAGGTAAAACAGTTTCTGAACACTGTTACCGAGGCCAGTACCAAGCCATTCACCACGTCCAAATGCGATCTGTGCTTGGGTCAACTGATAACCTGCACCATAAGGGTCTGCCCAAGGATTCAGGTAGGTTTGTAATCGTTCCAATCGATAGGATTGGGCACCTATCAGCAATCCCAACAGACCTAATGCACCTGCAAGGATCAGGATGAACTGGGAAAAGCGCATCCCCCCCAGAAATATCATCGCCATCACGGTGCCGATTAATACCACCGCGGCACCAAAGTCCGGCTCCATATAAAGCAAAACCACAAAAATACCGAGTGGCAATGCAGGCTTAGCAATCCCGCTCCAACTGGTACGCACCTCGTCCAGGCGACGTACCAGATAGCCGCCCATATAGATCACCATGCAGAACTTGGCGACCTCGGAAGCCTGCAGGTTGATCGGCCCAATTGGTATCCAACGGCTACTACCATTTACCTCTCGACCGATACCCGGTACCAGCACCGCAATCAGCAACACCATGGAGCCCAGCATCCACCAGTGCCCGGTACGCTTCCAGAAGTCGATCGGAATACGCCACACTATGATCGCCCCCACCAGCGCCAGCAGCATAAAGATCGCCTGCCGGATCACGTAAAAATAGGGTGTACCGTTGCGCTCCAGCGCCACATCCATCGATGCCGAGCTGATCATGACAAACCCATACAGCACCAGCGCGCTGGCACAGAACAGCACCCACGGGTCAAATGGCAAGACCCCGTGATTTTGTGCCTGTTCTGGTTGCCGCAACGCGCTCAGCATCAGAGTTTCTCCACCGCCGCGATAAACATATCGCCCCGGACGTTAAAGTTCTTGAACATATCGAAACTGGCACAGGCCGGTGACAGCAAGACGATATCGCCCTCTTCAGCCAGCTCGGAGGCCAGCTTAACCGCCTCTTCCATATCGGACGCATCGCGACACTCTATCGAGCCAACGGCCTCCCGGATACGCGGCGCGTCGGTACCGATTAACACCACGGCACGACCATATCGCGCCACTGGAGCCGCCAGGTCAGCAAACTCTGCACCTTTACCGTCACCCCCGGCAATCAGCACAATCTTGGCATCGTCCAACGTAGGTCCCAATCCGTCTAGCGCAGCAACGGTTGCGCCCACATTGGTGCCTTTCGAATCGTTGAAGTAGCTGATACCCGCTTTGTCAGCAACCCACTGGCAACGGTGTTTCAGTCCGCCGAACACTCGCAGAGCATCCAGCATCGCTTCCAGCGGTAAGCCTGCTGCCTGACCCAGCGCCAGTGCAGCCAGCGCATTGGCGACGTTGTGCTGTCCCCGGATTTTCAGCTCCGATACCGGCAGTAGTTTGTCCTGCCCTACAGCCAGCCATTCGGTGCCCGCTTCGTCCCGAGCAACACCAAACAGATTCAGGTCCGGGCGCCCCAGGTGGAACGCACTGGTGGTTACACCTTTTGGCAGCAACGGACTGGTCAAGGCATCATCACGGTTCACTACCGCATGGCTGCAACCACGGAAGATGCGATGCTTCGCCTGGTAGTAGGCCTGCATATCCGGATAACGGTCCTGATGATCCGGGCTGATATTCAATACGGTTGCAACTTTGGCACGCAGATCGTGGCAGGTCTCCAGCTGGAAGCTGGATAGCTCCAGCACATACAGCGCTTGCTCACCCTTCGCCAGCATATCCAGGACGGGTGTACCCAGGTTGCCGCCGACACCCACATCGATCCCCGCCGCGGCGGCCATCTCACCCACCAGGGTGGTCACCGTGCTTTTGGCGTTGGAACCGGTAATCGCAATCACCGGTGCGGTGATCTCACGGATAAACAGGTCGATATCACCGCACAGGTGCACACCTTTTTCAGCAGCTGTCTGAATCGCCGGATGGCTGATTGCGACCCCCGGGCTTACGATCAGCTCAGTCGCCTGCGCCAGGTACTCAGCATCAAGCTCGCCACAGCGCACATCAACGTCCGGAAAGTCTGCTTTGAAGTCCTCCAGACCAGCAGGATTTTCGCGAGTGTCTACAACGGCGAAAGGCACGCCTTTGCGTGCCAGATGGCGGGCGCAGGAAATACCGGTTGCGCCCAGGCCGATGATGATTCGCCGGTTGTCACTGGCGATTAAGCTCATTCGCTGCTCCTATCGTATCTTCAGACTTGCCAGCCCTATCAGTACCAATACAACCGTGATAATCCAGAAACGGACAATCACGCGGGGTTCGGGCCACCCCTTCAATTCAAAGTGGTGATGGATCGGTGCCATGCGGAATATTCGCCGGCCGGTCAGCTTAAACGATGCCACCTGCAAAATGACCGAGATTGTCTCCATCACAAAGACGCCACCCATAATTACCAGCACCAGTTCCTGGCGCACGATAACGGCAATCACACCCAGAGTCGCACCCAGTGACAGGGCACCCACATCACCCATAAACACCTGGGCCGGATACGTGTTGAACCAGAGAAAACCCAACCCAGCTCCAACAATCGCGCCGCAAATAATGATCAATTCACCGGCACCAGCCACATACGGAATCAGCAGGTAGTCGGCGAAACGGACGTTACCGGTCAGGTAGGCAAACACACCCAGTGCCGCAGCAACCATGACCGTTGGCATGATCGCCAAACCATCCAAACCGTCGGTCAGGTTGACCGCATTGGAACTACCTACAATCACGAAATAGGTAAAGACGATAAAGAAGATCCCCATATCGATCATCACGTCTTTGAAAAACGGTACGATCAGCTCGGTTTCCGCCGGGGTTTGTGCGCTGACATAAAGCAGGATCGCAGCGCCCAGTCCACCAATCGATTGCCAGAAGGATTTCCAGCGTGCAGGCAAGCCGCGAGAGTTTTTCTCTATCACCTTACGGTAGTCGTCTACCCAGCCTACGGCACCAAAGATCAGCATCACCGCCGTGGTGATCAATACAAAACGGTTGGTGATATCCCCCCACAGGAAGGTACTGATCGCGATAGCCAGAATGATCAGAGCACCACCCATCGTTGGGGTGCCAGCTTTGCTCAGATGAGATTGCGGTCCGTCATCACGGACAGCCTGACCAATCTGTTTAACGCGTAATTTCTTAATCAGCAGCGGGCCCAATAACAGCGAAATCGCCAGCGCGGTCAGTACACCCAGAATCCCCCTCAATGTGAGGTACTGAAATACCGCGAAGCCACTGTAGAAGTTGGACAAAAAATCCGCGAGCAGTAAAAGCATTTAGTGGTTTCCTTCAACCAATCCTGCAACAACTTTTTCCATTCCCGCGCTGCGAGACCCCTTGACCAATACGGTCATACCGGGCTCCAGCAAAACACGGACTGCATCAACCATCTGTTCCCTGGTTTCAAAATGCCCTCCCTGCATACCGGTGGCAGCGTTAAACGCCTCCACCGCATGTAACGACAGCGCACCGACCGTCATCAGACGGCCGGTCCCCTTCTGCGCTGCGTAACTGCCAACATCTGCGTGCTGTTCGGCTGCGTCGTCACCGAGCTCTGCCATATCCCCCAGCAGCAACAGATGTTTTCCGGGCAGTGAGGCCAGCAGGTCCACTGCTGCCTTCACTGCACCGGGATTTGCGTTGTAACTGTCATCGATGACAGTTGCGCCGTGTGCACCCATCTGCGGACACATACGACCTTTAACCGGTGTAAACTTTTCCAGGCCAGACACAGCCAGCTGCAGCGGCAAACCGGCCGCCATTATCGCAGCACAAGCCGCCGTCGCATTTGCGACATTATGCTTACCCATTACACCCAGTTGAATTTCAGCTTGCTGCTCGCCTGCCACCAGAAGGAAGCGGTAGCAGCCGTTTTCTGAAATCTCCAAGTTGCGCGCAACCACATCCGCCTGATCGTTTTCGATTCCAATCGTCAGGCGGTTCTGGCCTTCAGTCTTATCGAGCCAGTAATCGGTATGTGGATCATCCCGGTTGATGATCGCCCAGCCGCTATCGGTCAGCGTGTCGAAAATTTCGCCCTTGGCACGTACCACACCTTGCAGAGAACCAAATCCCTCCAGGTGTGCGCCCATCGCATTGGTCAGGATCGCAACATCCGGCAACGTCAGATTTACCGTGTAAGTGATCTCTTTTTCCGCACTCGCGCCCAACTCGATCACCGCGTGCTGATGCTGATCTTCGATCTCCATCAACGTCAGCGGACCGCCGATGTCGTTGTTCAGGTTGCCACGGGTGGCCAACACCTCACCCTGCTGGGCCAGGATCGCCGCCAGCATCTCTTTCACGGTGGTTTTACCGGCACTGCCGGTAACTGCAAACAC
>NZ_CAXRBQ010000048.1:0-11984 GCF_964228735.1 Pontibacterium sp. | reverse complement strand
GGTCTTGCTTTGCCTACCCAAACTTTGTGGAGGCAATGAAATGACCCCTCAAGAACAAAAGTTCTGGCACAAGATCGAAAACGAAGAAAAGATCGAGCCAAAAGACTGGATGCCGGAAGATTACCGTAAGAACCTGATCCGTCAGATCTCGCAGCACGCGCATTCTGAAGTTATCGGTATGCAGCCGGAAGGTAACTGGATCACCCGTGCACCTTCTCTGCGCCGTAAAGCGGTACTGCTGTCAAAAGTACAGGACGAAGCGGGCCACGGTCTGTACCTGTACAGTGCCTGTGAAACCCTGGGTATCTCCCGTTCTGAAATGATCGAACAGCTGCAGAGCGGTAAAGCGAAGTACTCCTCCATCTTTAACTATCCTACTCTGACTTGGGCTGACGTGGGCGCGATCGGTTGGCTGGTAGATGGTGCAGCGATCGTAAACCAGGTTTCCCTGCAGCGTACCTCTTACGGTCCATACTCCCGCGGCATGATTCGTATCTGTAAGGAAGAGTCTTTCCACCAGCGTCAGGGTTACGAAGCGATGCTGGCTCTGGCTAAAGGTTCTCCGGAGCAGAAAGCGATGGCTCAGGACGCCCTGAACCGTTTCTACTGGCCTGCCCTGATGATGTTCGGTCCTCACGACTCCGAGTCTGCACACTCCCAGAAATCCATGGAGTGGAAGATCAAGCGTGAAACCAATGACGACCTGCGTCAGAAGTTTGTTGATCAGACTGTTAAGCAGATCGAAGTTCTGGGTCTGGAACACCCTGACAAGAACATCAAGTGGAACGAAGAGCGCGGTCACTACGACAGCAGCGACCTGAACTGGGATGAGTTCTGGTCTGTAATCAACGGTAACGGCCACTGTAACCGTCAGCGTATTGAGCACCACGTTGCTGCACACGATGAAGGTGAGTGGGTTCGTGACGCGATCTCTGCATATAACGAAAAGAAACGAGCTAAAAAAGCGCAAAACGCGGCGTAAGAGGTATCCGAAATGACAAACATCACTGAAAAACTGGAACTGTTTGAAGTTTTTGTACGTTCCAAACGTGGTCTGGACCACAAACACGTAGGTAGCCTGCACGCCGAAGATCACGAACAGGCGCTGGAATACGCACGCGACTGTTACACCCGTCGTAGCGAAGGCGTAAGCATCTGGGTTGTTAAGTCTTCTGACATCTGCTCTTCCCAGGAAGACGATGCGGATTGCTTCTACGATCCAAGCGACGACAAGCCATACCGTCACGCGACTTACTACGTTCTGCCTGACCCTGTAAACAACATGTAATTTGGGGAGAGCGAAGAATGAGTGATCAGATGAAAAACGCTATCCAGGAATACGCGACCCGTCTGGGCGACGACTCCGTAGTACTGGGTCACCGTATCTCCGAGTGGGTAAGCTACGGTCCTTTCCTGGAAGAAGATATCGCTTACGGTAACGTAGCGCTGGATTACATCGGCCGTGCCCGCATGTTCTACACCTACGCTGCAGAACTGGCTAACGACGGTCGTGACGAAGATGATTTCGCATACATGCGTAACGATCGTGAATACCGCAACCTGCTATTGATGGAGATGCCAAAAGGCGACTTTGCATACTCTCAGGTGCGCCAGCTGTTCGCAGACGTGTACTACACCGTTCTGCTGCCAGAACTGCTGCAGTCTAAGGACGAAACCCTGTCTGCGATCGCAGCAAAAGCGATCAAAGAGACTAAATACCACCTGCGTCGTAGCCGTGATTGGGTACTGCGTCTGGGCGACGGTACTGAAGAGAGCCACAAGCGCACTCAAAAAGCCGTTGATCAGTTGTGGGGTTACACTCACGAACTGTTTGATATGGACGAGACCGAGCAGCTGCTGGCTGACGAAGGTATCGGCGTAGACGTATCCAAACTGCGTGATGCGTGGCTGAAGATGGTCAGCGATATTCTGACCGAAGCGACACTGACTGTACCGGAAGACAGCTGGGCTGTTCGCGGTGGCCGTACCGGTTACCACACCGAGAACCTGGGCCACATGCTGACCGAGATGCAGATCGTGCACCGCTCCCACCCAGGATGTAAATGGTAAGAAAGGTAAAAGGCGCTATGAACGAAATCTCACTGATGCCGGAAGAGCAGTACCAGCGTTTGCAGCAACGTAATGCTGCAGATGTAAAGGAACTATGGGACCTGCTCGATGCAGTTAAAGACCCAGAAGTACCGGTGCTGAGCATTTGGGATCTGGGGATCTTGCGCGATATCGAACGTGAAGGTGGCACGGTTGTTGTCACCATCACGCCAACCTACTCCGGATGTCCGGCGATGGATAACATCTCCACCGACGTGACCAAGGCGCTGAATGATGCAGGTTACGCAGATGTGAAGGTGAAAACCTCCCTCTCCCCTGCATGGAGCTCCGAGTGGATGTCTGCGGAAGGTCGCAAAAAGCTCCGTAACTACGGAATTGCACCGCCGGAAGATGCTCCACTGGACGAAGATGGCCTGACCCCGGATGCACACGCGCTCTGTCCTCACTGCGGTTCCGAGAACACTCGCAGGGTTAGTGAGTTTGGATCAACTGCATGTAAAGCACTGTTCCAGTGCGACGACTGCAGCGAGCCTTTTGATTATTTCAAAAAGATCTGATCCCCGATCGGTCTTACAGACGATAGGTGAAGCATGTCTGACACCAATTTTTACACGCTGAAGATCGCTGATGTGCAGCCGGAAACGGACACGGCGATTGCAGTGAGCTTTGCAGTACCAGCAGAGCTGCAAGAGAAGTTTAACTTTATCCAGGGTCAGTTCCTGACTCTGCGTGCAGAGATCGACGGCGAAGATGTTCGTCGTTCCTACTCCATCTGCTCCGGCGTAAACGATGGCCACATGCGTGTGGGTATCAAGCGTGTTAAGAACGGTAAGTTCTCCAACTACGCAAACGATAACTTCAAGCCGGGTATGTCCGTTGAGGTAATGCCTCCACAGGGTAGCTTTTACACCGAAGTGAAAGCGGACCAGGCGAAGAACTACATGTGCATCGCGGCGGGTTCCGGTATCACGCCGATGATCTCCATCATGAAAACTGTGCTGTCTACCGAGCCAGAGTCCAAAGTGACCTTGATCTACGGTAACCGTCGCAGCAACTCCGTGATGTTTAAAGACGAACTGAACTTCGTTAAGAACCGTTATATGAACCGCTTCCAGTGGATCAACATCATGGACTATGAAGACCAGGGTGCTGATCTGCTGAACGGCCGTATCGACAACGCTAAAGGTTACGCGTTGCAGAAAGCGGGCCTGATCAACATCAAAGCTGTTGATGAGGCGTTCATCTGTGGTCCTGAAGCGATGATGTCTGAAGTGTCTCGTGGTTTCCGTATGGAAGGCCTGACCGACGATCAGATCCACTACGAGCTGTTCGCGAACTCTTCTGCGGACTCCAAAGAGATGCTGGAGAAAGCCGCTGCACGTAAAGAGCAGTTCGGTGAAGAGAAGACCTCCAAAGTGACCGTGAAATCCGATGGCCGTGCGGTGATGTTTGATCTGGCGACAGTTGGTGAAAACATCCTGGACGCGGGTATTCACAATGGTCTGGATTTGCCTTACTCCTGTAAAGCAGGCGTATGCTCCACCTGTAAGTGTAAGGTGGTAGAAGGTGAAGTGGACATGGATATCTCCCACGGTCTCGAGAAACACGAGATCGAAGCGGGTTACATCCTGAGCTGCCAAGCTCACCCGATTTCCGATGAAGTGGTTGTAGACTTCGATATTCGGTAAGTCCTGTGGCTGTCCGGTAGTAACGTTTGCCGGACAGCTATCCTCTCCCTCCCCCGCTTCAGCCGATTGATCCCACCTAAAACGTACCCGCGTTTGTGGATTCAGCCTGTCTGGAACACGGATGGGATAATGAGTCAGAAAGAGATAGGCCGCGCGTGGCGCCGGCTAGCCGATAAAATGCCTCATAAGATCCTGATCGCCGACCGTTTCCCGCTGCACCGGGAAGGTCTCAAAATTGCCTTGAACAGTGGTCCTGAATACCTGCTGTTTAACGCCCACTGTGTCTCATCCGTTGATGAGGTCCTGCGCCATACTCGCCGTCATGGTGGCTACAATCTGCTGATTATGGATCTCGAACTGCTCGAGAAAGCGCCTGAGTGGACGCTGAAAGAGCTTGTGAGCCAAACCTGTATCCCGACGTTGCTGATGTGTAATCAGGCGACGCCTGCCCTCATTCGTGACGCACGTCAGGCCGGTATCCGTGGTGTATTGCCGCGTGACGCTTCCATGGAGAAGATCAATCAGGTTGCACATACACTGTTGAGCGGCAGAACTTACTGGCCCGACATCTGTAAGCGTAGCGCCGCCCATGGTATGCCTGCGGAGCTGCCCCAGATCTCCACGGACGATTTGACCGATCAGCAGCTACAGATCATCCAATTGATCGTAGACGGTATGCTGAACAAGCAGATTAGCTATGAACTCGGTATCCACGAAAGTACCGTGAAATACCACCTCACCAACATCTACCGGAAGTTCCAGGTACGCAGCCGCACACAGCTGGTTGTAAGCGCACGTAATGCGGGTGTACTTGGATTGGTGCGTGTTTAATCGCTACACGGTTGTGCGGAAGATAAAGAGTTTATGAAGGCGCCGGAGTATGTGTGATACATACCCGGCACATACGTCCTGCGATGTGGGACGCGTGATGATTCAGTTAGTCGCCCCCACAACCTCCCCCGCAGCCAGAGTCTCCATCCCCACCTATATCGGATCCCTCACCACCGCTACTGCATCCCGAGCCACATCCGATATGCGAGGCGCAGTACGGATAGCTGCCCGGTCGGTAGTCTGATGTTTTGCAGTTAAGGGCGTAGGTAAAACCGTCGGGGATCGCCAGAGCCGCATCCATCGCAAAAAGCAGAGGCAACCGATCCGGCGTCTTTGGATCGATCTGTTCGCGTGTACAGGTGATTCGCCAAGCATTTTTGATACCGGTTTGAGCCATGGTCGGTGAGCTCATCGCTTCTGCCGGGGTGTGGTGCAGAAAGCGTCCGAGGGCCTTGGAGCAGAACTGTTGGTAGTGTTTGGTGAAGAGGATAAATTCGTGCCACGCAACATCCACTGCCTGTGATGGCATGGAGACCATGCGCGTGCCGGCAACATTACATACGTGGAAGTAATCGCGCAGGCCGTCCATCACCAGGTCCACTTGCTGATCGTCCAGATGCGGATACGTGGAGGCGACCTTGTCTCGAATGCGTGACGGGAATTCATAGCTATCTATAAGGTGACTTCGCTGTTTTGCCCGATTTTTGCGTGAAATCCGAATCACAATAAAAGCGATCACGGCGAGCACCGCAATCATAAAGAGTGTATCCATCGCTTACCCTACTCCGTGAATCCTAAGCTCTTCTTACAACGCAAAGCAGTATAGGCGAACGTCAGGATTGAGGGGCTGCCGGATGGCGATAGAGGTGCCAAAGTGCGCCGCGAAACTCGACTTCCTGTTCGAGTACCGCGCCTACCGCTTGTGCCAACTGAATGGAGGGCTGATTGTCGGCATGTATAAAGCTGATCAGACGCATGTCCGGCATATGTTCGTGGGCGGTGGTCTGGATCGCCCGTGCTGCTTCGCTGGCATATCCTTTGCCCCAGTATTCCGGTGCTAATGCCCATTTAATTTCCGGCTCGGGCCAGTCATTCGGATACCAAAATCCGGCAGTACCAATCACCAGTCCTGTTGCCTTTTCTTCCAATGCGTACGGGCCATAGCCACGAATCTGCCAGTGACCAACCATGCTGCACATGGTGCGCCAGGTTTCCCCTTCGGTGAACGCCCGACCGACGGTAAAACGTGTCGCCTCTGGCGAGCTATAGTAGGCGTGCAGAGCGTGCCAGTCGTTGTCGCGAAACGGGCGCAAGGTGAGGCGCTCGGTATCTAAAAATTCAGGTACAAGGTAATTCATCAACGGTCGCTTCCTTTTAAAGCCGGGACGGTACAACCCTATCAATCCCAGCTCCGTTTGCCGATTAGCGGCTAGTCGAAGTTTTTAACCTGTTTATTGCGATTAAAGCGGCCTATATACGCAATACCGGCGCGTCTTCTCACTGTCATTGCGACTAATGCAGTAAGTGACTGAAACGGTGAATTGGCTGGGGCTTGATCTAAATCAAGGGATGAGGAGTTCAGTGATTTTGCGTTACGTCCCTCAAAGTCAGGCATAGCGCTGGTTCATTGTCTACAATGATCCGACACCGTTCAAAAATTAGGAATTTTTCTTATATCGTAATTCCGGAAACAGATGTACATTTACTAACCACAAAAATAACACTGGGGGCAGCGCAATGAATAATAATAAATGTTGTGACCACTGTGAGTATCAGCAGGTACAGGATGTACCCCATGAGTTCATGGCTGAAGTATGTAAGTTGGAATTAGGTACAATCTACCGATGTGAAGTGTGCGGAACATCCTGGATGAAGAGCGCTAGCCGGGGATGGTTGTTGCTTCGCGTTGGAAATTCTCGTCTTAAGATTGCGGTATAAACGTTTCGGTTCCTTTGTCGACCTTGGCGCTATAGAGGACTTGTCATTCAGCAAGATGGTCAGGTCCTTTGGCGTAACGGGTGCGGATTGGACGCTACACCCTCCTCTTGCCTTAAACTGCCTTTCTATCGTGTATTTCGCTTGAAGCACCTTTTGGATTTGCCAACTGTTGGCAATTTCTGAAGGGGCTTTTACATATGTTTAAGCCGTTATACACCTATATAGCATCCAGCTATTTTCTTTATCTCACATCTGTATAAAAAACGTTCAAAAACAGTGGTAGTATTCGAACAAACATTAGTATCAAACGTACGTTTTGATTGTTTAATCAGTAGATCATCCTCTCTCGATACCGCAAAACCCGAGCAATCGGGTGACGCAAAGTCACGGGTCCCACTGGGATAGCCGGACCACCGAAGGAGAGCCCCCTCTATGGACTGTTTCTGAGGATCTTTTGCTGATGTATCGCGGAGGTCAACATGAAACGTTCATCCTATCTCGTTCCGATACTCGCCTGTGCCGTCGCACTTTCTGTGCCCAATCAGGCTGCAGCAACTGATCTGGACGATTCAGCAATTCTGGCTACTTACCACTACTCTGTCCTGCATGAACATTACCCGGTGGTGTCGTTGGGGCCTGAGCCTATTCAACAGGTTGTTAAAGCGCTGGACGAACAGCGCAGCAAAGTGGCCGAGGCCGAGAAACAGCGTAAGAAAAACCTACGCCGTTTTTATATGAAGCTGCTTGCGGTGGTGAGTGCCCAGTAGTTCAAACGGTCTTGACGTATACCCTATGACAACAAAGGCGTAGGTTGGCCATCGCGGAGCGATGCCCAACACGTCGTCTCCAAGCTGTTCCATAACTGTTGGGCTTCGCGTTGTGAAGGCCAACCTACAAACAAACCGCTTTCTCGGGTCCTCGCTAGCTGACAATGAAGCATAAAAAAGGCCGCCCGAAGGCAGCCTCAAGGGTAGTCGACAGAATGATCAACCTGCTTCCATTACTTCAGGCGAGCCAGGCGCAGGTCTGAAGTGGACATATCGCCGGTCAGCTGGATGCTACCGATTTTTTCCAGTGTCTCTGCATCGTGGATGGAGATATCGCTGGAGGTACCGCCGATATAGATGGTCTTACCATCGCCAGTCATATTGATGTTGTAGTACGTATGGTCCATCGGCTGAACCTTCACCGTTTCACCTGTCTTCACGTTGTGCTTGGAGAGCTGGTTAAACGATCCGTAAAGGATGTCTTTGTCGTTTGGATCGGTCACCCAGTTAAAGACGATGAACTCAAACGGCACGGTCTCGATGCTCTCAACCTTACCGGTTTTGGTATCGATACGTACGTGACCCCAGAGGAAGTCTGCTTGAGATTCATCACCCGGAGCACCGTTCCAGCGAATGGTGAAGTACGGCATGATAAACTCTCCGACGTGCTCACCCATGGTGTGCATAGCAAACGCATCAGGTGGAACCCACTTATCCGGCGCCCGATCCCAGTTTTGCAGTGCTTTAATCAGACGCACTTTGCCAGTTTGCGGATCGATCGCTTTCAGGTCACCACCACCGAGGATCACTTCCCCGTTCTGCATGCTGCCGATCTTGGTGATACGGCGATCAACCGGGAAGGTACGTACCGGTTTTGCATTCAGGCCATCTTCTGTGTTGAATACGGCCAGGCGTGGTTCCATGGTTTCGAAACGGTCCAGCAACTTGCGCACCGGGTTCTGTACGGTGTACAGCTCTTTACCGTCAGCGCTCACTGCCATAGAGATAAAGCTCTTCACCTGCACATTGCTGTAAGACTGCTTAGCGGAGAACTTGATCTCACAGTTGGTGATATCGAAGCCGTAAATGTCTTCCCATTTATTGGTCATCACATAGGCGATACGACCGTCCGGAGACATGGCGATACCACCGTTGCCGAAGATACCCGGTACGTCACACGTCCGTACCAATTGGTTGGTTTCGGTATCAACGATATGCAACTGATTCGGACGGGTCACCGTCAGAATGTACTCGTGACCGCCCGCTTTCATACCATTGATGGTAGTGGAAGCCTGCTCGGTTACCGTATTGGTTGTGCCACAACCCACTAACAGCGCTGCGGCACCGATCGTGCTGGCCAGCGCGGCGCGCTTAAAGATCTTTGTCAGATTCATCTTGCTAAGCCTCCATCACTCTTCTGGGAAGACGCTGTCGATCTTGCGCCAGTCTTCGTTGGCTTTCGGTGCGGTGTCACCAAAGGCGGTGTGGTTCACCATGGTGTCTGGCACCTGCGCTGGCCACCAACAAGCGTCGGCACAGCCATAGAGGTCGGATTCCATTGGCTGACACAGGGAGCCCAAGCCACCGAACGGGTCTACTTCCCAGCCCGGATCGTTTACGGAGGTACAGCCCACAATGGTCTGCATCGCTACAACCTCTTCCACCTCGTTCTGTGAGGTCGCCTGGTCGAGCATTTTGGCTTTTTTGTTGAACGACTTAAGGTGTTTCATTTATGAACTCCTTCTAGGAGATACGTAAGCATCGAAGAACGCCGGGTTCTCGAGCATGATCCGCGAGTACACTTCCACGCCGAAGTCGACCCAGTCTCTCAGCAGGTCGCAGTAGTGGTAGGAAGGACGTGCGGCATCGCCGTACTTCGCATAACTTTCGTGGTAACAACCACCAGAACAGATGTTACGGATGCGACAGGTTTCACAGCCGGTGTTGCTGCGATCCAGGCGTTGCTCGACAAACTCGCCCAGGCGGGTTTTATCGATGCCCTCTTCTACATCCCCAAAGGTAGGTAGTTCTGAGCCGGTGAAGCGGTGGCAGAGATTGATACCACCCTGGGTATCGACTGCCAGCAAGCCGACACCTGCACCACAAGGCAGTTGTTTCTTATTGCCTTCGTGCAGATCGGTCATCAGCTGGTGCATGTTGCCGTAACCGTAGTTACGGTGCTCCAGTGCCGCTTCCAGGTATTTCATGCCGAGGCGTTTCATACCGGCAAACACGTCTACCATCTCATCGGGTGTGAGGTTGAAAGACGTGATGTCGCCAGATGTCACCGGGCCAAAGCCCACTTCGGCAAATCCCAGGCTACTGAGGTGTTCAAAAATGGCTTCAACATCGGTGATGCCGCGGGTCAGTGTTACACGGCAGCCCACCGGGCGTGACGTATAACGGGACAGCAACATATCGACCTTCTGTTTCACCACATCGTAGGTGCCCTGACCGCCAACGGTAATTCGGTTTTTGTCGTGCATCGCCTTAGGGCCGTCCATGGAGATGGTCAGGCCAAAGCGGTGTTCGTTAAACCAGTCCACCAAATCTTCATTGAGCATGGTAGCGTTGGTGGTCATGGTGAAGCTGACCTCTGATTCCAGATCGGCAAATCGCTCTTCGCAATATGCCACCACTTTGCGGATCAGTGGCATGTTGGTCAGCGGTTCGCCGCCAAAGAAGACCACGTTGTATTGACGCTGGTTAGGAGATTCCTCCAGCAGCATCTCGATCGACTTCACCGCAGTATCAAACGACATCTTGTCGCCCGCCGACGGTGTAGTCAGGTCTTCTTTGTAGCAGTAGGTACAACTGAGGTTACAGCCGGTGTTGGTGTTCAGAACAATCGTGGTCAGCGGGAAGTTTTTTACCTTCTGCGGTTCGTGATTGATCTGCACAACACCACCGTCTGACAGGATACGCAGAGACTTCAACTCTTCGATGGTATCCATGACGTCGTGTGGCTGGTAACGGCCCTGAAAGCGGTCGCGGATCATCTGAGCGGTCACCCTTTCCTGCTCAGAAAACAGATCGATCAGCTCACGGCTCAGGCCTTCCAGCTCAAACAGACTGCTGGTCGGCACGTGGAACATCATCTTGCGTGTGTCCACATCCACCAGATGCATATTTGGCTTCACCAGGGATAAAGAACCCATAACTACCTCACCTTATTGTTATTTCGCGTAACGCGAATCTGTCTGGAGGTTTATTCCCCGGTTATTCGATAACCGGTTTAACAAATTTCTGCACGGTCACCAGCAGGTGGGCTTCGCCCTGTACGCTGTTGCCACCATCTACCACGGTGCCGACTACGCTCAGGTTACCTACGTTGTTGGTGGACATCTTACGTTCCGGGTTCAGACCAGCATCACTTGGGGTGAAAATACCGTCTTTATCGATGGAACCCGCGTACTTGATGTCGTTGTCGTGCTCGGCGATCTCATCAAACGGCTTCAACGTCCACGCCGCAGGCATGTAACCCAGGCGTAGATCATCTTCGGTGCCAGGCTTACCATCGGCACCAGCCGCATAACCAACCGCACGGTATGCAGATTTCTGTTTTGGGATCGGACCACCGGCGCCGCCGATGCGGGCGATGGAATCGGATGGAGTGATTTCTACGCGTGCAACAGCGTCATAGACCGCCAAAGCGTTGTTCGCGGATGTAGAACCAACCTTAACGGTGTTCGCTCCTACCGCAGCGTTTTTGGAGGCTTCTGCCAGCACAACCACTCGGTTGGCATCACGGGATACCACGTTCAGCAGTTTCAAACCGCTGCCCAGCTTCACGTTACCTTTCAGGCTATTGCCGGAGATGGTCAGTAGTTTGCGTTCGCCGCGTTTGATATAAGACGGTGTTACCGCAGTAATCGCAGTACCTTTAACCGCCTTAACGCTGCCGCCGATAATCTCGTCGTCACGCTCGAACATGCGACCTTCCAGGGACTTACCGTCAGCAGAGGCTGCCAGTACCTGACGCACCTTAACGCCATCAATGCTCAGGCTTGCACGCCATTCGTATCCTGCGTATACCACCGCACGGCCCTTACCAGACAACGGTGTACCATCGGCGTAGTGACCTTCCAGTACTAGAGCGTAGCTGTCGTTTGCGGTTTTGGTTGCGCGCAGTGTTGCATCAAAGGTGCCTTTGCCCGGTACATAACCGTGCATCGCCCAGTTACCGGTCAGATCTTTCTTGGTAACTTTCTGCCAGCTGTTCCAGGCATCGCTGTTGAATGGGTAGTCCTTGGCAAGTTTTGGCGCCACATTGGTCAGCGCGATATCAAACCAGGCACGGTCACGTGCGCCGGCGTGAAGCTCAGCCGTTGGGAACTGTCCCATATGGAAGTGGATCAGGTGTTTCCACTCATCTTCGGTACGACGCTGCAACGCGATACGTGCACCGGAGTGACAACGTACACAGGTTTCCTGCAGCAGCTGGTCGAAGGATTCAACCACGTTGGGTTCCTTCTCCAGCAGATAACGCAAGCCCGCCGTTTCGGACGGTGCCAGACCCTGGTTATCTGCCAGGTATTTTACCAGTGTTCGTTTCTCTTCCGGTGAGATCACCAGGCCGCGTTGCTGCTGCATGCGGCTAATGGTCATCATCCAGCCTTCAGGTGTTTTTCGCTGCTCGCTGATTCGGGAGAACGGGGTTGCCGCTTCGCCGGTTTCGGTATGACACGAC
>NZ_CAXRBQ010000047.1:0-17802 GCF_964228735.1 Pontibacterium sp. | reverse complement strand
ACTACAGGCAATGGACATTATTACAGATTAACAACTCGTGACAAAAACGAAATTGAAAGCCAGCTCTAAAAACTGAAAAAAATCACCCCGGTAGTCGCTGATACCGGTGACATCCAAGCAATCCGCACTTTCAAGCCGGTGGACGCGACCACCAACCCATCGCTGTTGCTTAAAGCAGCAGGTCTGGCTGACTATGCGCCACTGCTGACAGAAGCCAAAAGCTGGGCACAAGAACAGGGCGGCGATAATCAGGCACTACTGGGTAATATGACCGATCGCTTTGCCGTTTCTATTGGCCGTGAAATTCTGAACATCATTCCAGGACGCATCTCGACTGAGGTCGATGCACGCCTGTCATTTGATACTCAGGCGACTGTAGAGCGCGCCCACAAGCTGATCCGCATGTATGACGAAGCGGGCCTCAGCAAAGAGCGCATGCTGATTAAGATCGCGTCAACCGGGGACGGTATTGAAGCTGCACGCCAGCTTGAGAAAGAAGGTATTAACTGCAACCTGACCCTGCTGTTTAATTTCGCTCAGGCTGCCGCATGCGCAGAAGCTGGTGCATACCTTATTTCACCGTTCGTCGGCCGTATTCTGGATTGGTACAAAGCCAACACGGAAGCCCAGGACTACACAGGACTGAACGATCCTGGCGTACAGTCTGTCTCTCGCATTTATAACTACTTCAAGACCAATAATTACAACACGATTGTAATGGGTGCCAGCTTCCGCAACATCGGCGAAATCCAAGCATTATCTGGCTGTGATCGCTTAACAATCGCGCCTGCACTAATGCAGGAACTATCCGAAACAAATGCAACGCTCACCCAGCAGCTTTCCGCTTCTCAAGCAAACAGCAAAGACATGAAAGTTGTACTAGATGAAGCGTCATTCCGCTGGGAATTGAACGAAGATCCGATGGCGACAGAAAAGCTCGCTCAAGGCATTCGCGCTTTTGCGGTTGACCAGGTCAAGTTAGAAACACTGCTAAGCCAGCAGTAAAACGGAAGTTCACTCAAGCGCTGGATAGATTTACTGATCAGCGCTTGAGACTCTGATACTGCCTATCAGTAAATTTTGGACAAAAAAAAGCCCGTGAGCTTCCAAGCTCCGGGCTTTTTCCCCCAGCGTTCCGTGCCGGTCACCGCTCTTTTCCGTAAGCAGTGAGAGGAAATTACATCCTTGGCAATTGACAGATCCTTCTGCTTTCCCCATTTCCTGTAATCAATTTTATAGATTCTGGCTTATTACTGTATATAGGAATTTTTCCTATTTTTAGCTTTTCTCTAACGTTTTAACCAAGTCTTTAAACGCTTCCCGATTAGAGTCATTCAGATCAATAAGAATTCGGTGAGCCGCAATAATTCGCATCCGGATCGATTCTTCAGAATCTTGCACAAATGACAGCTTCTTAAGATCACTTGGACAAGTAGGCAACTCACTAATAAGCACAAAGATATGATCGAAGCCCATGCTCATCAGCACGCGCGTAATATTCTCATTTGTCGAAACGACGGTAGGTTTAGGCAACGACAAGGCATAAGCCTTGATGGACAGCTTAGCGATCAAACCAAGCGACGTACTATCAATTCCCTCTGCCTCAGTCAGATCAACCAGTATTTCCTGAGCCTCAATACTCGCCAGAGACTCCTCGATATGACAATCCAATGTTGCACACAGAGTTAGTCGCACATCCCCCACAAACTTAAGGATATAGCGCCCGTCCACGCATGCAGAAAAGATAGAACCCTCTTTCATCTTACCATCCAACAACTGTCATGATTGCTATGTCGTCAGGCGCCTCGCCACTATAGCTGGCGGTCAGACTTGCCTTCAGCTTCTCTGGACTGGAGCCTCTCAGATTATCCACCACAGCACGAACATATTCTTCGCGGGACAAGATATCTTTCTGTGGCAAAACCTCAAGGATACCGTCAGAGAACAAGGTTATCTGAAAGGACGACTCCAATTCGATTGATCTTTCGTCATAGATCGGCTGCTCAAAAAGACCCACAGGCATCCCTCTCCCTTCCAGATATCGAGTCCCTCTCGTATCGGTTAGCAGTGGCATTGGATGATGCCCACCTACCGCATAGTGCAGCAACCCGCTATTTCGGTCAATTGCCCCCAGAAACATGCTCAAATGCTTGCCTACGCCCGTTTCTAACAACTCAGTATTGATCCGTTGCAAAACATCACCCAGCGAAGGGAGCTCATCCGGAGATACATCTCTGTAATCACGCACCAAACTCTGCGTCATATTCTTCAACAGAACGGTCACCAGCGCCGAAGAAGCACCATGCCCAGAGACATCTGCCAGATAGAAAACCATACGCTGATCATCAACCGGCACTACATCAACAAAGTCACCACTTAGATATAACGAAGGGGTAATCTGATGCTCAGCCTTAATGCCGCAAATTTCGATGGTTTCTGCAGGCATCATATTACGTTGTATATGATAGGCAGCCTGCTGATCAGCTTTAAGCTCAGAAAGACTCTGCTCAAGCTCCTCTCGGTAAAACCGATTCTCTTCCAGTGTACGCGCCCACCCCATAAGGCGCTCCACTGCATCCAGAAATGCCTGACTATGCCGAGTAACGTCAACCACATCAAATACGTCAGAAGCACCGACACGCAGCGCTGAAAACACATCGCTACCGTCAGGGTCATCCAGCAGAATTAGAACAGGATTGGGAGAGTGGAGTTCAATCAGATCATGACACAATGACTGCTTCGCTTTGGGGACCCGGGCGATCACAAGCGCAAAATCCGTATCACCTAGCTTCTCCTTTGCATCAGACAATGAAAAGCTGGTTGATACTCTCAGATCTAGTATTGAGGACTCATTCAACAGATCAAAAATACGGTCGATTAGTGCCGTTGAATGATCAACAATCAGTATTTTTTGAGTGGTGTGACTCATAAATCACCCCAAGGCAGGCGCTTTCGATCCATGAGTCAACAAGTTAAACCTAATGCTAGCAACATGCAATAAGCCACAACCGACTTAGAAATTTTCGTCATCGTAGTCTTCAGACTGGCCGTCATTGATCGAGAACTCTCGACGCTGCAGATAGGCATCACGGATAAAGGTATAGCGATCCCCCGTAATGAGCTTTTCAGCTTCTAACAAACCAGAGCGAGTATCGATAGCCTGCAAACCAATAACAGCATACCGAGCCGAATCATCTTCGATGTTTGAAATAGGCGAAGTGATCGAATCGACAATCAAACCACCCGTATCACGGATATTTGACGGGCCAAAGAAAGGCAATACAAGGTACGGACCTGATTCCATCCCCCAATACCCAAGAGTTTGACCAAAATCTTCGTTATGCTCTTCAACACCCATTGGCGTTGCGACATCCAGCACACCGCCTAAACCAAACGTTGTATTAAAGGACACTCGAGCTAAATCTTCGCCCGCTGATTCAAACTTTGTCTGAAGTAGATTATTTAACAGGCTGCCAACATCAGAAATATTATCAAAGAAATTGGACACACCTGTTTCGATCAGGTCAGGCGTAACAGCCTTATAGCCGAGAGTAATTGGTTTCAGCGCGTATTTATCCAGACCTTCGTTAAAACTGAACATCGCGCGATTATAACCTTCCCAAGGGTCGATCTCATGACCATCCGCCAGCGCACCTGGACTCGTCATGATTAACCCTGAAACTAATACCGCTACCAAACGTTTGTTCACGCTTTTATCCTTTTCACTTCAACAAGGCTTCATTGTAGCCCTATCTTTCCAGAAGAAAAACAGAGCCTAAAACGAAAAAGGGCCCCCTTAATGGGAGCCCTCTTATCATAGATATCTAATAATCAATATTAGAAGTCTACGCGGTAACCAACAGCCAGGCTGCCGTCATCACCTTTGTCGTAGTAACCGACAAATGCTTTAGCTGCTTTACCCAGCTTCTGGGAAACTTCCAGAGAGTACTTGTCGTCTGCATACTTGTCATCGTCGACAAAGTTAGCTGCCAGAGTAGTATTATCCATGGTGTAAGAACCTGCTACTTCGTAGGAATCTTCACGACCAGCACCTGCAGTACCATCATCCTGGTAACGAGTAGCCACGTACAGACCACCTGTTTTGTAAGATGCAGCAAAAGAGTTAACACTCTCACCAACTGTATTTTCAACACCAATAGTAGATGCTGCCAGCGTCAGACCGTCTACGGAGTACTTAACAGCCAGGTTGTAAGCATCAACACTGTCAGTACCCGCAGCGTCGCCACCAGCGATTACAACACCAGCAACCTGCAAACCGCTCATGACAGGCGAGATATAAGCAATAGTATTAGACAAACGATGGAAAGAAGTGCCAAGGTCAGCACCAGCTGCATAACCGGAGGCACCAGAAACGTCGCTGTTTACCATGATATCAGTTGGGAATAGAGTCCAGAGTGCAAATGGAGACCACTGACGGCCTGCATTAACGGTACCAAAGTCGCCTGTTACACCTATACTCGCCAAACGACCACCACCCAGAGCACCAGCCTCTGTATTTATAGACTGCTCCCATTGGAAAATAGCTTTCGCACCGGAGAACAGCTCAGAAGATCCTTTAACACCGATTCGAGAAAAGTTATCGGTTACATCTAGACCAGCATTATAGTTACTCAGATTTAAACGCAGAGAACCGTACAGAGTTGCGTCAGCTTGAGCAACCATTGGAGCCGTCAGAGCACCAGCAACCGCCAGAGCGATGATAGATTTTTTCATCAAAATTTCCCCTTCAATTTTCAACATACTAGTAGTGAATTTAGTGTTTTTGTTTTTCTTTGCGCCCTTATGACTGGCACGTCTAGAAAATACTACAAATCTTTTTTCATTCAAATAAATTTTAGCGCCATTTACGGAGCTTACTAATTTATTTGAATAATCATATCTTTATCTCATCTAAATAAGGCATCTGCCAGCAATTCTCTGATTGCTAATTGGTAAAGACTGACTTACTCAGACGGGTATGTTTACCCAAATTTTTCGCATTACAGCATACCCTCTCGTCTACTGCAACTACCTTAGGCCCACTAATTTGATCCGACCAAGGTCTAATGTTGACCTGTATCAAACCAGTACTTTCTGCCATTGCTGTCGGATGCGCTTATCGGACACCGGGTATTCAGTGCCTAGCTGTTGAGCAAAAAGCGAGACCCGATATTCCTCTAACATCCAGCGAAAATGCTGTAACTCAGGATCTGCCACACCATTGTTCTTGTGCTGTTCCAATCGGCGCTGGTAGTCGCTCCAATAGCTGTCTAGCTGATCGCTTAATATTCTCTCCTGAGGCAGATTGCGTCTAAATTTCTCCAGACGCATCTCAATCGCTTTCAGATACCTTGGATAGTTCTGCAGTCGATTCCAGCTATTTTCGCTGACATAACGCGCATGGATCAACGCACCTAGTTGCATCTTTACGTCGTTAAGCACGGCAACCTCTGTGAGATCCATGCGCCCTTTAAGCTTTTTCTGGATATCGTGATAACGTTTATGGCACTCAAAAACAAAACGCGCTACCTTCACCGCCAGGTCCACTAATTCAGCTCGGCATTGCTCCAGACGGACTTTGAACTCACGCTCAGTACGTGGTAGCGATTCATCCAGGTTCATCAGATGCCGAACAGCCTGCTGCACACATTGATCTTGCAGCGAACGTTTATCCAAAACCTTACCCACCAGCATGACACTCTTGTCTATTTCCGGCAGCTGTTTACGTGCAAACCTCACTTGCTCAGTCAGCGAGAGTATTGCCAAACGTACGATACCCAGCACCGAAAGTTCATCTGCATCAGCTTTATGCGTGACAACCGTCAAGGAAACACTGTCGCCCTTATCGAGCATCGCAGGGTAGGCATCGACCTCAATACCGCCCGCTTGACGCAAGCGGATGCTTTCCTGCAGTTCACCGAAATCCCAGGAGGTGATTTCATCACGCCCCCACTTTTCCCCTGGGCCTTTTTTCAGTGCTTCTGATACTTTCTCTGCAAACTTGTGCTGCAGCTTCTGCAGGTTACGGGATTCGCCTTGAACCTTACCCTTCTCATCCAGCACACGAAGATTAACCTGAAAGTGATTGTCCAGTTTCACTTCACGCAATGCTGCAGGATCTACCGTCACGCCGGTCATGCGCTTCAGCTGTAGCGCCAACGCCTCATACAGATCGCCTTCACCGAAATTGATCTTCTCCAACGCGGCATCCACATAGTCGGGAATCGGTACGAAGTTTTTGCGGATCTGCTTGGGTAACCCCTTCATCACAGCCACGCATTTTTCACGCAGCATACCTGGCACCAACCACTCAAGCCGTGTAGCAGGCAGCTGGTTCAGCAGCGCAATTGGTGTACTTAACGTAACACCGTCGTTGCGGGCACCCGGCTCAAAGTTGTAGGCCAGCTTCAACTTGATTCCATCCATCGCTAGATTATCTGGGTACTGACCAGCGGTAACGTGATCCGCTGAACGCTGCAACAGATCCTCTTCGGTCATGAACAGTGCTTTAGGGTTGTTCTGCTCGACACCTTTACGCCAATGTTCGAATCCAGCGCCGTTAACAACACCTCCACCATCCAGCTCTTCCATCCGTTGGAAGTAAAACTGGTACAGAGACTCCTCATCTACCAAGAGGTCACGGCGACGGGACTTGGCCTCCAGGTCCTCGATATCCTGCAACAACCCACGATTGTGCTTCAGGAATTTACCTTTGGTTTCGAATTCTCCTTCAACCAGCGCCTGACGGATAAAGATTTCGTGGGACTGCTCGGGCTCAATCTTACCGTAGTGAATACGGCGTTTTGGCACGATGATCAGGCCATAGAGGCTGACCTGTTCCAGCGCTACCACCTGGGCACGTTTCTTCTCCCAATGGGGCTCAAGATAGCTGCGCTTCACCAGATGTTTGGCTAAGGCTTCAGCCCACTCCGGCTCGATGCGTGCGACCATGCGCGCATAAAGCTTGGAAGTTTCTACCAGCTCCGCCGCCATAATCCACTTGGGTGCTTTTTTAAACAGCATAGAACCCGGGAAGATATGGAACTTCTTGTTACGCGCGCCCAAGTACTCTTTGTTTTCCTGCTTGAAGCCCATCTGACTGAGCAGGCCGGATAACAAGGACTTGTGGATTGAGTTGTAGTCCGCATCATCCTGGTTTTCTTTGTAACCCTGTTGCTTGCAGATCAGGTGCAACTGCCGATGGATATCACGCCACTCCCGCATCCGCATAAAGGAGAGAAACTGCTTCTGACAGAACTTACGCAGTTGATTCTGGCTCAGCTCCTGGCGCTGTTCCTCGTACAGGTTCCAGAGGTTTACCAGCGTAATAAAATCGGAATCTTCACTGGCATAAGCACGATGGCGCTCATCGGCAGCCTGTTTCTTCTCAATCGGGCGTTCTCGTGGGTCCTGTACGCTGAGCGCACTGGCGATCACTAGTACCTCTTTCAGGCAGTTTTGTCGTGCAGCCTCAAGCAGCATACGACCGATCCGTGGATCAACCGGCAGCTTGCTCAGTTCCCGTCCCTGACGGGTCATATTGCGCTTCTCATCCACCGCTCCCAGCTCGTGCAGCAGCTTGAAGCCGTCATTCACAAAACGCACATCGGGCGGATCGATAAACGGAAACTCCGCAATATCTCCCAGGCGCAGATTCAGCATCTGCAGAATTACCGCCGCCAGGTTGGTGCGACGGATCTCCGCGTCGGTAAATTCTGGACGGGCGAGAAAATCTTCTTCTGAATACAGGCGGATACAGATACCCGCCGCAACACGTCCACAACGGCCTTTACGCTGATTCGCACTCGCCTGAGACACCGGTTCAATCGGCAAACGCTGTACCTTGGATCGGTAGCTGTAGCGACTGATTCGGGCAAAGCCGGGATCGATTACATATCGAATGCCTGGCACGGTAAGCGAGGTTTCTGCCACGTTGGTCGCCAGTACAATACGTCGGCCAACAGAACGCCCCGGGTGAAAAATTTTGTTCTGCTCAGCCACGCTCAAGCGCGCATACAGCGGCAAGATTTCGGTGTTGCGCAGCTGTGCCTTACGCAGGAAATCGGCGGTTTCCCGGATCTCACGCTCACCGCTGAGGAACACCAGAATATCCCCCGGCGCGGAGGCACCGTTGTCACGCTCGTGCTGGGCCAGCTCATCTACCGCATCCAGAATCCCTTGACGCTGGTCATTATCGCTACTCTCTTCCCCCAGCGGCCGGTACAACACATCAACGGGATAGGTACGCCCGGACACCTCGATCACCGGCGCATCGTTAAAGTGCTTGGAGAAACGCTCCAGATCAATGGTCGCCGAGGTGATAATAACCTTTAGGTCAGGACGACGCGGCAGGATACGTTTCAGATAACCCAGCAGGAAATCGATGTTGAGGCTGCGTTCGTGAGCCTCATCGATGATCAGGACTTCGTACTTTTCCAGAAAGCGATCATGCTGGGTTTCCGCCAGCAGAATACCGTCGGTCATCAGTTTGACCATCGACTGTTCAGACACCTGATCGGTAAAACGGACCTGATAGCCTACGGTTTTACCCACTTCGGTTTGCAGCTCTTCCGCGATACGGTTTGCCACCGCCCGCGCCGCCAGTCGACGGGGTTGGGTATGACCGATCAGGCCACGCGCACCCAGGCCCAGCTCCAGACAGATTTTTGGTAACTGTGTTGTTTTACCGGAACCAGTTTCACCCGCCACCACCACAACCTGGTGATCACGGATCGCTTCCTGAATCTCTTCACGGCGGGAAGAGACAGGCAGATCCGGATAGCGGACCTCACCCACCAGCGTGCGCTTATCGGTCACTGCCTTCACAGAGGCAGCAACGGTCTCCTCGATCTGCGCCACCATTCGATCAACCGGCTGGTGATTATTCACCCGCTGTTCTGCCTGCTGCAGGCGTCGTTTCAGGTTGTGGAGATCGGATATACGGCAGTCATTAAGCTGCTGACGGAGCTGTTGAAGCTTTGCTTTCACGATGGGAGACTTGTTTCGGGTGACTGAAATTAAACGAAGCGCGCTATTATACGGCAGCGCAGCCATTAACGGCAGGACCAGTTATACGATATCCAGATTTAAAGGTGGCGTTTCTTTTTGGCCTGACGGGTCAGCTCTTCGTCGCGGATATCACGGTGCAGCACTTTACCCACATTGGTTTTGGGCAGAGAGGTCCGGAACTCCACTTGCCTTGGTACTTTGTAGGAGGTCAGGCGTTCGCGGCAGTAATCGCGCACCGCTTTCACCGTTAACCGTCGGTTGCGGCTCACTACAAACAATTTGATCACTTCACCCAGATCATCATCGGGAAGGCCAACAACGGCACATTCCAATACATCCGGATGACAGGCGATTACGTTCTCCAACTCACTTGGGTAAACGTCAAATCCTGCGGTGCGGATCACTTCTGATTTCCGATCGATCACCTCGATATAGCCCTCTTCGCTGAGAGTACCCATATCACCTGTGAGGAACCAACCATCGTCTTGCAACACAGCCCGTGTTAATTCGGGTTGCTGCCAGTATCCCGCCATCACCTGCGGACCTCGCACGCAGATTTCACCTACTTCACCTGGGTGCAGGGTTTCTCCCTCGCTGCCAACCACTTTCACTTCGGTCAGGGGTACCGGCGGTCCAACAGTGTCATCACGACGCTCTTCGTTTGGAGGATGGACCGCGACCACAGGCGAACACTCGGTCAGCCCATAGCCCTCCTGGATGGGAGATCCGGTCACTTCAATCCAGAGTCCTTCGGTAAAACGGGTCAATGACATAGCGCCTGATACCGTCACCTTGAGACTGCTAAAGTCCAATGCACAAAAATCCTGGTTCTGACACAACTCCACAAACAGCGTATTCAGTCCAGAGAACACCGTGAATCGCCAGCGGGACAGCTCCTTAACAAACCCTTCCGTATCCCGGGGATTGATGATGAGAACCACATGCGCGCCATCTTCCAGCATCAGCATCCCGTTCAGAATCAACGAATAGGTGTGGTAGAGCGGCAACGGTGCAATGGCGATCTCTTCACGTGGGGTGCAAACTTGATTCATCACAGTTTTTAGCTGGCAGATGTTCGCCAGGATATTGTGATGGGTGAGCATCACCCCTTTCGAAGTGCCGGTGACGCCCCCGGTATACTGCAGAAACGCCAGTTGGTGTCGTTCAACCTCAACCGGACGCCAAGGATGCTTGGCGCCTTCACGTAAGCACTTGCGAAACGAGATCGCGTTGGGAATTTTGTAACGCGGCACAATCTTACGTACATGACGCGCTTTGAAGTTGATCCAATCAGATTTGGGGAACGAATGCAGATCCGCCAGCTGAGTCACAATCACTTCCCGGATTTCGGTATCCGGCAGCACCTTCTCTACCAAGTAGGCACTGTTTGCCAATGTAATGACCGCCCTTACACCCGAGTCAGCAAACTGATGGCGCAACTCTTCCACGCTGTATAACGGGTTGGTATTCACAACCACCATACCGGCTTTCAGTATGCCGAATACCGCAACAGGGAATTGCAAAAGGTTGGGCAGGTGGATCGCAACACGATCACCAGGGCGCAGGTTAGGCGAGCGCTGCAACCAGGAGGCGAGACGGCTGGAACGCTCGTCCAGCTCACTGTAGGTCAGGGTACCGCCCTGACAGGTAAATGCCGATGCATCTGCGTAACGCTGGCAACAGGCCTGAAACCAGCTCACCAGATTGGGATAATGCTCAATCTCCGCCCGCAGCGCATCGTCATCCATTTCTCTCTCCGAGTACGGTCTATCAGACCGGTAATCCGTCAGCAAAGGTGATCATCTCACCTGCTTCCAGCTTCTGCCACTGCTCGTTATCGGTCAGCGGATCCGTCGCTATCACGGTCACAATATCGTTTGGCGTGGTCTCTTTGTAGAAATCTACCATCAGCTCACAATCTTTGAGCGACGCTTCGCCAAACGGTGCCCTGCGGGTGATCCAGGTCAGCTTGGTGGTACAGTAGGCAAACAGCCAGGTGGACTCTGTCAGCAGCATGTTGTACACACCAAGCTTGCGCAGCTGGTCGCAACAAGTGCGGATAAAATCCTGCAGTTCAGCGACATCATCCGGACGCTGCGGGAATTTCTCGCGGATCTGACCCAGCAACCAGCAAAACGCATATTCACTGTCGGTGGTACCCACCGGTTGATAGTGTGTCAGTGGCATGTCGAACAGCGCCTTGTCTAATTGCCCATTGTGAGCAAAGGTCCAGACATAACCCCATAACTCCCGCGTGAACGGGTGAGTGTTTGCCAGATTAACTTCACCCACGTTGGCCTGGCGAATATGGCTGATCACCACGTTACTCTTGATCGGATGGTTCTTGATCAGCAATGCAATCTCAGAATCCACACTCGGCGCTGGATCGTGGAAGCTACGCACGCCTTTTCCTTCGTAGAATGCGATACCCCAGCCATCCCGGTGTGGACCGGTGCCACCACCACGCTGCATCAGACCACTGAAGCTAAAACAAATATCGGTTGGAACATTGGCACTCATGCCAAGCAGTTCACACATATTTCCAGATTAACCTTTTTCTTATTCCGCTACTTTCTCTACCGAGCCTTCAATCGCTTCGATAACCGGCAGCGATTCCAGAGCTTTGTCTACCGCGGCCTGCTCCCAGTTCTTGCGTTCTCCCACGAAGTTACCTTTGGGACTGATCGACATCTGCTTGCTGGTCACCGTCGCCCGCACCTGCCCCTCAGCTTCAATGTGCAGCTCGTCACAGATCACATCGCCTTCGAGCAAACCACTGACATTGATATGGCGCGCTTTGATCAAACCACGCACATGTCCGGACTTACCCACAGAGATATTGTCCAGTGAGTTGATGGTACCGTCGAACATGCCGTCGATATGCATCTTGCCCACAACCTTCATTTCGCCGCTGAACTTATTTCCTTCTGCGACGATGGTTGTTCCTGCCCGACCCTGCTTTGATTCAGAGGATACATTTCTTGTAATGAGGCCCATTTCACATCCTTAACTTTACTGAAGAGTGAATCAAAATCCGACATACTCCAAGCAAGGAACGGATCCGGGTCCAGCGGGGTAAACAGGTGCCGCACCTCATAATGCAGGTGAGGTCCGGTAGAAATACCGGTGTTTCCGCTGTAGCCGATCAACTGCCCTTTACGCACAAATTCACGGTTTTTAACCTTAACCGCATTCAAGTGCCCGTAGTACGTTTTGAATCCAAAGTTATGCAGCAGAATGATTAACTTACCGTAACCGCTCTGCTTATGGTATCCGGCATATTCTACGACCGCATCAGCTGTAGCATAAACCGGTGTACCGATACTCGCCTTAAAATCGATACCATGGTGAATATGACGTTTTTTCAATACAGGATGTATACGTGGTCCGAAGCGGGCGGTTACCCGCGGACTTAAAATCGGCATCCCGTTGGGAATCATATGCAGGAAGTAAAGGCGCTTGCTGGCCATCACTTTTAGTTCTTCCGCCCGCTCCTCAGTCATGTTCTCAGAAACTGGCAAACCCAGCAGGCTTTCCAACCCGTATAGCGATTGATCCAGCGACTGGTTCAGGGCACCAATACGACTGTTCTCAGCTTCCAGCTGGGCTTTTTCATCCATCAACGTGTGCAACGTTGAGGAGAGCTGATCCATCTCGGATTTATACAGCTGCTGTGAACCCAGCATCATCTCGTAATCCTGGGACAGCTGTTCATGGTCGCTGGCCAGCTCTTCCAGATCATCGTTGGTTTTCCACAGTAGCGGCGTCGCAACAAAAAAACTGACGGCCGCCAACACAACAAACAGAATAATGCCGTACCGCGTCAACTGATTCAGAGAGTACTGCCGTGACCCGTGTACCGTTGTCAGAGTCACAACCATCCGGTTTTTCAAGTTTCCACCAACCTAATACCACTACAAAAGCAGAGCCAAATATACCGTTTTAGCATGGCATTGTCATAACCGGGTATTGCAGCAGCGATGGCAGTTTATGCAAGGAAATCGATCTAATTTCGACCAATTGATAGCTCTCACGCCCCCCGACCTGTCATAAAGCGATGATAGAGTAAGAAGTTCTCACGACTGGGAAAACCATCCAGGGAAGTGCACAGCTGGTGGATATTTATAACTAGAACAGATGAAGGATGCAGCATGAGCAATCGAGAGATCGTCGTACTGAGTGGTGTACGTACAGCAATTGGTGGATTTGGTGGCAGCCTGAAGAGCAAGACGCCGGGCGAACTGGCAGCAGCCTGTGTAGAAGAAGCGGTAAAACGCTCCGGTGCAGAGCCTGAAGCGTATGGCCATGCCGTATTCGGTAACGTGATTCACACCGAGCGTCAGGACATGTACCTGAGCCGTGCAGCCGCGGTAAACGGTGGACTGCCAAACGAGACCCCTGCCGTAACGGTTAACCGTCTATGTGGTAGTGGCCTGCAGGCAATCATCACCGCAGCACAGCAGATCGAAACCGAGCAGTGCGATGCCGCTGTTGCCGGTGGTGCAGAAGTGATGAGCCGTTCCCAGTACTGGCTGCCTTCCGGCCGATTCGGTCAGCGTATGGGTGATGGTCAGATTGTAGATGCTATGGTGGGCGCCCTGACCTGTCCTTTCGACAACACCCACATGGGTATCACCGCAGAAAACATCGCTGAGAAGTGGAACATCAGCCGCGAAGACCAGGATGCACTGGCGGTAATGAGCCACAACCGCGCGGAAGCAGCGATCAACGAAGGTCGTTTCAAAGACCAGATCCTGCCAATTGAAATTGCCACCCGCAAAAAGACTGTCATCTTCGATACGGACGAACACACCCGTCACGGTCTGACCATGGACGATGTGGCTAAGATGCGTCCGGCATTCAAAAAAGATGGTTCTGTCACTGCAGGTAACGCCTCCGGTCTTAACGATGCAGCTGCCGCGGTTACCCTGATGGCTGCTGATGTTGCTGAAGCCAAAGGTCTGCAACCGATGGCAAAACTGGCAGCGTACAGCTTTGCCGGCGTAGAACCGAAGTACATGGGTATCGGCCCGGTACCCGCGGTACGCAAACTGTTGGATAAAGCGGGCCTGTCCGTTGCTGATATCGATGTCTGGGAAGTGAATGAAGCCTTCGCCGCACAGGCCCTGGCAGTATGCCGTGACCTGGAACTGCCAATGGATAAAGTAAACGTAAACGGTTCCGGCATCTCTCTGGGTCACCCAATCGGTGCAACCGGCGCCATCATCACCGTTAAAGCACTGTACGAACTGCAACGCACCGAAGGTCGCTACGCTGTTGTCACCATGTGTATCGGTGGCGGTCAGGGTATCGCGGCACTGTTCGAACGCGTCTAAGCACGCCTCCTGAAAACGCCCTGCTCCCTTCCCCTTAGCGGGGCGTTTCCCCCTCTCCGACGCAATTTCACCCTGTGCATCTGAATCCGCCATGTTCTACACTGGAGCGGACATTCACGGGCATTTACGGACCTAAAGGCGGTGACCTATGCATCCGCTCTTTCATTACTTCAGTCCTGAATTTCATCAGGAAGATCTGCAAAGTCTCTGGCAGGAAGTGTGTGACTACTACACCGCCGACGAAAAACTGATGGTCTCGGAGCTGCAGCAACTGGTGCCTGACACGCCCAATGCCGCCCCCCTTGCGGCACAGTGGTTGCAAACCCTGCGTGAAACACCCAGCGCCCGTTTCGACCTGCACCAACTGCTCAGTCAGTTCCGCCTCAACTCCGACGAGGGGCTAGCCCTGATGTCGATGGCTGAAGCCCTGTTGCGTATTCCCGATGCTGAAACCGCCTATGCCCTGGTGGAAGATAAACTGGACTCCGCCGACTGGGAGCAAGCACTCACCAGCAACGAAAGCACCCTGCTTAATACCTCGATCTGGGGTATCGCCCTTGGCCAGCGTTTGGTTGCTCAGGACAGCGATCCGACAGGCCTCTACGCTTCGGTGCGGCGCCGACTCGGACGCCCGGCGATGCTGAAGGCGATGAAAACCATCATGCGTTCGCTGGGCGAGAATTTCGTTTTTGCCGAGACCATCAAAGAAGCCTGTGACCGCCGCTATGACTACGACCAGAACCTGAACCAGTTCTCCTTTGATATGCTGGGCGAAGACGCTGTCAGCGAGAACGACGTAGAGCACTACTTCGCCGCCTACCTCAATGCGATTGAAACCGTAGGGCAGCGTAAAGACGCCGCCGACACCACCATATCGATCAAACTTTCGGCTCTGCATCCACGTTTTGAGAACCTCAAAAACCGCCGGGTGTATCAGGAGCTGACCGACCGCCTGCTACAACTAATTGTCGCCGCCCGCACCGCCGACGTCGGCATCACTCTGGATGCAGAAGAAGCAGACCGCTTGGAACTGAGCCTTAACCTCTTTAAAGAACTGCTGCGCACCGAGCTGGCCAGCGGCTGGGGCAAACTGGGGATTGCTGTTCAGGCCTACGGCAAGCGCGCACTGCCCACCTTGGGCTGGCTCGAGCATCTGGGACGTAAACTGGACACCCCTATCCCGGTGCGCCTGGTTAAAGGTGCGTACTGGGATACGGAGATCAAACAGGCCCAGCAGCTCGGGCTGAAGGACTACCCGGTCTACACCCTCAAAGCCAGCACCGATATCGCCTACTTGGTGTGTGCCCGCTTTTTATTGTCGGAGCAGTGCCACGCTCTGATACCGGAGTTCGCCACCCACAATGCACTTACCGTAGCGCAGCTGCTTGAGATTCCTAGCAACAAACCGATCAACTTTCAGCGCCTACATGGTATGGGCGACGGTTTATACCAACAGATCTGCCGCGAGCAACAACGCCCCTGCCGCATCTATGCACCGGTCGGTGACCACCGCGAACTGCTGCCCTACCTGATTCGACGGCTGCTGGAAAACGGTGCCAACAGCTCCTTTGTGTTCAAGGCGAGCAATCGGGATATACCGGTCAGCACGTTGTTAAAAAGCCCACTGGAACGCCTCCACCAGACCAGCGCATTGCGCAATCCCCGCATCCCATTGCCTGCGGATGTTTTCGCCAGTAACCGCAAGAACTCACAAGGATTCAACTACGGTTCCAGTCAGGACCTGCTGGACCTGCGCAACCGGCTGGATCGTTTTGGAAAAAACGTTTGGCATGGGATGCCGATCATCTCCGGTGAAAAACAACCCGGGATGGAATCAGTCGCGGTGTACAGTCCACAGGATATCGAACAACAGATCGGTACACTGGATATTGCCGCACCTGACCAGATCAAGCGGGCCTTGGCTGATGCCAGCGCCGCCTGGCCCGCCTGGCGGGACACACCGATCTCGGAACGCAGCGCAGTACTGCTGCGTTATGCCGAACTGCTGGAAGTAAACCGCGACGAACTGATCCACCTCTGCATGAGCGAAGCGGGCAAAACCCTGCGTGATGCGATCGACGAGATCCGTGAAGCCGTCGATTTCTGCTATTACTATGCGGCCCAGGCGGAAAAACAACTGACCAGCCACGCCCTGATCTCCGTCACCGGCGAAAGCAATGAACTACAGCTCAAAGGCCGGGGTATCTTCCTCTGTATCAGCCCGTGGAACTTCCCTCTGGCCATCTTCACCGGCCAGATTGCCGCAGCCTTGGTGTGCGGCAACGCCGTGATAACCAAACCGTCCAGCAAGACCTCGCTGATCGCGATGCGTGCGACTGAGCTTTGGCTGGAAGCTGGCGTACCTCCAGAGGTCTTACAGCTGGTCACATACAGCGGTGCAGAACAGAGCGAGCTGTTGCTAAAAGACTACCGCCTGGCAGGCGTTGCCTTCACCGGATCCAGTGCCACCGCCAACGGCATTTTTGCCACCCTGGCCCAACGCCTTGGCGCACCACTACCAGCCATGATTGCTGAGACCGGCGGCCTCAATGCGATGATCGCCGACAGCACGTCGCTGCCGGAACAGGTGGTTAAAGACGTATTGCGTTCTGCATTCGCCAGCGCCGGACAGCGCTGCTCGGCCCTGCGGGTACTCTACCTGCAGGAAGAGATTGCCAACACCGTAACCGAGAAGCTGATCGGCGCCACCAAAGAGCTGAAGATCGGAGATCCACGCCGCTTTGACGTGGATATTGGTCCGATCATCGATCAGGAGGCAATGGATACGCTTTACAACCATATAGAACTCGCGCGGGTTCAGGGACGTTTGATCTTTGAGCTACATACCGGCCCGCAGCATGATCCTGGTTATTTTGTGCCGCCGACCATTATCCGCTTGCATACCATGGACGAACTGACCGAAGAGACCTTCGGCCCGATCCTGCATATTGTGCGCTACCCCGCCGAACGGCTGGATCAGGTGATCGAAGAGATCAATCGCTCCGGTTATGGCCTGACGCTCGGCATCCACTCCCGCAATAGCCAGACCATCCACCGTATCGCAGAGCTGGCCCAGGTCGGCAATATCTACGTGAACCGGGATCAGGTCGGCGCGGTGGTGGGTGCTCAACCGTTTGGCGGCATGAACCTTTCAGGCACCGGCCCTAAAGCAGGTGGTCCGTTTTACCTGCACCGCTTTGTACAGGAAAAAACCATCACCCAGAACACCACAGCCTGCGGCGGCAACCGCCAGCTGTTGATGGATGCGGAAGGAGGCTGATCCCAAAACCTCAAACGCAAAAAAGGCGCCTCTCTGGCCACTGCTGTCCCATAGTTTGGGATAAATAAGAAAGCCTGAATCCATGTGAGTAAAATGAGTGTGCGAGCAAACACTTTAATCACAAAGGATTCAGGCTTTGTCACATCATAACACCGCGTTTCATCAGTTGCTGCAGCC
>NZ_CAXRBQ010000046.1:0-16711 GCF_964228735.1 Pontibacterium sp. | reverse complement strand
TGTTTCAGCTGCTGCCGTATAACAGCGGCTTCATCGTTGCGGTTGCTGCAGGTGTGACTGCTGGTTTGCTGTTACCTAAATTGTTGGACCGTCAGGCCAAACCGCAGGAGGGGCGCTGATGGATACGGTTACGCTCTGGTTACTCTTTTTCGCCGTGGGGCTGGGCACCTTTCTGGTCCGCGTGTCATTTATCGAACTTCATGGCGCCACACGTGAACTGCTGGATCGCAGCAAAGACATTTTGATGCTCTTGCCGCCTGCGATTCTGGCGGCACTTTGTATCCCGGCGATTCTGTTTACACGTCCGGCGACCGAGTACCAGTTGGATACCGCCCAAGTGATGGCCGCGTTGGTATGTATACTGATCGCCAAGTTCAGCCGCAGCGTGTTCTGGCCGGTGGTAGGTGGGATGATCTGCCTGTGGCTATTGCGTTGGTTGCAGTAACTAAGTGACGAAAAGAGGCTGGTATGGAGCAAAAACCGATCTTCCTGCCTCCGCTAAATGCGCTACGTACCTTCGAAGCGGCGGCTCGCCTGTGCAGCTTTAAGGATGCTGCGGACGAACTGTGCGTAACCCAGGCGGCCGTGAGTCGTCAGATCCGGTATCTGGAATCCGCGCTGAAAACCGATCTGTTCCTGCGTGCACACCGGCGGGTGGAGCTCACTGAAGCAGGGCGCAAACTCTACACCACCGTCCACCGCAGCCTGCTTGATATTGCTGAAACCAGCCACGAAATTCAGCACAGTGCTGGCCCAACCCACCTCAATCTCCATGTGACCAGCTCCTTTGCCCAACTCTGGTTGGTGCCGCGCTTAAATGCGCTGCGCAGTCTGTACCCGGATCTGCATCTGAATCTGGTCAGCGTGGATGAAAACCCGCTGGTGGCGGATAAGTTTGATGCGGCGATCACCTTGGGGTTGGAAGAGGACGCGGGTTACCAGTCTGATTTCCTGTTTGCGGAGGATATCTTTCCCGTATGTACACCTGCGTTTCGTGATGCTCATCCCGAAGTTGTTACGTTAGACGGGTTGGTGCAGCAACCGTTGCTGGATCTTGATCCGCAGTTCTGGAAAGCGCGCTGGTGGTCGCCGGTGGATTGGAATTTTTGGTTACGGCAGTGTGGTGTTGGTTCTCAACCGGCGAAAGCAGAGATGACCTTCAGCCACTTTTCGATGCTATTGGATGCAGTGCTGCAGGATGTAGGTGTTGGATTGGGCTGGCGACATCTGGTGCAGGATCGGTTGGACGACGGTCGCCTGATCCGGCCTGTGAACAATAGCTATCCTGCGCCAACGCGTGGGCACTACTTTGTGTGTCGAAACGATCTGGCAGAGCTGCCTGCGATGCAGATGCTGCGTAGCTGGCTGCTGGAGCAAACCGCTGTGTTCCGGAACGAACGCTCCTAATTTCTATCTGTGCCCCTGTTTATTAAAAAAATTGTACCTGTACCCGTTTGAGAGGAACCCTTACCTTGGGCGCTATTACAACAAATAGCGTGAGTCCTTTCCTCGATGTACAGATACGATGAGCTTGATCATCAGGTTGTCCGCAACCGCGTTTTACAGTTCAGTAACCAGATGGAGCGCTACCTCAAGGGTGAGATCAGTGAAGAAGCGTTTCTGCCTCTGCGTCTTCAGAACGGTTTGTATGTGCAAAAACATGCACCGATGCTGAGGGTCGCGATCCCTTACGGCATGCTGTCGTCAAATCAGTTAAGGATGCTGGCCCGTATTTGCTGGGACCACGACAAGGGTTACTGTCACATCACCACCCGCCAAAACGTGCAGTTTAACTGGGTGCAGATGCATGAGGTACCCGATATCCTCAATGCGCTCTCCAGTGTGGAGATGCACAGCATCCAGACCAGCGGCAACTGTATTCGTAACACCACCTCAGATCCGCTGGCAGGTGTGTGTGATGACGAAGTGGCTGATCCACGACCGTACTGCGAAATCATCCGTCAGTGGTCATCTCTGCACCCTGAGTTCGCCTTCCTGCCACGTAAATTCAAGATCGCTGTAATTGGTGCAGAAGAGGACCGTGCGTCGATCCGATTGCACGATATCGGCCTGCAGCTGGTACTTGATGAGAGCGGCGCGCTTGGCTTTAAGGTCTGGGTGGGTGGAGGCTTGGGCCGTACACCGATGCTTGCGCAGGTGGTGCGAGAGTTCCTGCCGCAGGAGCAGTTGTTGGGATACCTGAAGGCGATTCTGCGGGTGTACAACCGTTATGGCCGACGCGATAACAAATACAAAGCGCGTATCAAAATCCTGGTGGGCAGTTTGGGTATCGAGGCCTTTAGCCAGCAGGTGGAAGCGGAGTATCAGAAGAACTACCGCGATGACACGCTGCTCACTGAAGAAGAGATCGACTATGCGAAGTCGTTTTTCAGCGCACCGGAGTATGCACCGCTGATCGCCGAAGAGACCACAGCACCCGCTGCTGACACTGCCTACGGTCGTTGGCTGGAGCGCAACATTTGGCAGCATAAAGTACCCGGCTACCGAATTGTGACGATCTCGCTCAAACATAAGAATCGGGCTCCTGGCGATATCACAACCCATCAGCTGGAACAGATCGCAGACCTTGCTGAGCAGTACTCCTTTGGCGAAGTCCGATCCACCCAGCAGCAGAATCTGCTGCTCACCGATGTGAAAGGCTCGGATCTTTACGCCCTTTGGAAACAGCTGGATGCGTTAGATCTCGCTACGCCAACCGCAGGCACATTGATCGATACTGTCTGCTGTCCGGGTGGTGACTTCTGCAACTTGGCGAATGCCCGTTCTTTGCCAATCAACGAGGCGATCCTGCAACGCTTCGGTGACCTGCAGCAGCTCTACAACCTGGGGGATCTAAGTTTGCGTATTTCAGGCTGTATTAACGCTTGTGCACATCACCATATCGCTAACATCGGTATTCTGGGTGTCGATAAAAACGGCGAAGAGTTTTACCAGATTACTCTGGGTGGTGAGACGGGCCAGCGGTCTTCTATCGGCAAAGTGTTGGGACCGTCCTTGCCGATGGAGCGGGTCGCCAGTGCGGTCGAGAAGATCATTGATGTTTACGTAGAGCACCGCGCGGATAGCAATGACAGTTTTACTGCTGTTTACGAGCGCTTAGGTAAAGCCCCATTTAAGGAACGCGTTTATGCCTCACATTCTTAAAAATGGTTCTGTTCAGCTTGATAGCTGGCAGATGGCAGAAGAAGCTGCTGAACCGAACTCTCTTACTCAAAGCCAGTTGATTCTACCGTTTGAGCAATGGCTCAAGTTGCAGCCCGATTTCGAAGGGCTCGAACACACACCTGGCTTCTGGTTGGATGCAGGGCAGGTGACCGACGAGATGGAATTGGTGATCAATGCCGCGCCTGTCGTGGCGATCCGCTTTACCAGCTTCACCGACGGCACCGGGTTTTCCGATGCCTCGCTCTTGAGGGAAATCTTTGGTTACACGGGTGAACTGCGAGCCACCGGGACTTTGCTGCCCGACCAGGTGCCATACCTGCTGCGTTGTGGTTTTGATGCGATAGCGCTATCTGAACAGAAAGATCTGGAACAGGCACTTCAGCTGCTTAGCCTCAGCGCTGAGAGCTATCAGGGCAGTGTGACTGCACCGCGAACGCCGTTCCATCGACGCACTCAGAAATCCAGCTAATGGAGATTGTGCGCACCTCAGGGCCGCTTAATGACCGAGCGCGTGACGAAATCCTGTTTCGTGGGGATCTGATTGTGTTTAGCCAGATCCCTGCGCTGCAGGCACTACAGGGGTTGTTGGATCGAGTGGTTCGGCAAACCCTGGGTGATCGGTTTGAGGATGTTGATGCGCACTCGAGTGACTTCAGCGCACGGATGGCAGCATTGCTACAGCGGTTTAATGCAATGTCACAAACACGGGAGTTGTTTGCTCATGCCCTTGCGCAGAGTGGAATGGATGTTACGCGTAACTTTGCGGATAAGTTGTTTCTGCGTTGCGTTCCACCCACGGAAAAGTCGAACGCGCAGTTTAGAGGCAGCATCGGTTACCACCGTGATACCTGGGGCAGTAATATCCAGCAGCAGATTAACTGGTGGACGCCGCTGTATCCCATCTCTGCGAACAATACCCTGGTTTTCTATCCCGAATACTGGGATGCGCCTGTTGCCAACACGACTGCAGAGTGGTCATTCGAGGCGTTTCGAGAAGCCCGCCGGTTGGCACGATCCCAGTCTGCGGATGCTCAAATCGGCTACCCCTATGCTCCTGAGGCAAAGGAGGCGATTGATACTCACAAAGGCGTTCCCATCCTAATCGCACCGGGGGATCTGCTCTGTTTTTCCAGTGCGCATCTGCACGGTAGCAGCCCAGAACCACGCTCCGGGTACCGTTTCAATCTGGAAATGCGTAGCTATTGTGGCTCATGCAGGGAAGGGGACGGTCAGGGCGTGACACCGCCTGAAAATATTGATAACGCCCAGTCTGAACCGAACTACCACTGGTTTAAGCCACTCATGTAAGGCATGGCTTCACCACGTTAGATCAGGTTTTACACGCTCTATTATCAATAAAATCTTAAAACTGACTCTTGTTATAGATTGATTATCAGCAGTAAGCCGTGCTGATACATTGGTAGTTATTCTACCGATCACTCTGGCGGAGTCGTCCATGCAGCCCCTACACACTGGTTTAAGTTTTCAGCGCATCAACACAGGCTACGATTTCGTGTTTCAAGCGAATCGGCTGAGCCTTGGTTTGGTGGTGCCGCTGGAAAACTACGACCAGTCACCCGTACCAACCATGACGCACCATCTGGAGCGCATTCAATTAGCCGAGGAATTGGGTTTTTCCGCGGCCTGGTTGCGTGATGTTCCGTTGAATGTGCCGTCGTTTGGCGATGCCGGCCAACTTTACGATCCATTTGTTTATCTCGGTTTCCTGGCTGCCCAGACCCATAAAATAGCGCTGGGAATCGCCAGTGTGGTATTGCCACTGCGCCATCCGGCCCATGTGGCAAAAGCGATCGCCAGTGCGGATCAATTGTCCGGTGGTCGTCTGATTGTGGGTGTGGCTTCCGGGGATCGACCGGAAGAGTATCCAGCCCTGAATCTGATCTATGATGATCGTGGCCGGCGTTTTCGCGAAAGCTTCGAATATATCCAACAGATGTGGGAACACCACCCAACGTTTGAGAGCAGCTACGGTAGTCCTTCCGGTGGGATGGATATGGTGCCGAAACCCACGGCTGGGCGCTTGCCGATGCTGATCACCGGTGCCAGCCAGCAAAGTCCGGACTGGATCGCACAGAATGGTGATGGTTGGATGCTTTACCTACGCAATGTCTCATTGCAGGCCGAGATCATCGAAAGCTGGCGTGAACGTACCTTGGCCGCCGGTCGCCCGGCACAACCCGCCATGCAACCACTGTACATTGATCTGGCGGACAATCCGGACGAACCCGCACAACCCATTCATCTGGGGTTTAGGTCCGGTATGAATCACTTGCGTGGTTATCTGAAGTCACTGGAAGAGATCGGCGTAAACCACGTGGCACTGAATTTGAGATTTAACCAGGCAGATATCGAAACAACACTGAAACGGATGGCGGAAGAGCTTCTGCCTGAATTCTCCCCGCTGCAATAAAGGAGCACCACATTATGCAGAAAACGATTCTGATTACAGGCTCAACCGATGGTATCGGTTTGGCTACAGCCCGCAAGCTGGTTGCGATGGGTCACAACGTACTGATTCACGGCCGCAGCGCAGCGAAACTGGCGGCTGCGGAAGAGGAGTTGGAGGCGTTAGGAGGAGAGCGGCGTATCGAAAGCTACCAGGCAGATCTGTCGGATATGGCTCAGGTTGAGGCGTTTGCCGCAGCCGTTGCTGCGCGAAACGTTCGTCTCGATGTATTGATCAACAACGCTGGTATCTTCCGTGCGCCAGATCCGATTACAAAAGATGGGCTGGATGTGCGTTTTGCCGTCAACACCCTGGCGCCGTACCTCCTGACAAAACGCTTGATGCCGCTGATGAGCGAGTCCGGACGCGTAGTGAATCTCTCCTCGGCTGCACAGTCCCCGGTCGATACCGAGGCATTAGCGGGTCGTGTGAAGATTGCGGAAGACTTTGCCGCTTATGCCCAAAGCAAGCTGGCCCTGACGATCTGGTCGCGCTCCATGGCGTTTTCTCTGGAAGACAACTGTCCATCAATCATCGCCGTAAATCCGGGTTCGATGCTCGGCAGCAAGATGGTGCAGGAGGGTTTCGGAGTGGCCGGGGGCGATATCGGTATTGGTGCAGATATTTTAGTTCGCGCCGCGCTGTCCGAGGAGTTTGCCGATGCCAATGGTCAGTACTTTGATAACGATTCCCATCAGTTTGCCTCACCTCATACGGAAGCATTGAACCACGAAAAGGTGAAGGAAGTGATTCGTGTAATTGAGTCGGTGTTGTCTGAACTCACCACGAACACTGAGAAATAAGTAATGAGTGAAAACATCACCCGGACGTGAATTGTGAGGGGCTGACGGGCCCGCGTGTAATGCTAAAGATGTGAGGCTGTCGCTGACGGCCTCAAAACGGCATGTTGCTAAACCGTTCGGCAAAGTAATCGATAAACGCCCGCACTTTGGGCGCCAACAAACGTGAGCTGGGGTATACCGCCCAGATCGCCGTATCAGACACTAACGGGTAGTCGTGCAGGATCTCCACCAGATCACCACGCTCCAGGTGTTGATACACACTCCACTTCGAGCTGATCGCCACGCCTAAGCCGTCGGCGCAGGCATCTCGCATCGCTTCCCCGTTATCTGTTTTCAACCGGCTTTTGGTTTTTACCGCCACCGCACCATCCGGCGTAGCGAAGGTCCAGGTATCCAGTCCGTGCAGACATACACAGCGGTGGTTTTTTAACTCTTCAGGCGATGCGGGGGCTCCGTGTTGTTCTAGATACGCTGGCGAAGTACATACTATCCGGTGGTCGTCCATAAGCTTACGGGCGATCAACGTGGAATCCTTCAACCCGGCATTACGAATGGCGATATCGAAGCCGCCCTCCACCATATCAATGATTGTATCGCTTAGGCGCAGATCGATATCCAGATCGGGATAGCGATCCAGAAAACCTTTCAGCGCCGGAACCAGGTGCATGCGTCCGAATGATGCAGGAGCGGTCACACGCAGGGTGCCTTGGGGTGAGACTTCACCAGCTCCGACGGATGCCCGTGCGGCTTCCACACTGGCCAGCACCTCTTCGGCATGGGGCAGAAATGCCAGCCCTTCTTCGGTGAGAGATACCTTGCGCGTGGTGCGATGGAGCAGGCGAACACCGAGGCCCTGTTCCAGCTTACTGATATGGGCGCTGGCAACCGCCGGTGACAAGCCCAGCTCGCGGCCCGCCATGCTGATGTTGTGGGTTGCGGCCAGTCGCACAAACAGTTTCAGGTGTTCGATATCCATCATCTATTTTCAATAATTTCTATAAACTGATTGTTTATTGAGGTGAATTATCATCTTAGTCAGACAAAATTAGAATACAACTATTGCAAACTTAACGAGGCAATTTTCAATGAAAGCAATGGTTGTTCGCGAATTCGGTGGTCCTGAAAACTTTGAGCTGGCCGAGATTCCTACCCCTGAAGTGAAGTCTGGTCATGTACTGGTTCGTATCGCAGCAACCAGCGTAAACACCGTCGACACGATGATCCGTCAGATGGGTAAAGAGCTGCCGATCTCCCCGGATCTGCCTGCCGTACTGGGTATGGATTTCGCCGGTGTTGTTGAAGAAGTGGGTGAGAATGTAGCCGGCTTCGCCGTGGGTGATGAAGTCTACGGTTGTGCAGGTGGACTGTGTGACCTGCAGGGTACCCTGGCGGAATACATGGTGGCGGATGCGCGCCTGATTGCACGCAAACCTAATAACCTTTCCATGCGCGAAGCAGCGGCTCTGCCACTGGTGGGGATTACGGCGTACGAAGGCTTGAAGCGAGCGGGAGTCGCCAAAGGTCAGCAGGTTTTGGTGCACGGTGGTTCTGGTGGTGTGGGTCACGTTGCACTGCAGCTGGCACGTCACTTTGGCGCGGATGTGTACTCTACCGGTGGCGGCGAAGCGCAGCTTAAGCTGATCGAATCACTCGGTGCAAAGCCAATCAACTACAAAACCGAAACCGTTGCGGATTACGTGGCTGAACACACCAGCGGTGCGGGCTTTGATCTGGTGTTCGACTCTGTAGGTGGCGCCAACATGGCAAACTCCTTCGAGGCTGCTGCACTTAATGGTCAGATCGCATCGACCGTATCGATGGTGGAGCTGGATCTGTCCGTTGCACACTTCAAAGGCCTGTCTCTGCACGTGGTCTTTATGCTGATCCCGATGATCCACGACCACGGCCGTGAAGAGCATGGCCGTATTCTGAATGCACTGGCGAAGATCGCAGAGGCGGGTGAGCTGAAGCCGGTACTGGATGATACAAACTACTCACTGGCTGAGATCGGGAAAGCCCACGCACGCCTCGAAAGCGGCCAGGCAATGGGTAAGGTGGTTGTAGAGGTATAAACCTCGTCCCCTGTAGCAGCGGGCTCTGACCGCGACATTTCAACGTCCGGAAGATGTCGCCCTCGGAGCGGGCTGCTACAGGATTTTCCTAGGCCTACCATGAACTTAGCCATGCCCGCAATCACGAAAGGTCGCAACGGAATACCCCATCAAGGTAGCCTTTCTCTCATGCTGTGTTAGCCTATACAGAGCAGTCGCTATTCGCACGAATGAAAGAAGGTTAAGTATGAGAAGATCAGGATACAAGCGTGCCAATCCGAAGAAGGTCGGTCGGGGTATCATGGAAGCAGTAAAAACCGAAGGGCCTTACAACGATTGGGTAGGCATGCCTCAGTACTACATTCACCGCATTACGGTAGATTCTGAGGAATTTAGTTACCTGTCACCTGACAAAGAACTGCCAATCGAAATCGGCAAGAAAGTGACCTTCAGGTACAAAGAAACCACGAAGGAAAAGATGATCGACAAAAACTCTCTGGGTGTAGTTATCGACCCAAGTGAGTTGATGTAACACTCTGCAGTATCAGCAGGGCAGGGGCATCTGACCGGATGCTCCTCCTACCCACACCAAGCTACATAATCCGCGTTTACTTATCACTCCACGCAGGCATCGCTTTCATAAAGTGACCCGCGCGTTCTAACGCCGTCTCATCATCAATCCCCGGTTGCCAGGATTTCAGCCACTGCGCGATACCCCAATGCACGTTCTTCTGAGGCTTCAGGTTCCCGTTTTCATCGACGCAGTATTTACAGTAGATATCTGACGTACCTTTGAAGTCAGGGTTTTCGAGTGGTGCGCAGCATGAGTGGCAGAGTTTGGTCATGGTTGGGCTCCTAGCGCTACATGAATTTTGATGGATAGGGTGTGCTTCACACTTTAGCAAACGCACAAAAAAAAGAGGCCTAAAAAGACCTCTTTAGTAGGACTTCACGAAAGATCAGATCTATTTCAGATCAAATCGATCCGCGTTCATCACTTTCACCCATGCATTCACGAAGTCATGCACGAACTTCTCTTGTGAATCGTCGCTGGCGTACACCTCAGACAGAGCACGCAGCTGTGAGTTGGAGCCAAACACCAAGTCCACGCGGGAGGCAGTCCATTTTAGGGCGCCAGTATCCCGATCACGGCCTTCGAACTCGTTCGCTTCCTCGGTGATCGGTGTCCATTCGGTGCTCATATCCACCAGATTGACGAAGAAGTCGTTACTCAGTACCCCCGGGCGGTTGGTGAATACGCCACTTTTGGACTGGCCGTGGTTGGCATCCAGTACTCGCAAGCCACCGACAAGGACGGTCATTTCGGGGGCAGTCAGCGTGAGCAGTTGAGCACGGTCTAGCAGCAGCTCTTCAGCCGATACGCTGTAGCGGGCCTTCTGATAGTTGCGGAAGCCATCGGCAGCCGGTTCCAGCACATCAAAGGATTCGGCATCGGTTTGATCTTCGCTGGCATCGACGCGGCCCGGCGTGAATGGGACGTCGATACTGAAGCCTGCATCCTGCGCCGCTTTTTCGATAGCAGCCGAACCACCCAGTACAATCAGGTCAGCTAATGAAACCGCTTTGTTACCAGACTGCGCGCTGTTGAAGTCATTTTGAATCGACTCGAAAGTGCTTAATACCTGATGCAGCTGATCGGGTTGGTTCACGTCCCAGCTGTTCTGCGGGGCCAGCCGGATACGGGCACCGTTGGCACCGCCGCGATGGTCTGATCCACGGTAGGTGGAGGCAGATGACCAGGCGGTGTACACCAGCTGTGGCACGGACAGGCCGGATGCCAGGATGGTCTGTTTCAGCTGAGCAATGTCGTTGGCATCAATCAGATCATGATTGACCGCTGGCAGTGGATCTTGCCAGATCAGGTCTTCAGCCGGTACTTCCGGGCCAAGATAGCGGGATTTAGGCCCCATATCGCGGTGGGTGAGCTTGAACCAGGCACGTGCGAAGGCGTCGGCGAACTCGTCCGGATGCTGGTGGAAGTGCTCGGAGATCTTGCGGTAAGCCGGGTCTTCGCGCATCGACATATCCGCAGTGGTCATCATGATGCTCACACGTTTGCTCGCGTCTTCTGCGTCGGGCGCATGGTCGTTGTCCGCCAGGTTTTTCGGAACCCACTGGTGGGCACCTGCCGGGCTTTTGCTTAGCTCCCAGTCGTAACCGAGCAGTACATCGAAGTAGCCGTTATCCCATCGTGTTGGGTTCGGTGTCCACGCACCTTCAATGCCGCTGGTGATGGTATCGCTGCCTTTGCCGCTGGCGTGAGTGCTCTTCCAGCCGAAACCCATCTCTTCGAGAGGTGCTGCTTCCGGTTCCGGTCCCACATGGGCGGCATCACCGGCACCGTGGGCTTTACCGAAGGTGTGACCACCGGCAGTGAGGGCGACGGTTTCATAGTCATTCATCGCCATGCGGGCGAAGGTTTCGCGCACGTCATTACCCGATGCGACCGGATCAGGTTTACCATTTGGGCCTTCGGGGTTCACGTAGATCAGTCCCATCTGCACTGCAGCCAAAGGGGCTTCCAGTTCGCAATCACCGCTATCACCACTGTAGCGCTTGTTGTCGAGCCACTCGGTTTCGCTACCCCAGTACACGTCTTCTTCCGGTTCCCAGATATCTTCGCGGCCACCACCAAAACCAAAGGTCTTCAGACCCATGGATTCGATCGCCACGTTACCGGCGAGGATATACAGATCGGCCCAGGAGAGTTTGTTGCCATATTTCTGCTTCACCGGCCACAACAGGCGGCGGGCTTTGTCGAGGTTGCCGTTGTCCGGCCAGCTGTTGAGGGGCGCAAAGCGCTGGTTGCCGGTGTTAGCGCCACCACGGCCATCGGCGCTGCGGTATGTACCGGCTGCATGCCAGGCCATGCGGATCATAAACGGTCCGTAGTGACCGTAATCTGCTGGCCACCAGTCCTGGGAGTCGGTCAGCACATGCTCGATATCGGCTTTGACTTCGTTGAGGTCCAGTTTGCTGAACTCGTCAGCATAGCTAAACCCGCTGTCCATCGGGTTGGACTTGCGGTCGTTCTGATGAAGGATCTTGAGATTCAGTTGGTTGGGCCACCAATCAAAATTCTTGGTGCCGCTGCCGCCCATGCGCGTGTTGCCGCCGTGCATAAAGGGGCATTTGCCTGCAGAAGTGTTCTTGGTATCCATTGGGTTCACCTGCTTGAAACTGTTGGTTGAGGGCTAATTCAACGACTGTCTTTTCAAGGTAGGACAGGTAAGGGCAGGAGCACAGTTGGAAATATTGAATGGCTTGATAGTTATTTTTTAGCGAGCCGAAGAAGGTAGTCGATGAGGTCGATTTTCTGCTTTCGAATCAGCGGGTTGTTGCAATTGTTGAGTGTCGCGGGATGGAGATCAGAAGGCCTGACAGACTGGATTCATCTATCAGGCCAGAGGTTCGCAGGGAGCTTAGCCAATATGTGACATTTCGTTCAGCGTGAAGTCCGCTACCGCACCTTCAGTTGCTGCCATGTACGCTTTCAGGTGGTCGTTTTCCATGTGTGCCTGCCAAAGCTCACGGGTTTCCCAATTTTCGAAAAACAGGAAAACTTCTGGCTGGTTGTTGTCCTGGTGCAGGTCGTACTGGATGCAGCCCGCTTCCGCACGGGTTGGTTCGATCAGCTTGGTCAGCTCGGATTTCACCAGCTCGATCTGATCTGGTTTAGCTTCAATGCGTGCAACGATGGTGAGAGGTGTGCTCATGGTGTGTTTCCTTGGCTTAGCGTCCGTTTAACGGAGCAATATTAGCAATTGATGGAGACATTGTGTGCGATTCTATATAAGCTAAAAACAGGGTAATCATTTAATTAGTTTCAATATATTTTTGATAATGAATACGTCCGATCTTGCTCTGTTTGTTCGTACGGCTGATACCGGCAGCATCACCGCGTCTGCTGATCAGTTGGGGATTACGCCTGCTGCGGCCAGCGCGGCGCTGAAGCGACTGGAGAAGCAGCTCGAAGTGCAGCTGTTTATCCGCTCGACTCGTCAACTGCGCATTACCTCCGAGGGGGAGCGTTTTCTGCTCTATTGCCGCAACGCCCTGGATTCGCTGGAAGAGGGTAAAGCCTCACTGGATGCCATGCGTGGCAAGATCGCCGGGGAGATCCGGTTGTCGGTATCGTCGGATCTGGGCCGCAACATCGTGCTGCCCTGGTTGGATGAGGTGATGGAGGAGCATCCCGAGCTTTCATTGCATCTGAGCGTGGGGGATTCGCTGTCGGACTTCTATCTGGACCGGGTGGATGTGGCGCTGCGTTATGGCGAGCCGGAAGACTCCAGCATGGTGGCGTTTCAGATCGCAACGGTAAACCGCATAGCGTTTGCATCACCAGAGTACCTGGCCAAGTACGGTGAACCCATGCATCCCGATGAACTGCGCGACCACAACTGTTTACGCTACCTGCTCGGCAGCCGGGCATTCGATACCTGGGAGTTCATGAAAGACGGTGAGCGTCACAAAGTTCAGGTGAAAGGAAATCGCGAAAGTAACGATGCCGACATCGTTCGACGCTGGGCGATTGCGGGTAAGGGGATCGCCTTTAAATCCAGCCTGGATCTGAGCGCGGATCTACGGGCGGGCAATATCGTGAGGCTGTTGCCTGAGTACGAGTCTGAACCACTCAGTGCATGGTTGCTCTGCCCAAGCCGAAAGCAGGTTACACCAGCAATACTGATGTTGCGTGATCTGTTGCGAGAGAAGTGTGCCGAGGTGTTATCGGAGCTGTGAGCCGCGGAGGCCTATTAAGGTGCCTCGGAATTGACCAAGATCTACTCCCACAATCCCAGGATTACCTAGAATTGATCGGGCATTCTATTATTTATGTATCCGGCTGGCCGGACTGGCGCTAGCGGGATACTCAAAGTGTTGTAATCGGGGGTAACACCTATGAGCACTGGCCTAACCGACGCATTACATATCCTCAGGCAATGGCAATGTACGCCCAATCAAGCGCTGTCGATTCTTAAGCTCGATCCTGACCAGCCATTCCCAGAAATTCTGAGTGACGAACAATGTGAGCGTGTAACGTTCGTTCTCAACATCCATTCGGATCTAAGCTCGATCTACAAAGATCCTGATGAGGTGTACAGCTATATGTCGAAACCGCATGATGATCCGTACTATGACGGCAAGTCGCCGCTAGAGCTGATTGGTACCGGCGATCGCAATGTGTTCGGTCGCGTGTGCTGGCACATCGATGCAATGCGGGTGAATTAACACCCGCATCTCACTTCCAACGCGCTGTGCTGGCAAACTCCACAAAGCGCGTTATCTCTTCCTCGCTTTCGCTTGGTCCCCATTCAAAACCAATCGCCCGGTGATCCTGCATCTCTTTCAACGGGCACGTCACGATGCCGGGGGAGCTGTAGCCTTCGGGCACAATCGCAATGCCAACCCCGGCTGCTACCAGCGCCAAGGCTCGATCGTCCTGATTGGTCACGTAGGTGACGTTTAATCGAATACCGTATGACTTCAACAAGGTTTGGATGATACGCCGGTGCTCGCAGTGGGAACGGGCGATAAACGGCTCTTTGGCGATATCTTCGAGGCTGACCAAGGGTGAGCGGCTGAGGTGGTGGTCGGGTGCCATTGCCACCACATAGGATTCACGAAACAGCTCTTTGGCGTGCACAAACACGCGGTTGTTGCTGGGTTGCTCTGGCAACAATGTGAGCGCCAGATCGATGCGGTCTTCTCTCTCCAACCGTTCTATTTCCGGTCCGCTAGCGTCGATCACGCTCAACGTCAGGCTTGGGTTTTCCCGACGATACTGTTCGATCAATCGCGCGACCTGTGCGATGGGCAATGTATTGATCACGCCCAGTCGCAGAATGCGCTGTACATCGTGTAAGCGCAGCTCATCTTTTGCTTTAGAGCACTCGCCCACAATGATTTTGGCGCGTTTAAAGAGCATCCTGCCAGCAGGCGTAAGCACAACGTTGCGCTTGTTTCGGGTGAAGAGTTTTACCCCCATCTCTGTTTCCAGTTTGGAGATCGACGCGGAAAGGGCCGGTTGGGAGACAAAAGCCCGCTCGGCACCACGGGTGAAGCTTTCCGATTCAGCGGCTGCCAGGAAAAGTCGTAATTGTTGTAACTCCACGTCGGCCCTCCAATCTTTAGTTATAACTGGTGTTTATCATAATGATCTAAACAATCGATTTTAATTATTCTATGCCGCGTCATACACTTTTTCTAGTTATCACATAGACAGGAAGGAGAAGGGCATGACAACAGCTCAAAGGCCTATCGCTCTGATCATCGGTGCGGGTGATCACCTGGGTTCAGCCATTGCCCGTCGCTTTGCCAAAGAGGGCTTTCACATTGTTGCCACTCGCCGTCGTGGCGATCTGAATACCTTAGTCAATGAGGTTCAGACGTTGGGATCTGAGGTAACGGCGGTGCATTCGGATGCGCGGGATGAAGATCAGGTGATTGAACTGGTCGAAAAAGTGGAATCAGAGCTGGGGCCGATCAGCGTATTAGTCTTCAACGTCGGTGGAAACGTTCGCTACAGCATCACTGAAACCAGCAGTCGTGTGTATCGCAAGGTATGGGAGATGTGTGCCCTGGCCGGTTTTCTGGTGGGGCGGGAAGTGGCGAAGAAAATGCTCACCCGTCAGCAAGGCACGATCCTGTTTACAGGCGCATCAGCCAGCCTGCGTGGCAACAGCGGTTTCGCTGCGTTTGCAGGTGGCAAACATGCATTGAGGGCGTTGGCACAGAGTATGTCGCGCGAACTGAGCCCACAGGGTATTCACGTGGCCCATGTTGTAGTCGACGGCTTGATTGAGAACGAAGCGACCAAGGAGTTTCTGCCTGATCTCTATGCCAGCAAAGGCAATGACGGCATTATCCAACCGGATGACTTGGCGGAAGTGTACTGGCAACTGCATAAGCAATCACGCAGTGCCTGGACCTTCGAGCAGGATGTGCGCCCTTACGCAGAAACCTGGTAACCCAACCCACAGATAACAATAAGAGGAATCATTGATGAGCAAGACAGTAGACTTTTATTTCGACTATATCAGCCCAGCGTCCTATATCGCCTTTAAGCGTTTGCACGATATCTGCGAGCGAACCGGCGCAACAATCAACTACAAACCGATGTTGTTGGGCGGAATTTTCAAAACCACAGGTAATACCAGTCCGGTCACTATTCCAGCAAAGTGGGAGTGGATACAAAAAGATTTCGCCCGTTACGCCGAGTACTACGGCATTCCGTACCAGATGAATCCGCATTTTATCTTCAGTACTGTCAGCGCTATGCGTGGTGCAATGTGGGCGCTAGAAGAGGGCTGTATTGAGACTTACAGCCAGGCAATGTACACAGCCGCGTGGGCGGGTGGGAAGGATCTGTCTAATGCAGAGGTAATGACTGAAGTGCTCAATCAAGCGGATTTTGATGCTGCACAGGTGATGGAAGCGATGACTCAGCCTGAGATAAAACAGGCGTTGATCTCTGCAACTGGAGGGGCCGTTGAGCGAGGTGTGTTTGGTGCGCCAACGATGTTTGTGGATGGTGAACTCTATTTCGGGCAAGACCGGTTGGAGTGGGTGGAAAGGGCGCTTGTAGATTGAGCAGTAGCATAAGAGCCACTGCTTAGATGATGAGCGAAACGCTAGAAAAATATCAGCTACTTTGTTGAAGGAGCAGATAAGCGGCGAACGCCAGCCAGGATAGTACAAGTAGAATCCAAGGAAGCTTAGAGCCGGACTGAACCGTTTCGGGGGTGTCGGTTACTGCTTCTGGTATAGCGGAAGATGCTGCGGATTTGTCCTTTTTGCGCTGGCGATCCAGCTCGCGTGCTTTGGCCTTCTGCTGTTTCTTGTACTGAGCAATCCCTTTCTCGATCCCTTGGGCGATCAGTTTGGTCTGCTCCTTGGTCTGGCCCGGCTTCTGAGTGGCACGGGCAATCTTCAGTGCGTCCGATTTGGTTTCGTCCGATACAACTTCTTTTCTGGGGGACTTTGCCATGGTTCGCAGTTTCCTTCGCAACGGGTAAAAACAGTAAGTATACCGCTTTCAGTTAGCCCATATTTTTCATGAAGGTATATACGAAAACGGCTGAAAGCCCTATGGTTATTGGTGTCTATACAATTCCCACAAGCCATCAGCCGTTTACAAAATGGTACCACATACTTTTCAATTTTCATCCCTTTCCCGCCGT
>NZ_CAXRBQ010000045.1:0-15732 GCF_964228735.1 Pontibacterium sp. | reverse complement strand
GCGGCAGAATCCGGATAAGATCGAGCGGTGTTAAAGAATGTGGTTATATTCAATGCGGTGGCACGGCAATAGCAGATGAATTCACTGATTCAGGTTATACAAAATGCACAGTAACTCTGTTGTTGTGAATAGCCCGGCCTTCTCTATTGAACACATTCATAGTCGTTCAATGACAGGAGGGGAAGTTAGTGAGGATTTGGTGAATTCAATTGGCAATCTCACGCTGCTTACTCTAGAGGAAAATGTCCGCTGTGGTGACGGTAGCTTTGCTAAAAAATCGCCATTCTACAAGAAAAGCAGCTTGGTAATTGCCCGTGAGGTAGCGGAAAAATTCGAAGAATGGAATAAGAAAGCAATAGAGCTTCGAGCAAAACGTGTTGTAAATGATATTGCTAGCATAATGCTGCTAGGTCGAGAATTAGCTTAAACGTTAAAGTTCTCTGCAGCTATAAAGCTGCAGAAAACTCCCCAATGCTCTTAAGATTGCGAATGCTTGCAATTCCTTCCTCAACATGAGCAGCCCAGGCTTTGAGCATCTGTGTTTGGTCAAAGTCTGGGTATTTCTGCTTTAGCAGAAGTTCAGTGTACTGGCTGGTATCTCCTAGCCAGGTATGTTTATTCAGTACGAGATTACCATCTAGCGAGACCTTGTTTTCTCGATAGGTATATCCTTTTTCCATAGAGCGCATAAAGCCAATACGGGCGATTACATTGTTCGTAAGGCCTGTGTACTGCTTTAGTCGGCGAAGCTGGTCTTCAGTCTGTTTTGTAACACGTAGGTCATTGGGCAGCGCCATGTCAGCTGGCCTCCTGTATCTGTGGTTGCCAGAAATATCCCGGCTTTAGTTCAGAGCGACGAAGCTGAGGGTTGTAACTTATTTCGTAGGTCAGGCTGATGCTGTCTTTTAGCTCACGGAAGAAGTCTTCATCCACTTCGGTGTCTGTCGACAGGATAATGACCTGGTGGCTTGCCGAAGGGAAATAGTTCTTAATCAGTTTATTACGATGCTTTGAGTCCAGTCGGCCCAGTGGTGTATCGATAATGATCGGCAGATTGCGGCCGGAGGTGCGCCCCAGTGCTTCCAGCATCGCGATAGCATAGATTTGCTTTTCACCCGCAGACAGTTGCTGCTTGTTGATGGCTTTACCGTGCTTATCGGTAAGCGTTACGGAGAAAGTACGCGGATCGATATTAGCTTTCAGGCTAATGTCGTCCTTACGAGCGAGGTTTTGGAATGCACGTACAAACTCGCTCTCTAATCGTTTCACGCTATTCTCCGTGAGTTGCTGAGTAAAGACTTTCAGTAGTTCGCTGGTGTTCAGTGCATAGGTGTGTGATTGACTCGCACTTACCGCCAATCCATATGTTTCTTCTTTGTCACGCAGCTTACGCAGGATATCTACAGAGGTTCGCAATAGTCGGCGTACTTCCTCAGAATCTGACTTTATAGTTTGTTGTAGTCGAGCCTGATCTTTAACCTGGTCTGCAAGAACATCGAGTTCCTCTTTTAGCACGGCTTCGTCAGGAGCACGTTCAACTCGAAGTGAGGCTTGTTCTAGATTTCGTTCTATTTTCTCTAGGTCAGTCACACGTTCACGAAATAACTTATTCTGTGAAGGTATAACCTTTTCAATCATATGTTCGATGCGGCTGAACTCTCGCTCTGATAAATCATGTAGAGGTGAAGCGTTAAGTTCACCTTGAAGAATGTCGCCAAAAGCCGCACAGGAGGCTGCGGAAATCGCAGCATCTGCTTCTTTACCGAGGCTACGACGCAATTCTGCCTGAAAGTCTGAAAGATGCTGAGTAAGTGAAGCCTTTAGCAATGCCTGCTTTTTCTGATCCTGTTCCGTTCTCAGTTGTTGAAGCAGTTGCTTGAGGGACTTCTCTGCAAGCACTAAAGGCGCTGTTCCTGAAAGCATCTCTCGGATTTGGTCAGAGAGAACTCGCTTCTGAGTTAGAAGTGTAGTGATCTGTTCTTTTTCTTCCTGACGTGAACGTGCCCAGGTGCCACCTTTCTCGCTCAGTACATCTTCGGTAATTGCAATCTCGGCAGTAAGTTGATGAAGCTTATCTTTGTTCTGATCTAATTGCTCTTTTGCTGAGCGATAATCTTTAAGGCTCTTAGCATAGTCAGCTTCAAGGTTTTCGATTTCTGCCTTGATCTCTTTGCTCGTGCCTTTTTTGGCTCGGTCCTTTAAATATGTACTTAAATCCGTACGCAAACGACGGATAAGGTCTATACCTAGAAGCTGGCGTATTGCATCGCCCAGAACAACATTGCCATCATCTTCTGCAAGCTCTGCGATTTTTTCTCCATCAAAGAAGAAGAGGTCTGCTACACCTAGTGGTACAAGTTCGTTCAGGAATGCTTGCAACTGCTCCTGAGTAAGGATGTCAAAGCTAGTAGATTCACTTTCAATCGTTAGTTTCTCAACGACTTCTTTTTTGGTGTTTTCCGCCCAACTACGTGTGACTTTGTAATCGCTTTCTTTGCCTGCAGGACCGTATTTGAAGCAGAGGGAGACTGAAGCGCTGGTCAGTTGAAGTGCATCATCAATGGACTTGTGGATAGAATCGCTTAAGAACTGTTGGTAGGCCTTGCGAGTCGTATTTTTACCTAAGCTTTGGCGACCATATAGGGCTAGGCGGGTAGCAGTTAAGATGCTGGTTTTACCTGCACCGTTTAGACCACCGAATAGGATAATCGGTCGTGATTCATTCGAGTCCTGTTCCGGCCAAAGTTTTACTTCCACTTCACCGTGGAATACACGGAAATTCTCGAGGATGACAGACTGGAGTAGCATCAGTGTTGGCCCTCCAGATTTGCTAAAAATTCGCGTTCTTCGGTTAGCAACTCTTCATACTCTTTCGTGAGGAGCGTTAATTCTGCGTCGTATAGGCTATTCAATTGACGTGACTTCTTCTGGTCATCATCACTATCCGCTTCAATAGTTTCATACGCCTTGTTTTCTACATCTTTCTCCTGAAGTTCACGCTTCAGGTCTGTGTCCAAGCGGGTGGCTTCTCGGTTTGCAAGAATCTGCTCGATTGTTCCCCAGTCCTTATTGAGCAGGGTATCAATCTTGTCTAAGTAGCCACGACGGTTTCCTGACTGATCCATACTGTGCTGAAGATCAATCAGCTTCATAACCAATTCAGCTGGCGCTTCAAATTCTTCTTCTAGAGATTCAAGAATTTTACGAGCTTCTTTTCGCGGGAAATTTCTATCGGATGGACGTTTCTCGAATGCTTTACCCGTAATCTGTTTATAGATTTCAGGCAGGGTATCATCCCAATCAGGTTCGTTCGGATCGGTTAGCCACTCCTCGCGGATGTTGTGAAGTTCACTCTCGGTGATCAATGTGATGCGGTGCTTATCTTGATTAAGCTCTTCCTGTAACCGCAATATCCAAGCCAACCAGTGTTGACGCCATTTCATCTGATAAGGGCCATAGGTATGTTCACGCTCAGCGTAACTATCAGACAGGTTTTGGTTCCGAGCAAAGTCGACTTTGCCGTGACGTCTTTTGATGTTTCGGTAGTATCCTTTGTTATGCGGTAGGGTCGACCGGTATAACCAATTACGCAGTGCTTTTAGCCTTTTCATCCAGGTCTCACCGGACTCAATCAGGCCTTCAATTGCTCTGTCCTTGGTTACTACAGTGCATGTCCAGCAACCGAAGCGGGAATTACCACATGATGGGGTTTTGGTGTCAATTACGAGTGGACATTCGCCTGCGTTTGAATCTTTGTAAAGTGCAAATAGCTCGTGATGTGTGCCACCCCAAGGGCATGGAGCGCCAAGCAGATACATCCATACTTCATCGAAGTTCCAGTCTTCGATTGGCATATAGGTAAAGGCACCGACCAAGGAAGTGTGACGCGATAATGAAGAACCTTCGATCTTATGCTTTGCTATTACTTGAGCTCGAGAGGCACTCTCTTGGCTTCGGGCACCAAGAACCACAATAACCTCTCCGAAACGCTCGACCTTGTCTTTGATAAATGCGCTGACGGGGTCGATCTTCATACGTTCGGTACACCAGCGGAAGTTTTGCGTAGGCGCAGGGTAGCCCTTCCCGATAAGGTTTACCCAGAACGTCTTCTCCATCAGAGGAACAACCTGATGTGCTGTAATAGGTAGCTCGTTTTCCGCAGCATGCTTGTTTATCTGATCAATGGTACTGGTAACCAGATCGATAACGATTGGAGTCTCTACAAGCGTGTCGGACGAAACTACATAGACATGCTTATGACGTTGCTCTTTCTTGAGCTTGGTGAGCGCAACATACACCAGCGACAAAATTACGCTGGAGTCTTTACCTCCGCTATAGCCTATTACCCATGGCTTTTTGTCCTCCAGGTAGAGGTCCTGGATCTCCCTGATAAGATCGTATGCGGGTCTACCTGCGAACTCCTGGTCGGCCAGAAGTTCATCCATGGTGCTGTAGAGCGTTTCGGTTTGTGTCATGTTGTAAATTGTTCTTCCAGTGCTTGGTCTTCTGGCGAAAGCGTAAGCCCAAGCACACTGCGGATATGGTTTGCGGTCAGGGTTACGTGAGTACGGGCCTTGCTAAGACGCCCATGTTGTAAGGCGCGCCCTTCCCAAAGTGGGTTTTGGCGAGACCAGTCTATTGATAGTAAGGCGGGGAGCTTTTCTTCCCAGCAAGCAGGGTATTGTCTCAAAAGATCTGCTCCAACGCACCCTAAAGCGTGGAGTGTTACGCCATGTGAATGGACAAAGTTTTCACGAAGCTCTGAAGTGGGAATTGTCCTCTTTTCTGCAGCTTTCCAGTCTGAAATGTAGTTCGATACCGTGTTCCAGTAGAGCGCTGCTAGTGCCATCTCTTCTTCAGAAATTCTATCTCTTGCTCCTTTCGATAGCAGGCTGCGGCTGGCTAACTTAATGCTGCTTAATGTGAAAAGTTTGAGGCTTCTCTTGGAAACAGTAGATCGCTCCATTTCTGTAAGTTTTCTGAAGCTGCTGACATGTTCCACCAGGTAGCGAGCCAGCTCTGATCCGGGATCTCTGTGGTCATATAAAGTGCTAAGTGAATCGCTTGGTCTTACCGCATGCTTGTTTAAGTCTGCGAACATCTGCTGACATCGTTTAAGGCCATCATCCATGAAAAACAAAACGGGAATATTGTCGTGCCCGAGTTCACTGTGTTCCTTAACAGCACGTTCAATTGCAGCGCGGCGATGTTGTCCATCGTTGATAAGGATCTGAGCATCCATAGGGATAGACAAGAGACCGAGGTTCGCTTCTGCTCCTGTATCCGCAATAGGTTCGAAATGAACAGCTGAATCTATCGATGCAGTTATGGCTGATAGGGTGTAATCCGAAGTGTTATCCACAAGATAGTTTGCGATATCTGGAACCCGCGAGTAATTGATAGAGCGCTGTGCGCGAATTTCTGGCGGTACTTCCTCTTCATCGAATACAAATAGCTTTGGGATCAGGCGCATCGGGCACATAGCGATGTAACAGGATCGCCCGGCTTGGACTCCCCGAACAGCAGGAAATGTATGGCTAAATTCGGCTCGGCGAGATTTCATAAGAGTTCCTTTCTTGATGTTTGTTTATTATTGCAAACAATATCCTTGTTTGTAATATTTTGCTTATTGGAAATTTCTATAGAGCTTTGAAGTTCCATTAAAAAGAGAGGGTGCTTATGTGAGAGAAGTGGATTGTTTGATGCACTCTGAATAATAAGTATCGGGTGCGGAAAGACCGGTAATCGCTCTAGATAGCTACGTGCTTCAAGCTAGATTGTATATTTAGGAATTCCTTACTCAGTCATTGAAAGGGAATAGTCACAACTCTTTTTGTTTTTGCTTATAACAGTCTTTGACTTAGCTCCTGTCTTTTTGCACCGCAACAAGCTATAAATCACCCCGATTATATGTTTCCTCTGGTGGAGTAGAAAATGTCCCCTCGTATTGCCCATAGTGCGGAAGATGCCGTGTCCTCAATTCAGGATAACGAAGCGATCTGGACGCATAATATGGCGGCGACGCCTAGCGTGTTGCTGAAAGGCCTTGCCAAGCACGCGCTGTCACGTCGCAATCTGACCTTGCTACAGCTGCATACAGAAGGTGAAGGCGCGGCAATGATGACCGCGCCAGAGCTGCGTGGCCATCTGCGTTGTCGTTGTTATTTTGTAGGTGCGGTTACGCGTAAGGCGGTGCAAAACGGCGATGCGGACTATGTGCCGATGCTGTTGGCGGAGGTACCTAAGCTGATTCGTCGCGGTGAGCAGCGGGTTGATACGGCGATTATCCAGGTGAGCCCACCGGATAAGCACGGTAACTGTTCATTGGGTATTTCGGTTGAAGCGACCCATGCTGCGTTGGAGAAGGCGAGCAAGATCATCGCCCACATCAATCCGAACATGCCGCGCACCCATGGTGATGGCATCATCGCGTATAAGGATTTTCATACGGTTTACGAAGAGGCGGCGCCACTGAGTTGTCACGAACCGGCGGCGCAAAGCGAGATTTATAAGGCGATTGGTGAGAATGTTGCCGCGTTGGTGCAGGACCGCGATTGTATCCAGACCGGTATTGGTGCGATTCCTGATGCGGTGCTGGCGTGCCTTGGCGATCGTAAGGATCTGGGTGTACACACCGAGATGTTCTCAGACGGTGTACTGCCTCTGGTTGAAAAGGGTGTGATCACCGGTGCCTATAAAAAGAACCACGCGGGCAAAATTGTTACCAGCTTTGTGATCGGCAGCCAGAAGCTGTACGACTTTGTGGATGACAACCCGATGGTTCAGTTCCTGGATACCGAGTACGTGAACGACATGCGCAGTATTCAGCGTAACCCGCAGGCAATGTCGATCAACAGTGCCATTCAGGTGGATCTGACCGGTCAGGTCTCGGCTGATTCGGTAGGCTCGAAGATCTACTCGGGTTTTGGCGGTCAGATCGACTTTGTGCGTGGTGCATCGTTGTCTGAAGGTGGACGTGGTGTAATCGCGTTGCCATCCACAGCCGCAGGCGGTTCCGTCTCCCGTATCACCACTACCCTGAACGATGGTGCAGGTGTGGTTACCACGCGTGCGCATGTGCATTACATCGCTACAGAATACGGTGTTGTTAGTCTGCGTGGACGTAGCTTGCGTGAGCGTGCGCGGGATCTGATTGAGATTGCGCATCCGGATTTCCGAGAAGAGCTCAACCGGGAAGCCTTTGATAAGCTGCGCTTGAGCCTGAACTAAGATCCACAAACAAAAAAGCGCTCCTATTAGCAGGAGCGCTTTTTAACCCTCATAGTGCGAATTGAGTCGATTAATCGGATCTAAGACGATTGATCATCTCGCCCAGTAATCCCACATCATCCACCCGATGTCCCCAATCCACTTCACTCCAGTTCCAGCCTAGCTGGTTACAGAACTGCTGCTGTAACTTGGCTGGGATTACATCGTCGTTCATACCAATTACGATCTCCAAATCATAAGGTTGCTGACCGTTGGTTGAGACGATGGATTCGAACGCGTCCAACATCGCTTGATCAAACGGGATTGGTGTATCGGTTACGAAATCATGCGCTGGTTGCTCCAGGTATTTCTGCAGCAGTGTTGCTGGATCAAAGCAAGGATTGATCGCAATGGTGGGCAGGGCAAAGCGCTCGAATAGTTTGAGGGCGTAGTATCCGCCCATGGAGGTGCCCGCGATCAGTGTTGGTTGGCTGTGCTCGACTAGCTGGATGAGTTGTTCCAGGCTCTCGCTAAAGAACTGGGGCCGGTAGTCGGGGGATATCACATCGAACCCCAATTTAGATAGACCACACGCGGTTGACGATTGACCGTTAGATCCGAGGCCGTGTAGGTAGATGATCTTCATTAAGAATTCCCTGTTCCAAGGTGTGATATCAAGGCCGATAACGTAGCAGCAGGGTAGATAGGGCTCAATACTGCGGTCTGTATGAAGGATCTAACGTATTGATAGATTTGGTCTTTTATCGGAACAGAAAGTGTCGCTATACAAAAAACTCTACAAATATTGCTAACGATTAAGAAATTTAAGTTTCATTTAAGTTAGCCTGCGTACACTGTGCTTTATCGACTGAAGCAGAGCCAACTGTGACTTATGGAGTGAGCATGTTACCTAGGAGTTCACTTATATGCGTTTAACGCTGCTTTCACTGATTTTTCTCGCCAGCCTTCCTGCACATGCAGATAGCCTCGGTGCAGACGATGTATTGATGCTGGTGGAAGAGGGAACGGTAATGCCACTGGAAGAGATTCTGGAGCTGCATCCGCAGATATCCCAATCCACTTTGCTGGATATCGAATTGGAGCGCGAGGAAGACGGGCAGCTTATTTATGAGTTTGAGATCCTGAACGGCAATCGTGTGGTGATGGAGTTTGAAATTGATGCCAGGACAGGTCAGCTGCTGCGTGAGGAGTTTGAGGATTAAGTATGCGCTTACTGTTGGTTGAAGATGATTTGAATCAGGTAGAGATCCTCAAACCTGCATTATCCAGCGCGGGCTATGTGGTGGAGCTTGCCCACGACGGACAGGATGCATCCTTTTTGATGCGTGAAGACAGCTTTGACGCGATCGTACTTGACCTTGGGCTGCCGCTGAAACCGGGCCTCGAAGTGCTTGCCGAGATGCGTAAGGCCGGAGATGAAACCCCGGTGCTGGTGTTGACCGGTCGTGATACCTGGCAGGAGAGGGTGGACGGTTTAAAGGCGGGCGCTGATGACTATCTTGGTAAGCCGTTCCACGTTGAGGAGCTGCTGGCACGTCTCGATGCGGTCATTCGTCGCCAGTATGGGCGTTCGACCCAAAAGATAAAACACGGTGATCTGGAGTTGGATCCGGATCGGCAATTGGTGATCGACAGTGATGGCAAAGAGCATCAACTGACAGGGATTGAGTTTCGGTTATTGCGGTATCTGATGATGAACGGTGAGCGAGTGCTCTCGAAGAGTCAGCTCAGTGAACACGTGTATGAAGAAGAGCAGATTCGCGACAGCAATGTGATCGAAGTCTACATCAACCGTCTGCGCCAGCGTTTTGGAAAAGGGTTGATTGAGACCCATAGGGGCCAGGGATATCGGTTGAAGGGATGACGGGAATGGCAGAACGGAACTCAGGGTATTCGCTCGAGCGCTCTATCCGCTACCGCCTGATTGCGGTGATGGCGCCCTTGCTGATTTTGCTGGTGTTGGTGGTGCTCGAAAGCGTGCATAACCTGGTGGATCAAATTGTTGTGGGACGCCTGCAGCAGGATGCCGAGAGCCTGATCGCATCGGTCGAAAAGACAGACACTGGGGATTGGGATGTGGAAGAACGCTTTCTCCCCCACGTCTACCAGCGGGTCAGGTCTGGACACTACTTTATTCTACGCTGGCCTGACGGTCAGATTCGTTCGCGCTCCCTGTGGGATCGACGGGTGGACCCGGAACAGTTTAGCGCGGGAGATTCGAAGGAGTACCTCTACCACAACGTGAAGGATGAATCCTGGATGGTGTTGCAGGAGAGATTCAGCAAGGAGGGCGAGGCATTTACCCTCTGGATTGCGGAGGATATCTCGACGATCCAGGCCGAACATGCCTACTACCGCAATCTGCTGTTGGTCGTTGTGGTTGGCTTACTGCTGGTAACCGTTGTTTGGCAGCGTCGAGTATTACGCAATGGCTTCGCGCGGCTGGAACCGGTGCAGCGTGCCTTACGCAGCAATCGGGATTCGGGTGAGCTGGAGTTTCCGGCGGCCATCGCCGACGAGATCAAACCCCTGGTGGACTCGATTCAGGGATTGGTGGAGCGCTCGTCAGAGCAGGTGGCACGCTCTCGTATGTCGGTAGGTAACCTGGCGCACGAACTTAAGCGGCCATTGTTGGAACTGCAGCTGTTTGCCGATGAAGCAACAGATCCTGAAACCAAGGGACAGCTGCAAAACATTCTGGAGAAACTTCAACGCCGGATTGATGCAGAGCTGCGCAGGGCACGCATTTCAGGGAATCCGGTGCCGGGCAACCTGTTTACCTTTGAATCGGAGTTACCGCACCTGCAGCTGCTCCTGGACCGTATTCACGGGCGCACCATCCACTTCGAGCTGGATGTGGAACAACAGCAGATCCCTTTTGATCGTGACGACATGCTTGAGCTGCTGGGCAACCTTTTGGATAACGCCTGGAAGTATGCCGGGTCGGCTGTGAGCCTGAGTGCTCGTAAGGATGGGCAGAGTTGGCACTTTATTGTGCAAGACGATGGTCCGGGCGTGAGCGATGAGCAGCTGGATAAAGTGAATGCGCGTGGCATCCGGGCGGATGAAAGCGGCGAACAGACGGGGCACGGCCTGGGTTTATCGATCTGCCAGGCGATTGCGGAAAGTTACAACGGACGGATTACCAACAGTCGCAGCGAATTAGGCGGCTTCAGGGTAGATGTCATATTGCAGAACAAGTTAGTGGAGTAGTAGATGGGTACAACCATGTTAAGGAAATTGACTCTTACCACGCTGTTGGTAGCCAGCACACAGGTGTATGCAGAATTGAAGCCCGGGTCGGTGGCGATCTACTCCGACGGCAGCGTAGAGAAACTGGTACGTATTGAGGACGGTTGGCGCCTTTGGGAGAGCGAACGCAAACGTTTGTATTCCCGGTCAGATCTGCCCGTTGTACCTGTTCTCCATTACCAAAAGTTCCCGGATCGAAACCAGGGGTACAGGCAGCGCGTCATCAACGGACAACCGCAACTGTTATTGCCTTTTGGTGAAGAGGAGAGCATGGGCTTTGATGTGCAGCGTATCAGCTCCAGCTCTGGGGAGTCGGTACGGCGCTGGGACTGCAAGTACGTGGGTAAGGGTTCATTTACCCTGCGTAAGAAAAAGCTAAAAACAGAGAAGTATGAATGTTCCCGTTTTGCCGTCAAAGCAAAGCAAGCGGATGAACTGAAAGAGACCGTGCGGCTGAAATACTCACCCTCCCTTGGTTTGGTTGTGGACCGTCGCAGCACACGTGCCAACGGCAAGAAAGAGCGGGTAAAACTGGTCCGGGTTCTGAATCCTGAGAAAGTGACCGCCAAGCGTATTGCACGCACCGTATACAAACTAAGAACGTCCAAATAGGAGACTTCCAATGCGATTTTTGAGTCATGCAAAGCGCAGTTATGTAACAAGGAACGTACGCCTGGAAGATGCGTTCTCTCTCAGTTCGAAAGATCCCGTTGTGGGAGACCTGGTGTTGGCGCGTGTCGACCGTATTCGTCAGCATGCACGTCTGGAAAACACGGAAGGCCGGCGCGTACATCTGTATCCGGGGGATGAAATTGTTGTGGCGGCTGGCAATCGCTATGCGACCGCTCAGTTCCACGCAGAATCACCGAGCCAGCTGGGGCCTTGTCACCTGGTGGCGGCCGGTGGTCTTGCGGCGAATATGATCAGCAAAAGTTCGCAGGTTAAGCCAGCCACGGAAATTACCTTGCTGGGCACCCTGGCGGATGAGACCGGCGAGAAGCTGAATCTCTCCCGCTATACCCGGCTGAAACCATCGTATCTGCATCCCTCTGCCGAATCGATGCCGGTGTTGCTGGTGATTGGCAGCGATATGAACAGCGGTAAAACCACACTGGCGTGCACCGCGATCAACAGTTTTCGTAAAGCCGGTATGCGGGTTGCGGGCGCCAAACTTACCGGGACCGGTGCCGGACCCGACTACTGGAAGATGCTTGATGCCGGTGCGTTCCAGGTGAAGGATTTCGTCGATGCGGGTATGCCGAGTACGGCGGGCATCGGTGAAGAGCAACTGATCGATATGCTGCGAACCATCAAGGCAGATGCGATGCAGCATGATGCAGATGTGTTGGTTGTTGAAGTGGCTGACGGGGTTTTCCAGCCTGAAACACGCGCTTTGCTCGCCGGTCGACTGGCCAGCGAAGTGACGGGTGCGCTGGTGGCCGCAGACAGTGCAGCTGCTGCGGTGATGACCACTGAACGTATTATCCACGCGGGCATTCCAGTGTACTCGGTGGGTGGCGTGTTTACCCGCTCGGCCCTCTGCTGCGATGAGGTAGCGCTAGCGCTTGGACTGCCGGTGCATACGCTGAGTGGTCTGCGTGAGGTGGATACCGTTGAATACCTGAAAAGCGCCCTGATGCGGGATCACACCGATGTTGCCGCCTGTGTCGTCTGATCAACGCTGGCGCCTGCTGGCTGCATTGATACTGACCGGTCTGCTGCAGTCGGCCTGCTTTCTGGGCTTGGTTGTCGCAGCCCGCCAGTACATCGTCGGTGGGCAGGCTGCGATCGGAAGTTTTGAAATTGCACTGGCTGTTGCGGCGATCCTCTTTTTGGCGGCAGGGCGTTTTGTTGAACGTTTTGTAGCCGAGCTGGTGGCACAGGATTACGTATGTAAGTTACGTCAGCAGGTGTTTGAGCATACGTTGAAGCTGCCAGTCAGTGATCGGGAGATGGTGAACAAAGGCGGTACCTTGCTACGCCTGACCAGTGACATGGGGGCGATACGCAACTGGATTGTGCAGGGGCAGGCACCCCTTCTGGTGTTAGGTGTCTGGTTTGTGGTTGCCGTGATCGGCCTTGCTCAACTGCATCCGGAGTTGGCGTTCAGTCTGGTGGTACCGGCGGCGGTTGCGATCACAGGTAATTTTTTGATTGGCAAACGTCTGTATCGGTCATCTGAAAAAGTGCGCCGTCGTCGCAGTGTGATGATCCGCAACACGACTGAAAAGCTGCGTCAGTTTCACCTTATCAAGCTGTTTAACCAGAAGGGAAAGGAGAACAGGCGGTTTGCGCAGCAGTCCAGAGAAGTGCGCCGCAGACAGATCGCCAAAGCCCGCATCTCGGCAATTTTACGTGGCTTCAACGAAGCCGTAGTACTGGGTACGGTGCTGATGTTGCTGCTGGTTGGACTGCGCTTAAGCAATGCCGGGCAGATTCCTGGAGATTATCTGGCTGTGGTGTTAACCGCGTCACTTTACCTGTTGGCACAGATGCGCCGCTTGAGCCGTCTTTACGAGCTGTGGACATTAAAGCAGGTTGCTCACGACAAACTGACACGTTTCCTGCAGCGATCAACGGTTGAAGATAAAGGACGTCGTAAGCTGCCGAAACGCGAACTGAAAATCAAGCTACGTCAGGTAGCGGTAGCGCAGCGCTTTGAGCCATTTAGCGCGGAACTGGGTGCTGGAGCGCGGATTGTACTGGTTGGTCGGCAGGGATGTGGCAAGAGTTCGATGCTGTTGATGTTGGCCGGATTGTTGCCGTTGTCGCAGGGTAAGTTGGTCTTTAACGGTCGGGACAGTTCTCGCTTCCATCCGGCATTGTGGGCCCAGACCGTTGCGTTGGTCAGTGCAGAGCTGCCGTTATTGAGCGGCACGCTGGAAAGCAATCTCTTTTACGGTGCCCGTAAGCGGGACGAAGAGTATACCCATGAAGTGCTCACCGTGACGGGGTTGCTGGATTGCTATGAGCGTGGCGACCGAAAGATAAAGGAAGCGGGCAGCAATTTGTCTGGCGGGCTTCGCTTTCAGATCATGCTGGCACGTGCACTGCTGCGCCGTCCTAAGTTACTGCTGATCGAAGATGATGCCGCACTTTATGATCCGGATATTCAACAGATGCTGCTGAGGTTGTTCCACTTTTTCGACGGTGCAATTGTTATCGCCGCAGAATTGCCCGTACTTCAGGAGAAGGTGACGGCGCGGTGGCATCTGGGCGAAGGCACGGTTGAAGGGTGTACTGAGCACGATGCTGAAACTGCCAATGTGTTGGCATTTGATCCATCTATCAAGGAGAGGTGTTCCTAATGTTACCAGCTGCTGGATCGTATAAACGGGTGCTTTTTCCCGCTGCGAAGTCGATGCCGGTATGGCTCTATCAGCCCCGGAACAATAAAAATCCTGATCGCCTGATTGTGGCCGTACACGGCATTTCCCGGCAATACCTGCAACAGGTGGAGGCGTATCAAGCGCTGGCTGATAGCTATGGCTGTTGGCTGATGGTACCTGAGTTCAGTAAAGCGGCCTTCCCAAAGTACCAGCAACTGTCTAAGGGGGGCTCTGAGCCTCGTGCGGATCTGGCGTTGAACACGGTTCTGGTCGCTTGGAAACACTGGCAAAAGCAACCTGGCTTGAAGATTCATCTTTGTGGCTATTCAGGGGGGGCACAGTTCGCACACCGCTATGCGATGATGCATCCCCAAAATATAGAATCTCTGGTGTTGAGTAGTGCCGGTTGGTACACCTTTCCCGAAGATGATGTGCCATATCCGTATGGGCTTGCTGAATGGCCTAAATGGTTGGGGGCCTCCCGATTTGCCGAAATGGTTCAGTTGCCGATGTTGGTGATGGTTGGTGAAGACGATGTGGAACGCGATAAGAGCCTACGCCAGTCAAAGAGACTGGATCGTCAGCAGGGATTGCATCGTCTTGAACGCGCGCGGCGCTGGAGTGACGCGATGAGTGAATACAAGCGGGCTAATGGTGTAGCCCAGGGAATTCGTTTCTGTCGCTTGGCGGGGCAGGGGCATGATTTTATGAGCAACGCACAGCACAGCAATATGCTGCAGTTGATACAACAGTTTTGGGATGAGCGGGAATGGAGAAAACAATGCGTGGTTTAAAGTGGGCTGCAATCGCTATGGCTAGCATGGCGTTGCTTGGATGCCAGGTAAAGCAGGAAAAGGAAACTCTGGAGCAGCTGACTGGCGCAGAAGTACAGGCGTTGTTTGTTGGCCAAACGGTAGAGTCATTTAACGTTATTTCAGGGGCGACCAGTTTTAGTTATTACGCCCCCGATGGTAGCGTCGAGCAGGAGCGGTATTGGGAGAAGCGTGCCGGGGTTTGGCGTATCAATGATAAATCCGAGATGTGCATGAGTATGGAAGGCAAGTCCTACCGTTGCCGCGGGATCTATCGCAAAGGCAATAAATACTACAAGTATCGTGTTGGTAAAAACGGGGAGCTGGAGAAAGTGATCCGTTATCGTCAATTCATTACAGGAAATGTGGTGAAGTAACTTTAACCATCTATACCCTCTTTCAACCAGATGCGGCGAGGGCCGCATCTGGTTCTCCTCAGAAACTTTTCCGCTCATATAAAGCCTAAACTACACATGGTGCCGACTCTCGACTAATGCCGGGGTTCTGCTATGTCTGCTATCAAATGGCTCGTCGGTTTTTTACTGCTGATTTTCTCCGTTGCGCTTGCGCAGGCCGGAGATCGTGCACCCCGAATGGAGGTGCTAAATGATAATGCAGCCCGTATCTATAACGTTCGCCTTGAGGACAAAGGCTTGAAGCTGCGTGGGCGGGTAACCCGCAGCAACCGTGACGTCAAAGTCCCCCACGGTCAGGTGATCACTGTGATCTACAACGCGAAAGGCCGGGAGCTTCATACGTTGCAATCTACCTACAAACCCCGTCACGTTCACCGCAAGAAAAAGCGTGCTTCCTACTTCACCGTTCACTTACCCAAAGACGTTGATCTGCACAAGAGCAGTATCCGGATCTACTACCTCAGCGATGAGTCTTCCCGTAAACGTTCCGATAACAGGTCGATAAACACACGCACTTTGTTCGAAGAATAGCGGTCGTGCCGGTGCAGGATATGGACGGGCTGGGCAGGTGGCTCGTATTCCGCGAGTACATACTCCAGCTCTTTTTGTGTGACACGGTTTGCTACCTGATAGGAGAGTACACGGGTGATGCCGAAACCATTGATTGCTGCGGCGATGGCGGCATCGTTGGTG
>NZ_CAXRBQ010000044.1:0-5440 GCF_964228735.1 Pontibacterium sp. | reverse complement strand
AGGGAATAGAGCGCACAGCCGATCGCTGCGAACATGATTGCGCTTTGTGGCAGCCACAGAGGGATAGACAGGCCCGGTGTTTGTTGCGGGCGACGCAGGCCCCACTTCAACATCCGGTAAGAGAGATAGACAAAGAATCCGGTAATCAGCAGTGTCACCAGCGACAGAAATCCCTGATGGATTCGACGGATCTGCTGGTCACGAATATTGGTCTGCACAAAGTCGACCACCAGGTGCTCACGCTTACGGCTGGCAACCAGACCGCCAACCATGTAGAGCCACATACCGAATACCATAATCACTTCCAGCAGGCCGACAATCGACCAGCCAAAAACGTAACGCGCGAGAACAAGAAACAACATCAGTCCCACCAGCATGAGGCTGCTAATCAACGCAACCGCATCCAGACACCAACCGACCTTCTTATCCAGCGCCGTAAAGAAACGCACCATCATAAGCACCTTCGGAAAGACAAGAACGGCGGAACGCTTGCGCGGACCGCCGTTTGGGTTGGAACAGGATTAAAGCTTGGTAGCGTTGGCGCGGATGTTGTTCATGATCTCGGAACCGATCTCTTCATCCATCAGCGGCCAAACCTTGTTACGTGCTGCGCGGGCAAACTCTTTGATCTGCTCGTCAGATAGCTCGACGTACTTCATACCTGCTTCCTGGGCTTTCTTCACGTATAGCTCGTCGGCAGATTTTGCAGCTTTGAACTGTGCCAGCATCACCTCTTTCGCCGCTTCCGCCACAACCTTCTGGTGCGCTTCGGACAGGTCTTCATAGGATTCAGCGTTCATGCTCAGTACGCCGGTCATGAAAAAGTGTTTGCTGCGTACGTAGTAATCCAGCTGATCGCGGAAGTACTCGTAATCCCAGTAGATAACGTTGCCCGCTTCACCATCAACGACGCCGGTCTGCAGTGCGGTGTATACCTCACCCCAGTCGATCGCAGCAGTCTGGTAGCCCAGCGCCTGCATGGTCTGTGGTGCCGGGAATACGGTCATGGTGCGTACTTTCAGACCGTCTGCTTCGGCAATGTTGGTCGCGTACTTACCGCGGGTTGCCACACCGTTGAAACCTTCCGGCCACGGACCGAAGAATTTCAGGCCCAGATCGGAGTAGATACCGCCCAGCATGTTGTTTACCCAACCGCCCGGGCTGTAAGCCTTCAGCGCTTCATCCCAGGACAGCGTCATGTACGGGGTGTAGATCACACCAATACGCTTGTCGTAGGAGGTCATCGGCCAGTTCAGCATCACATCCACGTCACCGGCCACGTGCAGGTCGAAGACTTCGTTCTGACTGCCCAGTTCGTTCTGATAGAACACCTTTACGTCGATCTCACCGTTGGAACGGGTTTCGATCAGCTCGGCCCAGCGTTCCAGTGTGTCGCCAGCAGGTGACCCTTTTGCACCGGAGTCGGTTGCCATTTTCAGCGTTGCGGCCTGCACTGAAGATGCCATCAAAACCCCGGCCGTCACCAATCCAGCCATAAATGAGCGAAGTGTCGTTTTACTCTTAACCATGGTATTTCCTGTCGTTTTTTTTATGTTGTTGGTCAGTGGCACCATAGATACTCAGCCCGATCGCCTCGGTCAAACCACCCTACCCACAGGAAATAGCTCCAAATAAGTTTAATTAATGCAGCATTTATTTCTTTAATGATTCAAATGTACAGAGATTTAATACACACAATTTTAAAAGGGTATTTAGTTTAGCTGTTACTAATTTTGGCGTGGATTCGCAAATGGATAGCCAATGTGTCGCTTCTGAAAATGAGTGTGTGTACTCAGAACACAGGATTCCGAGTCATGGAAACAGGAGTGAGAATCAGGTGCAGAACCACCCGAGAGAAGAATTGCGAAGCAAATATAAAAAAATCGCACTGAGCGTAACCCAATGCGATTTTTTAGTTATAAGCTGGCGGATTATCTCCGCCCGTATTCAGATGTCAGACAGCGATAGAACCGAAACTTGGCTCCACTTTTGCGCTGCTCAGCGCACTCGCAGAACGCGCCATGCTCATCAGACCGGAATCCTGTAGCGGTTCACGAATACTGTTTTGTGATGTGCCATCGGCGGCCCAGGCGATCTTGCGCTCGTCCCTCGGCGAGATACCGATGTGTTTGCGGTAACAACGACTGAAATGCGGCGTCGAAATAAAGCCACACGCACCTGCAATCTCGACAATCGACATGCTCGACTGCTTCAGCAACTGGCGTGCACGATCCAGTCGCAAACGCAGGTAATAACGTGACGGTGAGCAGCTCAGGTATTTCAGGAACATACGTTCCAGCTGACGTCGCGACACATTTACAAACTGCGCCAGCTCGTCCAGCCCGATTGGCTCTTCCAGGTTACTTTCCATCAGCTCGATTACTTCCACCAACTTCGGCTTGGATTCGCCGCTGTTGTGCAGCTGACGTAGCGGCACTCGCTGCTGATCGAACTCACTGCGGATACGGTCGCAAATGAACATGTCCGATACCGCGTTCGACAGTTTCGGATTGTGCTGCGTTGAGATCATATGCAGCATCATGTCCATCGGTGCATTACCCCCAGACGAGGTCATGCGGTTGCGGTCTACGGTGAACAGACGACTGTTGCAACGCACTTTCGGGAAGCGCTCCTGCAACGCAGCCATACACTCCCAGTGCGCACTGCAATCGTACCCGTCGAGCAGACCGGCATGCGCAAGCAGGTAGGAACCGGTACAGATTGCCCCCAGCTTGATGTTACGGCGCGACATCTGCTGCAACCAGCTCACCTGCTTCGGTGTAAAACTGCGTGTGATATCAACCCCACCTGCAACGATCACCAGGTCCAGGTCGATCACATCTTGAAAGGAAAAATCCGGTTTGAAAGTCAGGCCATCGCTGGCAGACACCTCGGAACCTGTTTCCGAAACCATATGCCAACTGTATAACTCCTCACCTGACAGCTGATTCGCCATCCTGAGCGGCTCAACAGCCGACGCCAGTGCGATCATTGTGAAGTTATCCAGCAGAAGAAAACCCACACGGGTAACCTTCTTTTCCCCATTAACTGGGGTGCGACTCATTGCGATTGTCATTGGGTATGCCCTCTGTGCGTATGTGCTGGGCAAGGCGTGAAATGATTGCTTAACGCCCGCTACGCTTTTTTTATTATGTAGGACTAATATGGGACGGCCCGGGAACGATCAGCCCCCATCACCATCAGGCCTGACGCATAAGATCTGCTTAGTACTTCTGTGGTACTTAGGCTCACACAGTTCGTTGCGTCAGGATTTATATTATTGATTTCAATCAATTAGCATCAATCTAAAAACGACGCCTGAGCCACCTCAATTACCTAAATACGACACAGGATTCAAATTGCGACTTGATATCGGTCAAATCAGGCAAGTACTGCGCTGCCGCTGACCTACCCCAAAACGGCGCGCATTTTTACGTTATTCCCGCCTTGCGGCTTGCTCAAAAAACGCCGCTTTTTGTCACTTTACGACTGCGCCAGAAAACGCCCAAATAACCACTCGTCGCACATTGCAAAGTTCCCTGTCGCTCTCGGTCAACTGCACTTATTTTGCGCAAATTGTGTCGCCCCTGATCAACTTTGGCGCGGTTCGGGACAGCCGTTGATACAGCCCGTTGGATAGAGTGGAAAGCCACGCTCCTGATGGGAAGCGTGTACTCAAAGAAAACAATAATAGGAGTAGTTACTATGTGCAGTATTCACGGCAACCGAGGTGTCGTCTATAAAGGACCGGGCGAAGTCGCAGTAGAGAACATTGCCTTTCCTGAACTGTCACTGGGCAAACGTAAGTGCAATCACGGCGTTATCCTCCGTGTACTGACTACCAACATCTGTGGCTCCGACCAGCACATGGTTCGCGGCCGCACGACCGCTCCATCCGGCCTGGTTCTGGGCCACGAGATCACGGGCCAGATCATCGAATGCGGTAGCGATGTAGAATTCCTGAAAGAAGGTGACATCGTATCCGTACCGTTCAACATCGCGTGTGGCCGCTGCCGCAACTGTAAAGAAGGCAACACCGGCATCTGTCTGAACGTAAACCCTGCCCGTCCGGGTGCCGCTTACGGCTACGTGGACATGGGTGGCTGGGTTGGCGGCCAGGCTGAGTACGTAATGGTACCGTACGCTGACTTCAATCTGCTGAAGTTCCCGGATTCCGATCAGGCAATGGAGAAGATCCGTGACCTGACCCTGCTGTCCGATATCTTCCCAACCGGTTTCCACGGCTGCGTAACTGCAGGCGTAGGCCCGGGTTCCACCGTTTACATCGCTGGTGCAGGCCCTGTCGGTCTGGCGGCTGCTGTATCCGCACAGCTGTTGGGTGCGGCATGTGTCATCGTTGGCGACATGATCGAAGAGCGTCTGGAACAGGCACGCAGCTTCGGCTGTGAAACCATCGACCTGCGTCAGGACGGCGACATGGAAGATAAGCTGGAGCAAATCCTGGGTGAGCGCGAAGTAGATGCATTCGTAGACTGCGTAGGCTTCGAAGCACACGCATGTGGCTGCAACCACGGCATTGAAGCACCAGCGACCGTACTGAACTCTGCGATGTCTATCACCCGCGCAGGCGGCCAGATCGGCATCCCTGGTCTGTACGTAACTGAAGACCCAGGTGCGGTTGATGATGCAGCGAAACAGGGTTCTCTGAGCATGCGCTTTGGTCTGGGTTGGGCGAAATCCCACTCCTTCCACACCGGTCAGTGTCCGGTAATGAAGTACCACCGCCCACTGATGCAGGCGATCCTGTTCGATAAGGCTAAAATTGCGGACGCAGTTAACGTTCAGATGATCTCTCTGGATGAGGCGCCTGAAGGTTACGCAGACTTTGATGGTGGTGCAGCGAAGAAATTCGTTATCGACCCACACGGCAGCGTAGCGGCGTAAGTCGATACTCAACAGAGCAGAGGCCTGGCCCTCTGCTATCGCGCCATTGCATATGCTGACTCTACGCAGTGGCGCTTTTCCCTCCTAAACCCATCCAGCTACGCGATCGGTTCTTGCTGGGTTGAACAGTGAATACTGCCACCACCGGCGGCCAGGGCATCCACACTCAGTGCAATAACGTCGTGCTTCGGGAATGCCTTGCGCAATGTTTCTTCCGCTTTGCGATCAGCACGACGGTCGCCAAACTTTTGCATCAGCACTGCACTGTTACACACGTAAAAACCGATATAGCCCGCTGCAAATTCCTCATGGTAGAACTTAGAGCGGATATCAGTCGGCCCTTCCAGCACCAGCACCTTTAGTTTTCTGCCCTGTGCATCGATCGCAGCTTCCAGGATCTCCAGGTGGCGCTCGGTGACTTTATGATCCGGTGATTCCGGATCAGGATCGTAGCCTGCAACGACCACACCCGGACGTGCGAAACGGGCGTAGAAATCCGTATGGCCGTCGGTGATATCCATGCCACGAACGCCCG
>NZ_CAXRBQ010000043.1:0-32684 GCF_964228735.1 Pontibacterium sp. | reverse complement strand
TTGTTTACCGCATCGATCACCAATACGGCGTAATCGTCGGCAATAATCTTTAAGTTCTCGAGAGGTACTACACGTTGGTTGTAGATACGGTTTATACCGTCGTTCGCAGCCTTCAACTGCGTGACAGCCATTGCAACCAGCACCAGCAAGCCGATTACAGGTAAAACAGATGTTAAGAGGAGTTTAGTGCGGATAGAAAGGTTACTGATCAACATAGGGAATATCCAATGATTCAGTTATTGGCACTGCATCCCTTCACCGTTACCTCAGTAACGGATCACGTACGGAGAGGTATCTAAGCTACTGCCCGTCGCGACTGCGCTTCCTGCGTCGGAGCCTATATAGTTATTGTTAGAGTTTAAGTATTTGTAACAGCACAGCTGTCACATCGGTCCCACGTTAAATTTTTCCGGTTACCCGGTCCACGATTGTAACAGCGACACGCTGTCCCTAACCTGTCAGGGTACTCAGCTCACAGCTATAGCTTCCCCTTCCTTGCTCAATGCCGGCGGCATTTTTAGCGGTAAAAAGATACGGAAACATGTTCCGCGATTGAGTTGGCTATCTACCTCAATTCGACCACCGTGTTGCTCGATGATGCTGTAGGAGATGGACAATCCCAATCCGGTCCCTTCACCGACATCCTTGGTGGTGTAAAACGGATCGAAGATACGGGCCAGGCCCTCTTTGGAAATACCGCAGCCGGTATCTGCAATGGAGACCTCAATCCCACCTTCGACGGGTCTGGTTTTAAGTGTGATGGTACCGAAAGAGTCGATCGCCTGACCGGCATTCACCAACATATTCATCCAAACCTGATTGAGACGCCCCGTCTGGCATTGAATCTGAGGTAACGGCTGAAGATCACTTACGATCTCAGCTTTGTACTTCAGTTCGTTCATCACCATTTTCAGGGTGAGCTCCAATCCTGAATTTATATCGGCAGCTTCCCAGGTACCTTTATCCTGTCGTGAAAAAGACCGTAAGGCCAGCACAATATCACGGATTCGTTCCAGACCCGCTTCGTTGTCCTGCAGCAGGCTCGCCATATCTTCACGCAGGAATTCCACATCCAATTCCTGCCACAAACGGCGGAATTCAGACAGACATTCTCGCAGCTGATCTGCACTGGGCTCTTCGTCGCTATCAATCCAACGACTCATCTGAGAAAGTAGCACGCTGATATCATCCACGTATTGGCGTAACGTTGATGAGTTACTGAAAATGAAACCCATCGGATTGTTAATTTCATGCGCCACACCCGCTGCCAGTTGGCCGATCGAAGCCATCTTCTCCGCATGGATCAGGTCTGCCTCCGCTTTTTCTTTGGCAACACGCAACTGCTGGTTCTCAGATTGCAGCAGCTTTGCCGCCACATTAGCCATGGTTTGTGCAACCAGCGCCGAGAAGCGGGCAACCAGTTTCTCGTCACTTTTGCTGAAGCCGCCAACATCAGCACTGGTCAGCACCAGAATGGCCGTATTCTCTTCCAATGCCACCGGACTGTAGAGCGCAGACGCTGCCACATTGCACAGGGACTCCGGTTGCTGCTGCCATTCAGGGATCTTATCCAGACGGAATGTAGAGAGGGTGTGTCCTTCCAACACTTTTTTGAACAGTGCATCAACACCCCAGGTACTGTTGATAAAGGTGCCTTCCGAGCATGCGGTGCATCGCATCTCACCCGGTTTTGACGGTTCCAGCACAAAGCAATAATTGCAGGGCAGGAGTTGCCGGAAAACATCAAACATCTGAGCAAACATATCGCTGGGAGCATCCGTCTTCAGGACTGCTTCCATACTGCCCAGCAACAACTCACTTTCCAGGCGATAACGTTCCGCCTGTGCCTTAAGGCGGGTTGTTTCCTGTAATGACTCGCGCAGTTGTTCGATCGTTTCCATACTAGTCTGCCCCAAATACAACCGCCGAGATCATCAGATTACCGTGACGGTTAGTTCTGTCGAGAAAACACCCCTGCTCCCCAAAGGTAAATGACCCGAGGAAAGGATATCTGAATTCCTGATTAATGCTTTTCACTACATCCGGCATTCGATCCGCCACCGTCAACATACAGCCGGCGCAATAGACCAATAACGCCCCAACCGGATGATGCCCCTCTTCCAGCAGTTGACACGCAGTATCAGCAACACGGCCTGCACGCGAGATCAGGCTCTCCATACTGCCGTGCATCAGGTAGAGCCGTTCCCCTACCTTAACCTCTGTGAACAACTGCAGACCACGTTCAGCCGTAAGTTCAGCGGGGTGGCTGAGGAGATATTCCGTGTACCCGTCAGCGGCGTTCACCAAACGCCCCAATGGGTTAACGGTACTGTGCATCAGAATGCTGCTTCCGGGCGCCATGCCATTCAGCAATCCTTGTGTCCAACGGTTGTAGACATCTGCGGCAGGCTCACCATCCAACTCTAATAGATGACGTCCCTCTACACGGGTGACAAGCGCACTGAGTTCATCCGGCATATAACCGCTGGAAAAGCTGTATCCGATACTGCCTGAGGGAAACAACGCCGCCACTACAACACGGTCGTGACACAGTTCGCCATCGACGTATTGCACCCAGTCACCAGTGATCTGATTATCGGCAACGCTGCCACCGATGATCGGTACGGAAGCCCCGATAAGATCAACCATCCCCCCGACAACTTCCTCTTCTTTTCCAGGAGGCATGATGCACCAGACCAGGTCAGGGGTTTGCCAGGCGCGACCCACATCTGCAAGGGCGGACTCCAGCGCGGCATAACCCGCCCGGCGAGGATCGTCGCCAACAACCGCCGAACCGATGCCATACGCACCATCATCGTCATACAACGCAAACAGACCGAGACCTACTCCGTCACCCTGCGCCATACCTGCCTGCGTCATAACACCCAAACAGGAGCTACCCGCCAGCAACGTCGGACAATAACCTGAGAGTTTTGCCAGCGCGTGTTCATCGAACTGGGTGTGGTTTCCCGAGAGAATCGCCAGACTGGGTGCCCGTCCCTCTGGCAACGCGGATAACAATTCGTCTACCGCCCGGTCCGGGCTCGATTGAAGTGAACTTTTTGTGATGATCTGCATGAGCCTATTCCCGAAGAGCACCTTCAGTAAGGTACGGCACAGGACCGTTGAGAGCAGCAAGGTGCGCTGGTTGCGAATCAGGTTAATTTATACCCAAACAATCTAACGGCGAGGTCAGACAATGTAAACAAATTTTGTCACAAATGTCGCATTTATCACAATTTGCGGATACAGAGGCGTAGAGACTTTGATACCCAATACAATAAATTGCATGGGTATTACCCGGTTTAAACCGTATTGAATTTACTTAGATGAGCTGCCCGCAGTTGCCTTGCCCTTCATAGACATCAGCCCCGCCAGTGTCACGACCACAATACCCGCCCAGGTCATCAGTGACATCGCCTCGCCCCACAACATCCAGCCAAACAACGCAGCAAGTGCAACGGAGGAGTACGTAAACGGCCCTAACTGACCAGCAGGTGCGTAGCTATAGCCTTTACTCAGCAACAGTTGAGCCAGGGTGGAGGTTCCTGCCATCAGGAACAACCAGGCGATCTGCACAGGGGTTGGCGTTACCCAGGCCAAAGCCGCAGGTACGGAAGAGATGATCGCGGCAAAGAGCGCGAAGTAGAATACGATCCGTTTAGCAGGTTCTGTTGTGGTCATCCGTCGCACCACAATCTTGGCAAAGCCACCCAGCATCGCACCAAACAGCGCAATCAGTACGGCAACATTCAATGCGCCCTCTGTTGGATTCAGGATTAGCATTACGCCGATGAATCCCACCAGAATTGCCCACTTCACCATCGCTGAGATACGCTCCCCCAGCCACCAGAAGGCAATGATTGGCATAAAGAAGGGACCGGTCTGTTTGAGCAGCGCCGCCTGCGCCAACGGCAGGTGGCCCCAGGAATAAAACAGACAGGTCATTGCGGTGACACCCACACCTGCCCGCAGGAAGTGCAGATAGATCTTTTCAGTTTTGACGGCTCCAAGGCCAGCCCTGGCAATCCAGGGTAGCAGCAGGATCAATCCAAACACATTCCGTGCGAATACAATTACCTCGGTTGGTACTTCGCCGGACAGTTGCTTGATAACCATACCGGAGCAGACCAGAAAGAACTCCGACAGTACGATAAGTAAAGCCCCCTGATAGACAGGGGAGGATTGAAACACGCCCATTGCATCCCTTCAGAAATAAGAAAGCCAGGTGTCCCCACCACCCGAAAGAAGGGGAACACCTGGCTGGTATAAGACCAGAACGTGGGCTTTATACGCTGATCACTTCGAAATCGCCAGCCGTTTCTTTCGCTGCCGCTTCACTGGTCACAACAGCAACGCTTGCCTTGGCAGGATCGAGATAGGTCTGTGCAACACGTTTCAGATCATCAAGGGTCACTTGCAGGATGCGTGCGCGGAAACGCTTACGCTGTTCCGGCGTACGCCCGAACAGTGCACTGTGGAATGCCTGCTTGGCTTCGCCAGCCGGAGATCCAGGACGGTCAATGGAGCTCACGACACCCAGAATTGCCTCTTCCAGTTTCTGTGGATCATGCTCAGTTTGCAGCAACCACTGCACCGACTTGTCAAAATCGTCCAGCGTTTCGGTCAGGCGTGGATCGCGGTAAGAGAAGAAACGGAACGCTGCATCGGCAGAATCCTGACCTGCACCAGAACCGTAGGCACCGCCCTGCTCGCGAATCGCACGGTGCAGGTAACCGTTACGCAGGAAATCACCCAGTACGGTCAGGGCTGCGGAGTCTTCATGCTCAACGGTCACCGTTGGGTATGCCTTGGCACAGAAGTTCACCTGTGTGCTGGTGGTCCAGAGCTGTTTTACTGTTCCCCGTACCGCAGGGGCGGTGAAGAGCTTACCTTCAGCAACGGCTTCTTCGCCCCAGGTGTCTGCCAGCGTTTCGGCCAGTGCGGTCTGCTGTTCAGTTTCTGCCACCAGCAGGAACTGACGTGGCGCCACTTTCACTTTTTCGTGAATCGCCAACAGCTGGTCAGACAACTGCTGAAGCTCAGCGGCTTCATTCAGACGATCGTCCAGTTCCTTGACGTAACGGATGCTCGCCAGTCCGCGGGAGTGGTGTGCCAACTGTGCCGCCGGGCTCATCTGGGACAATGCTGCCATCATCGCCAGACTGTGGCCGTGACCGGTAATGCTCTGCTCTTTACGGGTACGCTGCTGCGCAACGATCTCACGGATTCGGTCCAGTTCGTCAAAGCGTGCCTTGAACAGGGTTTCGTGTAGCAGCGCGGTCATCTCCTGCTGCTTGGATACCAGTGCTTTACCCGCCAGCGTGAAGTAACCTTTGATCGCCTGTTCGTCATCAATGGCACCACGCACGGATGAGTACGCGTGCACACTGCCGGTCACCTGCGCCTGGTACTGCTGGTTTTCCATGTAATCACGGTCACCACAGCCCATTTCGGTCAGCAGATGGCTATAAAGTGGCAACAGCTTCAGCTCTTCCTCATTCAGTTCCGGCAGATCCATGATGATCTGCTGGTACACCAGACCGTTTGTGCCTTGATTGTACTGGGTCAGCGGTAAGCGGCTGTCGGCAGCATCCGCTTCAGGAATATTCATCTCTGCCGGCACATCCGCGATGGTCACTTTTGGCAGGATGCTCTCATCGTCTTCCTGCATCTGGCGCGCTTCCAAATCCGATGCCTGCTGAATCAGCGCATCGGCTTCTTCATCGGTCAGCTGCTGACGAATCGCTTCCAGGTTTGCTGCTTCTTTCTTATCACGTCGCTGAGCCAGCTCAGCATCCGGACGCAATGTCAGGCGCACACGGTGCGAATTGTCGAGCAACCATTCTTTCACCAGACTTTGAACAAAATCCGGTTCCTTGATCTGCTCGTGCAGGGATTCCAGCACCGGATCAAGGTTCAGCAGCGCAATCGCATCACCCCGGTGGATTGCGGATGGCATCGCCGCCAGAATCAGGTTCAGGCCATACGGATGACCATCTCCACTGATCTCACGCTGGATCAACTCAAGCTGGTGCAGTTGCGCTTCCAGCATCTCCTGTGGCACACCCTCTTCTGCGACTTTCTCCAGTACGTCCAGAACCATTTGCTCAAATGCTGCCGCATGTTCCGGTTCGCTACCTTCGATACCACACATAAAGCTCATCTGTCGGTTGGAGTCTTCCAATCCGCACATTGGCGAAGGTGCGGTACCCAGATCGGTTGACTCCAGTGCGTGACGCAGCGGCGACGCACTGTTATCCAGCAGCACACGGGAGATCAAATGCGCTTTCAACTGCTCTTCGAGATTCGTAGAGTGCCCCATCAGCCAGCCCAACACATGATGGGTCTTACCGCTGATATCGTCCTGCTCGTATGCGTAAGCCTCTTCCACCCGCACCGGCGCGTGGTATGGCTTCTCTTCACTTACGGCGATCTCCACATCAAGTTTGTCGAACTTGGCCAGAGCCCGCTCTTCAAAACGCTGCTGCAACTCGCGCACCGGCATATTACCGAAGGTCATGAAAACCGCATTGCTCGGGTGGTAATGCGTCTTGTAGAACTCAACCAGCTCATCGTAGCTCAGGTCAGTAATGCATTCCGGATCACCACCACTGTTGTAGTGGTAGGTGGTGGTTGGGAACAGGTGTTTGCTGAGTGTCTGCCACAGCGTGGAAATTGGTGAACTCATCGCGCCCTTCATCTCATTGAGCACAACACCCTTGTATTCCAGCGGAGAGTTCTTGTTGCCCGCTTCTGAAAACTCAATTCGGTGACCTTCCTGGGCGAAATCCAGCGGATCAAGGCGCGAGAAAAACGCCGCATCCAGGTACACATCTAGCAGGTTGTTGAAGTCTTTAACGTTCTGACTCGCGAACGGGTACGCCGTCCAGTCGCTGCTGGTAAACGCGTTCATAAAGGTATTCAGTGAACGGCGCGTCATCATAAAGAACGGATCACGCACCGGATACTGCTCACTACCGCACAACGCGGTGTGCTCAAGAATATGCGCAACACCGGTCGAATCCATTGGGACAGTGCGAAACGCCACCAGAAATACGTTTTCTTCATTATCCGCCGCGATGTGGTAGTGCTTGGCACCCGTCTTGATGTGGGTGTATTCAGCCACTTCCACACCAAGTGAAGCGATGGATTCGGCACGGTTGAAAACGAAGCTGGCGTAACAATCCTGTACTTGCATAGAAACTGAAGCCTTATATAGATATCGAAGTAATCTGCCCGCTTCTACGCGGGCGGCATGGCTTTAGACTGCCACTATTAGCCTGATTGTAAAGGTACAACGGCTGGTTTCAAAAAACTGTTGCATTTAAGTCCTAGTCTAGAAGCTTCAGTCTGTCCATGCGGGGCATTGTAAAAACCACCGCAACGCACCAAACCATCGTTTGATGTGCTCAGGTTTTTTATATTCCGACAGACTGAATCGCGCATCACACTGTTTCATAAGAACTTTTAAGTAATGATTATTCCAGAAAACAGATTTTGTGCAGCGCACAAATAAACGGTTGACAGGTTATTTTTTAGCCACTATATTGACCCTAATTGCTGCAACGCACAAAAGCTCTCAAACAAGCTTATACTCAAGGTGATAACAATGTACGACCTGATGAACGACGTTAAGGAAAAAATGCAGCCTGCAGTAGACGTGGCTGAAATCAACAAGAAAGCGGCAGAAAAACTGTTTGCACTGCAGTCCGAGTACGTTACTGACTTCGTAAATTCCTGTGTATCTCAGATGAAAGCACTGACCGAAGTAAAAGAGCCGTCTGAAGCTGTAGAGCTGCAGATGACTTACTTCAAACAGCTGGAAACTAAGCTGGCTGAGGTTGCTGAGAAAGAGTACGACGCACTGAACGAAGCAAAAGACCAGATCACCGAAGTAGTAGAGAAAAGCCTGGCTGACCTGCAAAACAACGATTACGTTGCAGAGATGACCAAGTACATGAACGAAGCATCTGAGACTGTAAACAAGTACGTTGCTGAAGCAACTGAAGCAGCTGCTGAAGCGCCAGTCGTTGCAGCAGCACCTGCAAATAAGCCAGCGGCTAAAGCTGCTGCGCCAAAGAAAGCACCAGCGAAAACTTCTCGCCGCACTGCTGCGAAGAAAGAAGCTGCTGACACTGCAGAGTAATACCGAATGCGCTCTCTGGGGGCTGCTTTGGCCCCCGCTTTTGTTCCACTCTGGCTACTACAGCCTTTATCCCTTTTTCCGGCCCTCGTGGCCGGATTTTTTATCTCTTTGCCTTAGCTATGTAAAAGGCTGGCAGGATCAGACAATATCCTGCATCTTTGCCAAGGCAGGCAGTGGTCCTTCCAACCCCATCGCAAAGCGCATGACTTTGTTTTTTGCAGGTGTCACACGCTCTGCCAACCCCAGACCGATGTTGCGCATCACTTTCAATGGCATGTTGTCATTACTGAACACCCGGTAGAACAGGTCCATCGTCTGCATCATCACCAGGTTGTGGTTGCGACGCTGCTTTTCATACTCTTTCAGTACCGCCAGAGACGTGATGTCTTTCCCTTTGCGCTGCGCGAGCAATATCGTCTCAGCCAGCGCTGCAGCATCCAGCATCCCTATGTTAACGCCCTGTCCGGCCAATGGGTGAATCATATGCGCCGCATCACCCGCCAGCACAACACCTTCCTTTGCATACTCCAAAGCGTGTTGTCGGCGCAGAGGGAAGAAACCACGCTCAAGCAGCGTGTCGATCTTACCGAGCGATTCAGGGAACGTCTCGGTCAGCTCAGCCATAAACTGATTCACCGGCAGTGCCATCAAACGCTTTACGTTCTGTGGGGTGTTATACCAGACCAGAGAGGCGTGCGGTCCTGGCAACGGCAGAAACGCCAGCGGTCCGGTCGCGGTAAACTGCTGCCAGGTGATGTCCTGCTGTGGGTAATCGGTAATCACAGACGCCACCAATGCATTCTGCTCATAGTCCCATTTGCGCACGCCAATTCCCGCTGCCTGACGTACCCGTGACTCACCTCCATCCGCAGCCACCAGCAGACGCCCCACCAGCTCGGTACCGTCTTCCAATGTAACTACGCTAGCACCCGGAGAGTAATCTATGGACACGGTCTTCGCCGGACAGATCAGATCCACATTATCAAACGCCGCCATGCGCTCCAGCAGCGCAAGCTGAATGATTCGGTTCTCAACAATGTGGCCCAGATAAGGTTCAGAGATATCGTCGGAGACAAATTCGGTGGCAGCGCGTTGCTCGTCCGACTCCCATACTTTCATGCGGCGATACGGACAACTACGGCGGGACAGGATGCCCTCCCAGGCCCCAACCATGTCGATCACATTCTGCGATGCAACGCTGATAGCGGATACACGAAGATCACGAGGCTGTTCCAGGTCAAAACCTTTTGGATACTGATACTCCAGCACCCCAACCGACAGGTCACTACCACCCAGCGCACAGGCGATGGTCGCACCAACCATACCACCACCCACAATCAGAACGTCATACCGTTTATCCATGGTCTTCCGCCATCACCTCTATCGACATTTTGCGCAAGTATACCCAATACGGCGGTCGACTGTTCAAGTGATATCGACGTCCATACCGCACAAAAACAGCAAAGGATGACTAATGATCATTTATTGGACATCTCAATCCAGCTTGTTTAAGCTTAAAAATGATCTGTTTTTTACTCAGTTCCGTACCGACCGCCCATCGATAGCACCTCGCGCAAGGACCCGACGCCTCTATCCGGGTTCTCGGTTAATCTGAATTCGCGAGGGCTTGTTATGTTTTCCAAAGGTATGACCCGAAAAAAGCTGGTTAGCTCCGTGCTCCACGCTCTGGGTATGACCGCACTTGTGTTCATGGGTAAAGCCGCCTATGCCGGCATCCACAAGAACCCAAACGATCACCGTGAACTGCAGAGTTTTAAGCTAACGAACGACCTCTCGGTACTGCTGATCTCCGATCCCAAGGCAGATAAGGCGGCGGCCGCAATGAATATTGCAGTGGGTTCTAATGCCGATCCGGAAGGTCGTGAAGGTCTTGCTCACTTTCTTGAACATATGTTGTTTCTAGGTACGCAAAAGTATCCGGAGGCAGGCGGATACAAAACATTCATTCAATCTCACGGCGGGAAACTCAACGCCTATACCGCGCACGAAAACACCAACTACTACTTTGATGTGGCGTCCGACAGTCTGGAGCCCGCTCTGGATCGTTTCGCTCAGTTCTTTATTGCCCCCCTACTCGATGAAAAGTATGTAGAGCGGGAACGTTATGCCGTGCACTCCGAATTCAAGTCCAAGGTGCGCGATGACAACCGTCGTTCCAGCGCTGCCACCAAGGCGGTAATGAACCCATTACACCAATACAGCAACTTTAGTGTGGGCACACTCAAAACGCTGAAAGGCGATGTGCGGGAGGACCTCGTCGAGTTCTACAACGAATACTACTCCTCCAACCTGATGACACTGGTTGTTGAGTGTAAAGAGTCGATCCCCGAGCTCAAGAAAATGGTGATGGAGAAGTTCAGCTCTATCCCGAATCGGCATACCGAACCGGTCAAAGTGCAAGCACCATTGTTCGAAGCCGACACCCTGCCCGCTCATCTGCATATCAAGACCATCAAAGACAACAACGCACTTACCCTGACGTTCCCCGTAAACAGTGTGCGTGATGCCTGGAAAGAGAAACCCCTAGCCTATATCTCTGATCTGGTAGGTTATGAGGGACATGGCAGCTTACTGGCACATCTGAAAGATCAAGGTTATGCCACCGGATTGAGCACCTCTCTCGGTATCGATCTGAAAGACCAAGCCGCATTCAAGGTAACAGTAACCCTGACTGACACAGGGCTTAAGCATCAAAGTGAAGTGATTGAGTCATTCTTTGCGTACCTCGATACGATTCGAGATGAGGGGATACAGAAGTCACTGTACGAAGAACAGAAACGCCTGCGCGAGGTTGCATTCAAGTTCCAGCCCGCCACCAGTCCGATCAAAGAGGTCAGCCATCTGGCTGCGATGATGCAGCGCTATCCGGTGGAACACGTGTTCGATGCCCCGTATGTCATGGCACACTTCGACAAAAAGAAAATTGAGTCATACCTAGATCAGCTAACCCCGGACAACATGCTGATCACGACACAGTCTCCGAAAATAAAATCCAACCGGCTCGACCCCTGGTACAACACCGGTTACCGCGTTGACGCATTAACCGATAAGGAACTTGAGCGCTGGCGCAACCCAAGATCAATTGCCGAGCTGGATATACGCAGCCAGAATCCATTCATCGCCAAAAATCTGGATATTAAACCGATTCCGAACGACTACGACCTGACTGCACCGGAAGTGGTCTTCGAACGTAACGGCATGACCCTCTGGCATCTGCAGGACAAGGAATTTAAAACCCCTAAAGCGGATACCTACTTTTCCGTGGCCACTCCGCACGCCAATCAGAGTGTGGAACAGGCGATCATGACAACGCTCTATACCCAGTTGGTAACTGATCGCTTGAACGAAACCCTTTACGATGCGGAACTTGCCGGGCTGTCCAGCCGAATCTACAGCCATATCCGTGGTTTCAGCGTCCGCGTTTCCGGTTTCAGCGACAAACAGCCTTTGCTGTTGGGCATTATCAGTCGCTCCCTGAAAGAGACGAAGTTTGATGAGCAGCGCTTTGCAATGCTAAAGGACCAGTACCGCAACCAGCTGCTTAACAGCAACAAGGACCGCCCGTATAACCAGACCATGCGTGAAGTCTTCCGTTTGCTGATGCCCCAGTGGAGCGTGGAGGAGAAAGTTGCCGCTTTGGATAACATTACTCTGGAACAGGTCGAGCACTTCATCCCTAGTCTGTTTGCCGAGAGCAACATCCGCATGATGACCCACGGTAACGTCACCACCGATGAAGCAATCGAGATGGCACACATAGTTGAAAGCGAATTCGTGCCACTGCAGCAGGCGACACCTGAAGTAGCGGCACCGGTAGTACGCCTGGGGGATGGCAAACCGCTGGTACAAACCCTCGACATCCGCCACAACGATTCCGCGATCAGCATCTACTACCAGGGCAAAGACACCAAGGTCAAAACCCATGCCAAGCTCAAGCTGCTGAGTGAATTGATGGCTTCCCCGTTCTACAACGAACTACGTACCGAAAAACAGCTTGGATACATCGTGTTCCAGACCCCGGTCGTTATGGCGAAAACCCCGGGTGTTGCCTTTGTTGTGCAAAGCCCAGTGGCCGAACCTCAACTGCTGGAAAATCACATTGAGCAGTTCATCGGAGATCTGCGCGGCCAGATCGACAGTATGTCTGAGGAACAATTGGAACAGCTGAAACGCAGCGTAATCAGTAAGGTGATGAAAAAGGACAAAAACCTCACGGCCCGCTCCAACCGCTTCTGGAAAGATATCGATGAAGAAGCACTGGATTTTGACAGCCATACCGAACTGGCTAACGCCGTAGCATCACTCACGCTGGAAGACCTGAAAGATTGCTACGAAGGACTGGCCACACGACAGCTTGTCGTACGTAGCTTTGGCCAGAAACACAAAGAACAGAACGGAAACAGCGCGGAAGTGCACAAGCGCTGCGATAAGGAGATTCGTAAACTGAAACAACGTCAGGACTTTGTAGAAGCCTGAGCAACCCTCAAACAACGAAAACCCTCGAAAAGCCTTCAGCCACAAAAAAGGGTGTCATCAAGACACCCTTTTCTTTTGGCTAACGCTGCGCTGATCAGATCTCAGTCACGCCGCCCATGTATGGCTGCAGCGCTTCAGGGATCGCGATCTTGCCGTCAGCAGTCTGGTAGTTCTCCATCACCGCCAGCAGAGTACGACCTACCGCCAGACCTGAACCGTTCAGCGTGTGCAGCAGTTCAGGCTTGCCGGTTTCCGGGTTACGCCAGCGTGCCTGCATGCGGCGCGCCTGGAAGTCAGTCATGTTGGATACAGAAGAGATCTCACGGTACTTCTGCTGACCTGGCAGCCATACTTCCAGATCGTAGGTTTTAGCAGCGCTGAAGCCCAGATCGCCACCACACAGCGCAACCACACGGTAAGGCAGGTTCAGCTTCTGCAGGATCGCTTCCGCGTGACCGGTCATCTCTTCCAGCGCGTCCCAGGACTTTGACGGCTCAACCATCTGCACCATCTCTACCTTCTCGAACTGGTGCTGACGGATCATGCCACGTGTGTCGCGCCCCGCAGAACCGGCTTCTGAACGGAAGCATGGCGTGTGGCTGGTAAACTTCATCGGCAGCTGCGCCGCATCCACGATCTCGTCACGAACAATGTTGGTTACCGGTACTTCTGCAGTCGGGATCAGGTAGTAGTGGCGGTCACCAAATGGCAGCTTAAACAGATCTTCTTCAAACTTCGGCAGCTGACCGGTACCACGCAGAGAATCGCTGTTTACCATGTACGGCACGTACACTTCGTCGTAACCGTGTTCCATGGTCTGGGTGTCCAGCATCATCTGGGTCAGTGCACGGTGCAGACGCGCCAGTTTGCCCTTCAGCAAAGAGAAGCGGGAGCCGGTAATCTTGGCAGCTGTTTCAAAGTCCAGCAGGCCGCCCTGCTCACCCAGAGCAACGTGATCCTGCGGCTCAAAATCGAACTGACGCGGTGTGCCCCAGGTACGCACTTCAACGTTGTCGTCTTCGTCTTCACCTTCCGGTACGGAGCTATCCGGGATATTTGGTACACCCGACAGCAAATCTTCCAGATTAGCCTGACATTCGTTCAGTCCAGCTTTCGCCGCATCCAGCTTGCTACCCAGGTCAGCAACTTCAGCCAGCAGCGGTTGAATATCTTCGCCAGCGGCTTTGGCTTTACCGATACTTTTCGATCGGGTGTTACGTTCACTCTGCAGGTTCTCGGTCTGAACCTGAAGTTCCTTACGCTGATTTTCCAGCGCAACAAACTGTTCTACCGGGAACTCATATCCCTTTTTCTTCAGCAGCTCTGCTACTTCTTCCGGGTTGGAACGTACAATTTTTGGGTCAAGCATGGGACTCAATGCACCTTAGTTTTAAAACAAGCGTGTAAACCACAAACCGCCAGCCAGGGCGGTGATACATAAAATGACGCTTAATAATATATAAATCGCCGCCCACATAACATGCCCTTCGCTAAGCATGGCGACGGTTTCGAGCGAAAACGTGGAAAAAGTTGTGAAAGCACCCATAAAACCCACCATCAACAGGGGGCGCAACTCCGGGCTCCAGTGCTCTTTTTCCAGAATCAGCACAAACAGGACACCCATCAGGAAGGAACCAATCACGTTACACGCCAGCGTGCCAAATTGGATTTTATGCTCGACGTTATTGAGCATCAGACTCAATCCATAACGGGCTAGTGCACCGAACGCACCACCAACGGCTACAGCGATTAGGCTTTGCATAGCATCAATCCTTACACACTATTTTTTGTAACGCTGCTGGGGACTCTCCGCATCCAGCCCACGAAGGTATTTAAGCTTTTCAGCGATCTTGATCTCTAATCCACGCTCTTCCGGTACATACCAGCGCTGGTCAGCCAGTTCCGGAGGCAGGTAGTTTTCACCGGCAGCGTAGGCACCCGGTTCGTTATGCGCATAGCGGTACTCGGCGCCATACCCCAGATCTTTCATCAGCGAGGTGGGCGCGTTGCGCAGGTGCTCGGGGACATCATACCCCGGTTGCGATGCCACATCCGCCCGACACTGGTTGTAAGCCATATAGAGTGCATTACTTTTAGGAGCACAGGCGCAGTAGACTGCAGCCTGGGCAATCGCCCGCTCGCCCTCCGCAGGTCCTACGCGCTCAAACGCATCCCAGGCAGACAATACCACCTGCATCGCCCGAGGGTCGGCATTACCGATATCTTCAGAGGCGATTGCCACCAGGCGCCGGGCAATGTAAAGCGGATCACAACCTCCATCCAGCATGCGGCAACACCAGTACAGCGCTCCGTCCGGAGACGAGCCTCGTACTGATTTGTGGAAGGCGGAGATCATGTCGTAATAGAGATCGCCCTGCTTATCGTAGCGGCGGCCGGTGGAGCGTAAAACCTCCTCCATTACGGCATCATCCACAACTTCGCCCAGCTCGGTGGATTGCGCGAGGTCTGAAGCGATCTCCAACAGATTGAGTGCCCGACGGGCATCGCCATCGGCGGCAACAGCGAGCTTGTCCAATAGGCCTTCAGCGATTACCAGATCACGACCGCCAAGACCACGCTCTTTATCCGCCAGCGCCCGATCGATTACACCACGAATATCCTCTACCTCAAGGCTACGCAGGAGGTAAACGCGGGCACGGGATAACAGTGCATTATTGAGTTCGAAAGAGGGATTTTCCGTAGTGGCGCCCACAAAGATAATCGTGCCGTCTTCGATGTAAGGCAGAAACGCATCTTGCTGGGATTTGTTAAAACGGTGCACCTCGTCCACAAACAGGATGGTCTTGCGACCAGACTGCATCTGCACCTGCTTGGCCTGCTCCACCGCGGCACGGATATCCTTCACACCAGACAGCACCGCCGACAAGGTCATGAAGTGCGCATCAACGTGATGAGCAATCAGTTTCGCCAGGGTCGTTTTACCCACCCCAGGCGGCCCCCAGAACAGCATCGAGTGCGCGGCGCCCTGCTCCAACGCAGTACGCAGCGGTTTACCCTTCGCCAAGAGGTGAGATTGCCCCGCGTAGTCTTCGAGGCTCACCGGACGCATGCGTGCGGCCAGTGGCTCGTAAACCTGTTGCGGGGCGCCGAACAGATCGTCCATCAGATTTCACTATCCAGGATCAGGTCGGCACCTTCGGGCAGCACAAACTGGAACTGATCCGCCGCAAATTCCGGATTGATCTGCTGATTCTGGAACACGATGGTGGTGCGCTGCCCCAGCGTATCTTCCAGCATCAGCTCTGAGATCTTTTCACCGGCAAAAAACAGACGGATACGCTTGAAGGTGTTCTGTTCGGTCAGCGGCAACAGCTCAAACAACTGGTCACCCAGATCGGACGCTTCACCACCGGCAATGTTGAACTGCTGTTCCAGCTCTTTAATCTGACCGTTCAGAATCAGCGCAGGAGCACTGGTTGTTCCATTCTGAGCGGGTTTACGTGTCACCTGCTCCAGGTCTGGGTCATGCACCCAGATGTAGGTACCGTCACCTACGATAACTTGCGGGTAAGGTTCGTTGCTGGTCCAGCGGAACTTGTTGGGTTTAGCCACCTGCAGGCTTCCGGTGGATTCCTGCACACGGCTCCCCTGATCTGCGGAGGCGATCTGTGAAAACTCCGCACTGAAGGTGTTGTAACCATCCAGCAAGGCTTTTAACTGCTCGCTGGCGGTTTCTGCCTGTGCGAACGTTGCAATACCCACCGTAGAAACGATAAGCGTCGCGGTAATACATGCTTTTTTAAAAAAGGTAATCATCATTAATCCCTAACCGGTGGTGGCGCCAATACTTCACGCTGCCCATTGCTGCCCGCGGTACTCACCACGCCAGCCGCTTCCATCGCCTCGATCATACGCGCCGATCGGTTGTAACCAATCTTCAGCTTACGCTGTACGCTGGAGATCGAAGCCTTACGGGTTTCAGTCACAAACGCCACCGCTTCATCATAAAGTGGATCCTGCTCATCATCGAACAATCCACCTGAACCGGTTATGACTGAATCACCGCTGTCGGCGTTCAGAATTTCATCAACAAAGTTTGGTGGCCCCACTTTCTTCCAGGCTTCCACCACACGATGAACCTCGTCATCGGACACAAACGCACCGTGAACACGGTTTGGAATACTGGTACCGGCTGGCAGGTAGAGCATGTCACCCCAGCCCAATAGGTGCTCGGCACCTGCCTGATCCAGAATGGTACGGGAATCGATCTTGGACGATACCTGGAACGCAATACGGGTCGGGATGTTGGCTTTGATCAAGCCGGTAATCACATCCACCGATGGTCGTTGAGTTGCCAGAATCAGGTGAATACCCGCTGCACGTGCTTTCTGTGCGATACGGGCGATCAGTTCTTCAACCTTCTTACCGACAATCATCATCATGTCGGCGAACTCATCAACCACCACCACGATGTACGGCAACGGTTTCAGCTCCGGCGCAGGGGAGTCGGCAGGCATACCGTACTCTTCCGGGTTCCAGAGTGGATCTTTCAGCGGGTTGCCCTCTTTACGGGCTTTTTCGATCTTGTCGTTAAAGCCTGCAATGTTACGCACGCCCATCTTCGCCATCAGGCGGTAGCGCTCCTCCATCTCACCCACACACCAGCGCAAGCCTGCGGCTGCATCTTTCATGTCGGTGATAACCGGCGTCAGCAGGTGTGGGATGCCGTCATAGATGGACAGCTCCAGCATCTTCGGATCGACCATCATCAGACGCACTTCGTCGGGTGTCGCTTTGAACAGCAAACTCAGCAGCATGGCGTTCACGCCCACCGATTTACCGGAACCGGTTGTACCGGCCACCAACAGGTGGGGCATCTTCGCCAGGTTAGCCACGACCGGGTTACCGGCAATGTCGTTACCCAGGCCCAGTGTCAGTTTCGACGACGCTTCCAGATACGGCTTGGAGTTCAGCACCTCACTGAGGCTCACCGTCTGGCGCTCTTCATTCGGGATCTCAATACCCATCACCGACTTACCGGCAATCACCTCTACAACACGTACACTGCTCACCGCCATGGAGCGTGCCAGGTCTTTCGCGAGGTTGGTAATCTTGCTCGCCTTCACACCGGGCGCAGGCTGAATCTCAAAACGGGTAATCACCGGGCCTGGATTCACTTCAACCACTTCCGCGACCACGTTGAAGTCTTTCAACTTCGCTTCCAGCAACCGCGACATGTGCTCGAGCTGTTCCGGTGAGTAGCCTGCACTTTGATTCAGTGCAGGCGGATCCAGCTGATCCAACGATGGGATACGCATTTTCGGTCGTGCAGGTCGGCTGCTGCCCTGTGCCTCAGGCTCCAGCCCCAGATCTTTGTCCTGCATCGGTTTATGGGTCTCAGACAGCGGTACAATACGTAGGTTTTTCTGACCATCCGGCGAGTTTTTGTTCATCAGGCCAGCGGAAGGATCAGACACCGGTGCTTCAACCATCTCGGCTTCAGGTGCCGCATCCTGAACAGGTGCGTGCTTCTGAACAGGTTGAACATACTCCGGCTGGCTGTTTGGTGACGGTTCAAACGGCACATCATCTTCAACAACGGCAACCGCTTCACGTTCCGGCTTACGAATCTGAGCTTCCTGAGGTTTCGACACGTCTTTACGTACGGGAGCTCTATCCGTTGTGCCAAAACTTGGCTCAATGCGCTCAGGTTCCTGACGATCAACTGCGGCTGAACGGCGGGCGCTCAGCAACGGATCATCTTTTGTAACGGCACTAGACGAGGTTACCGGACGTGAATCAGAAGGCTTGAGTACAGGAACTTCTGCTTCTGCCCGAACATCGTCGGCGTACTCCTCATCGTGCTCATCATATTCTTCGTATTCTTCATAGTCGGCATTTTCGCCTCGGCGAGCAGCCAGGGCACTGGAACGCTCCCGTGCTTTCTCTACGCCGTTCACGACCCCTTGGCCTATAAACTCCAGCACACGCCCCCAGGACGCTTCGACAAATAACGTGCAGCCAAAGAGAAACAGGGTAAACAACAGGACTGAACTGCCCACAATACTGAACAGATCAACAAATTGATCGGACAGCGCCTCACCCAATAAACCGCCGGCAGAGAAAGGCAGTTGCATCCCCTGGTTATCCAGATGGGTCGAAGCGATCGCTGCGGCACAGGCAAGCAACAGAAGCGCACCCACCGAACGCAAAATAAAATAGGGAACAGCGTCCATCAGACCGACGTTTTTACGCATCAACAAGCGAACGGCCGGTACACAGATCACTACAGGAATCAGATATGCGGCAATACCCACCGCTGACAAAGAAAGATCTGCCAACCACGCCCCCACTTTGCCCGTATAGTTACGGACTTCAGGCTGATAGCCCAGATGGGACCATCCAGGATCACGCGGGTCATACCCCAACAGTGCCAGGAACAAAAACAGACAGATACCGATGATGACGATCAGTGCCGATTCCTTGAAAACACGCGCTAGCAACGACGGAAATTCAAGCAGCTGATCCTTGTCGGTCAAATTCAACAGAAACACTCCACTTTCAAGCTCTTACAACTACCGGGCCTTTTAACACTCACTTGGTTGTCACTGTTGTGACTAAAAAAGCGCCCATCGAGGCGCGAGGAGCGTGACTTGGTCATTCCAATTGAGAGACGAGCAACAATGAGGGGCGTTTTTTTAGCCTCAACCCGAAGGGCTGGGGCCATTTTTGCCTCCCACTGCGTTGAAATTCGCTTATTTAGAATAACTAAACCTCACTCATTTCGCCTGGCTGGAGACAAAAATGGCCTCCAGCAGTAACAAAAAAGTGAGTATTAACAGGCCCTAAGACCATAACATAAAGTAGCACGGTTACGGGAATGCGATAGGGCAGGACAGGCGCACCCTTCTCACACGACCAAGGCAGTTTTTGGCTCTACCGGTCATTAATCAAGCAACACTGGTTAAATTATTTACATATTCCTTAAAAGGCTATTAACTCAAAAGAAATTGATCTGAAATAAATTTGCTGTCCAGCCTTGAAAATTTACTTTTCGCCCCTATCCTTTCGCGATAACCCAACCTCTCAGATTTTTGGATGACCATGAGCGAAGTACAACATCACCGTTTGATTATTCTGGGCTCCGGTCCAGCCGGTTACACTGCCGCTGTATACGCAGCACGTGCCAACCTTAACCCTGTCGTTATCACCGGCATGCAGGCTGGTGGTCAGCTGACCACAACTACTGACGTAGACAACTGGCCGGGTGATGTTGACGGTGTTCAGGGCCCTGAACTGATGCAGCGCATGCAGGCTCACGCCGAGCGTTTCAACACTCAGGTACTGTTCGATCACATCAACGAAACTGACCTGAAAAACCGTCCATTCCGCCTGAAAGGCGACATGGGCGAGTACACCTGTGACGCACTGATTATCTGCACCGGCGCTTCCGCCCAGTACCTGGGTCTGGAATCTGAAGAAGCGTTCAAAGGTAAAGGTGTATCCGCGTGTGCAACCTGTGACGGTTTCTTCTACCGCGGTCAGAAAGTAGCGGTAATCGGCGGCGGTAACACCGCAGTTGAAGAAGCGCTGTACCTGTCCAACATCGCTGCGGAAGTAACCCTGATCCACCGCCGCGATACCCTGCGTTGCGAGAAGATCCTGCAGGACAAACTGTTTGAACGCGCAGAGAACGGCAACATCAACATCATCTGGAACCACCAGCTGGACGAAGTCCTGGGTGACGAGATGGGTGTTACCGGCATGCGCATCAAAGAGTCTAACGGCGATGCAACTCAGGAACTGGAACTGTCCGGCATCTTCGTTGCGATCGGTCACAAACCAAACACCGACATCTTCGAAGGTCAGCTAGACATGAAAGACGGCTACCTGAAGATCCACAGCGGCACTGAAGGCAATGCAACCCAGACTTCCGTTGAGGGTGTATTCGCCGCTGGCGACGTGGCTGACCACATCTACCGTCAGGCGATCACATCTGCCGGCTTTGGCTGCATGGCAGCACTGGATGCAGAGCGCTTCCTGGACAGCCTGGAGAAGTAAGGAACGGCGGGCGCCCAGCGCCCGCTTTTCTGGCGAAATATGATCGCTTGGTTAGACATCGAATCAAATAGCTTCCCTGCTATTCATACCGCACTAAAGGAGCCCAACGGCCTGCTTGCAGCCGGAGGCGACCTGAGTCCCGCACGACTGAAAGAAGCGTACCGACAGGGCATATTCCCGTGGTACAACCAGGGCGAACCCATTCTATGGTGGAGCCCGGACCCCCGCTGCGTTGTATTCCCCGGACAACTCCATGTTTCCCGCAGCTTGCGCAAACGCATGCGCAAAAGAGACTACGAAGTCAGCTTTGACACAGATTTCGAAGCGGTCGTTGACGCTTGCGCCGAGCCGCGGTCCAATGGCGACGGCACCTGGATCACCCGTGCCATGAAAGGCGCCTACTGCGAACTGTTCCGCCAGGGCATCGCCCACTCTGTCGAGCTACGCATCGATGGAAAGCTGGTCGGCGGCCTCTACGGCCTCGCCATGGGTAAAATGTTTTTTGGCGAATCGATGTTCAGCCGTGAAACCGACGCATCAAAGATTGCGTTTACACTCATGGTCGAACAACTGCAAATCTGGGGCTATGCTTTAATCGACTGTCAGGTAAGCAACAACCACCTGAAAAGTCTCGGCGCAAAAGAGATTCCCAGGGCGGAGTTTAAGCGTTACCTGAACAAATATCTGGATCTTACCCCCGGCCACGATTGGGTGTTTAATCCGGAAGAACTTAGCTTCGGGGAGGCTCCTATTAGATGACAAACCTGAAGACCTTGCACTTTTACGCAACGCCAGAACACGATTGCAGCTATCTGAAGGACCGACAGGCCAAAACCCTGTTTGTTGACCCACACGCGGTCATCACCAAGGACACCTACAGTCAGCTATCCGATCTGGGCTTCAGGCGCAGCGGCGGCCACATCTACCGGCCACACTGCAAGGACTGCCAGGCATGCATCTCAGTCCGCATCCCCGCAGACGTATTCGCCCCAAGCAAAAGCCAGAAGCGCGTCATGGCAAAAAACCGTGACCTGTCCTTCCGCGCCGTAACACCACAGTTCACTCAGGAATACTACGATCTGTATGCCCGGTATATCACACTGCGACACAAAGACGGTGATATGTACCCTCCGAGCATCGATCAATTCACCTCATTTCTGGTGGACGGTGCTCAAGACACAATCTTTTTTGAGTTTCGCGACACGAATAACAGACTTCTGGCGATCGCTGTCTGCGACGAACTGGATCAAGGCCTCTCGCCTATCTACACTTTTTACGAACCCGATGAAGAAAAACGGAGCCTGGGTACCTATTGCATCCTTTGGCAGATCGCTGAAACCAAGCGCCGCCACCTGCAATACGTTTATCTGGGTTACTGGGTACGTGAGTGCCGGAAAATGAACTACAAGATCATGTTCCGACCAATTGAACTGTTACTTGATGGTCACTGGGTTTCCATCACATAACTGCAACAAAAATCCCCTTCCCGTTTTCTATAATCTCTTTGATATGCCTGAAGATTTCAGGCACAATACGGCGCTTTAAAAAAACGGGTTTGGTTCTGCAAAGCCTCAAGAGGTAGCTACTGAATGGCTAAAGAAGATAGCATTGAAATGGAAGGCACCGTGGTCGATACGCTTCCGAACACGATGTTTCGTGTGGAGCTGGAAAACGGTCACGTTGTTACAGCGCACATCTCCGGTAAGATGCGTAAAAACTACATCCGCATCCTGACCGGTGACAAGGTTAAGGTCGAGTTGACCCCTTACGACCTGAGCAAAGGACGTATCGTTTACCGCGCACGTTAATCCTTCGCCCGACCGAGTTCATGGGGGCAGCCATCAGGCTGCCTCCATAACCTCCAGATTCAACTCTCCGTCTTCCCCGACGGTAATCGCAACATCACCGCCCTCCTCAGCAAGCTCGCCAAACAGAATCATCTCTGCCAGCGGCTTCTTCAGTTTTTCCTGGATCAGACGTTTCATTGGACGTGCGCCCATCTGCTGGTCATAACCATGTTCAGCAAACCAACCTCGAGCCGCATCATCCATATGAAGGACAACCTGCTTATCATCCAGCTGAACCTGCAGCTCGGTGAGGAACTTATCAACCACACCTTTGATGATATCTGCATCCAGCGCTTTAAACTGAATAATGCCATCCAGACGGTTGCGGAATTCCGGTGTAAACAGTTTGCGAATCGCTTCCATACCGTCGTGGGTATGATCCTGCTTAGAGAAACCGATGGAGTTGCGTGCCATCTGCTCCGCACCTGCGTTGGTGGTCATCACCAGAATCACGTTACGGAAATCGGCTTTTCGCCCGTTGTTATCGGTCAACGTACCGTTATCCATCACCTGCAGTAGCAGGTTGAAGACTTCAGGATGCGCCTTCTCAATCTCATCGAGCAGCAGCACACAGTGTGGCGACTTGGTAATCGCTTCAGTCAGCAGACCACCCTGGTCGTAGCCCACGTAGCCAGGAGGCGCACCAATCAGACGTGATACGGTGTGGCGCTCCATGTACTCGGACATGTCGAAACGCACCAGTTCGATACCCATCAGGCGTGCCAACTGGGTAGTTACCTCGGTCTTACCGACACCGGTTGGACCAGAGAAGAGGAAGCTACCAACAGGCTTGTTAGGCTCCTTCAGACCCGCACGAGACAGCTTGATAGCCGCGGCCAGCGTATCAATCGCCTCATCCTGCCCCAGCACAACCATTTTCAGGTTCTTATCCAGCTTCGCGAGCAGATCCTTATCAGATGCAGAGACACTCTTCGGTGGAATACGGGCAATCTTAGCGACAACCGTTTCCACGTCCTCAACACCAATAACTTTCTTGCGCAGCTCCTGCGGCAACAAGCGCTGATAGGCGCCCGCTTCATCAATCACGTCGATCGCTTTATCCGGCATATGCTTATCGTTGATATAACGATCAGCAAGCTCGGACGCAGCGCGCAACGCTTCATCCTCGTATTCGATCTCGTGATGCTCTTCGAAGCGCCCTTTCAGACCTTTCAGGATCTGATAAGTATCTTCTACAGTCGGTTCCAGAATATCGACTTTCTGGAAACGACGAGCCAGCGCACGGTCTTTTTCGAAGATACCGCGGAATTCCTGGAAGGTTGTAGACCCGATACAACGGATCGCACCGGAACTCAGTAACGGTTTCAACAGGTTCGATGCATCCATAGAACCACCCGACGCCGCACCGGCACCGATGATGGTATGAATTTCATCGATAAACAGAATGGCGTGTTCCTGGCGACGAATTTCGCTTAATAGCGCCTTCAGACGTTTCTCAAAATCACCACGGTATTTGGTCCCCGCAAGCAGTGCACCCAGATCCAGAGAGTACACAACAGATTCGGAAATGATTTCCGGCACCTGCTGCTCAACAATCCGTTTGGCAAGACCTTCAGCAATGGCCGTTTTACCAACACCTGCTTCACCCACCAGCAACGGGTTATTCTTGCGGCGGCGAGACAAGATCTGGATAACACGCTCAACCTCGGAGTCACGACCCACCAACGGATCAATGCGACCCTGGGATGCTTCCACGTTCAGGTTAACCGCGTATTTGGCCAGCGGGCTCTTCTCAGCATCTTCCTTTGCCTCACCCTCTACACTGGCTTCACTTGCGTCATGCTGATGATCAGACACACGAGAGATACCGTGCGAGATGTAGTTCACAGCATCAATGCGCTCCACGCCCTGCTGCTGAAGTACAAATACTGCCTGACTTTCCTGTTCACTAAAAATTGCTACCAGGACGTTTGCGCCTGTCACCTCACTTTTGCCGGATGACTGCACGTGAAACACCGCTCGCTGCAATACACGCTGGAAGCCGAGTGTAGGCTGCGTTTCGATGTTAGGAATATCGTCAGGTAACAGGGGTGTTGTTTCGTCAATAAAATCAGCCAAGGTCTGGCGAAGCTTCTCCACATCAGCTCCACACGCATTCAGCACATCGGTTGCGGCACGATTATCCAGCAACGCCAACAGCAAATGCTCGACCGTCATAAATTCGTGCCGTTTCTCCTTTGCGGCTTTGAAGGCTGCACTGAGCGTATCTTCAAGCTCTCGGTTCAGCATAGCGGCCCCCTATACACTTTCAATTTCACACAGCAAGGGATGTTTATTATCTCTTGCATATTGATTCACCATCGCAGCTTTAGTTTCGGCTACATCACGAGTATAGACGCCACAGACACCTTTTCCTTGTGTATGTACGGCCAACATCACCTGAGTGGCTTTTTCTTCGTTCATGTTAAAGAACGCCATCAACACCTCTACAACAAAATCCATCGGCGTGTAATCGTCGTTCATCAGCACGACACGGTACATCGAAGGCCTCTTTAACGCGGGTTTAGCCTCCTCTGTGACTACCCCATGATCCGGGTAGTCTTCGCCGTCTGAAGGTTCATTCGACAGGCGAATAGTATTCAGTAAGTTTGTGTTTTCCATGAAAATCTGTCTTTTAGGGTAAATCAATAAACAATTGAACATTAATTGCACGCCTATCCACATGACCGAATTCTGCATGCTATAATTGTTCGCAGCAGGAGTGATGAGTATCTGGTGTCCCTGCGAAGACGTAAAGGAATTTGCGGTCCTCTTAAACTATATTTTAACAGCACCGAGGGCAGCAGTTGAGGTTTGCATACGCATTCTTCATCATCACTGGATCTGGATATTAGGAGTCTTTCTATGCAGACAGGGAAAGTAAAGTGGTTCAACAATGCTAAGGGTTATGGCTTCATCCTCTCTGAAGAGCATAACGAGGATCTCTTTGCGCATTACTCGGCCATCCAAACTGAAGGCTACAAAAGCCTGAAGGCCGGGCAAACCGTGGAATTTGATACAGAGCCTGGCCCCAAAGGCCTGCACGCTGTAAACATCCGCCCGCTCACCACCTGATAGATCAGGTAGTTTCGATTCAAATTACAACAAATGCTTTGAGGCAAAGAATAGATCGTGGCTTGGAAGCGGCCTGGCACCACCCAATACACCAGGTTACAACCAACGGCATACAAATATAGAAAGCGTTAAATTCTGGATTCATCGTCATTAAGCACATCGTCGAACGCTGATTCGACCACAAAAAAACCAGCCGTCCGGCTGGTTTTTTAGTTTCTGACCAGTCACTCGCTGACTGACGACCCACTCCTACATATTGTCGATGATCGCATCACCAAATGCAGAGCATGACAGTAAGGTCGCCCCATCCATCAAACGTTCGAAGTCATAGGTCACGGTTTTTGCCGAGATCGCACCATCCATACCCTTGATGATCAGATCAGCCGCCTCGACCCAACCGATATGACGCAACATCATCTCGGCTGACAGAATCACCGACCCCGGATTCACCTTATCCTGACCGGCGTATTTAGGCGCGGTGCCATGTGTCGCCTCAAAGATTGCCACATCATCCGACAGGTTAGCGCCCGGCGCGATACCAATACCGCCCACCTCTGCAGCCAACGCATCGGAGAGATAATCCCCATTGAGGTTCAAGGTAGCCACAACGTCATACTCAGCAGGGCGCAGCAGGATCTGCTGTAGCATCGCATCTGCAATGACATCTTTAACGACAATGTCACGATTTGTTCTGGGATTCTGGAAACTCATCCAAGGACCGCCATCCAGTAGCTCTGCGCCAAATTCATCGCGCGCCAGCTCGTAGCCCCACTCTTTGAACGCCCCCTCGGTAAACTTCATGATATTACCTTTATGCACCAGAGTGAGGGATTCACGATCGTTGTCTACACAGTACTGCAACGCCTGACGAACCAAGCGCTTAGTCCCTTCTTCAGAGACCGGCTTCACACCGATACCACACATCTGGTCAAAGCGAATCTTGGTGACACCCATCTCCTCTTTGAGGAACTTGATCACCTTCTCCGCTTCCGGCGTCCCCGCCTTCCACTCAACACCGGCATAGATGTCTTCAGAGTTTTCACGGTAGATCACCATGTCCACATCACCAGGATTAACCACCGGACTTGGCACCCCCTCAAACCAACGAACCGGACGCTGACACACATACAGGTCCAGCTCCTGGCGAAGCGCGACGTTCAAGGAGCGAATACCGCCACCAACCGGCGTGGTCAGCGGACCTTTGATACCCACTTTGAACTCTTTGAACGCTGCCAGCGTCTCGTCGGGCAGCCAGGTATCCTGATCGTAGACTTCGGTCGCCTTTTCACCGGCATAGACCTCCATCCATGCAATCTGGCGCTTGCCATCGTACGCCTTATCGACAGCGGCATTCACCACATCGATCATCACCGGCGATACATCAATCCCGATGCCATCACCTTCGATGTAGGGAATGATTGGATTGAAAGGTACATTCAGTGAGAAATCTTCGTTTACCGTGATCTTCTGTCCATCTGGAACCTGAATATTCTGGTAGCCCATAGCCTTCTCCGTATCCTGTGAAATCTGCATTACAGACTCTGTAGCGCAGATCATTTGCGTTCTTAGAATTATCCCTTGCAGCGTGTAATATATAGCACAGCCAACAACACCCCGTTGGCGACAACACTCCCACCTGTTCATAAGATTGATTGATGGCCAACGTTCTTCTTTTCAACAAACCGTTTCGTGTTCTGTCCCAATTTACCGATAACGAAGGCCGCGACACGCTGGCCAGTTATGTAAAGGAAAAAGGCGTCTACGCCGCCGGCCGCCTGGATTACGATTCGGAAGGACTGCTGCTGCTCACCGATGACGGCAATGTGCAACACCACCTGGCCCATCCAAAGTTCAAGATGGAGAAAACCTACTGGGTGCAGGTTGATGGAGAGATCAGCGATGAAGCCATAGAGATGCTGCGCAAGGGCGTGGAACTGAAGGACGGCATGACCCGGCCGGCCAAAGCGCGTGCGATGCCGGAACCCGACATCTGGCCTCGCAACCCTCCAATCCGGGAGCGGAAAAACCAGCCTACCAGCTGGGTGGAGATCAAGATTTCAGAGGGGCGTAATCGTCAGGTACGGCGCATGACCGCCGCAGTTGGCTTCCCGACACTGCGCCTGATTCGCTATGCCATCGGCCAGTGGACACTGGACGGCATCAATCAGGGCGAATTCAAAAAGGCGCAGATCAATCTGCCTGCGCCCAATCGTTCAGGCCGTCCCGGTGATAAAAAACCAGGACGACGACCCCATCAACAGCGCCGCACGAAGCCACGCCGTTAAGTAAGGCAGTGCTTACCAGTCATTGGCCGCATCGATGTCGGTGGACTTCTGCTCCACCCACTGCTCGCCCTCGCCGGTAATCTCCTTTTTCCAGAACGGCGCATCGCGCTTCAGATAATCCATAATGAAACGCGCAGCAAGAAATGCGTTATCACGGTGCGCACTGCCTACGCCAACAAATACGATATTTGCGTTCAGCGGCAGCTCACCCACCCGGTGAACGATGATGATGTTTCCGAGATCCCAGCGCTCACGGGCCTGATCCGCGATTTTTTCCAGCGCTTTCTCAGTCATACCCGGATAGTGCTCCAGATACAGCGCCTTCAGGTGGTCGCCCACCTCCTCCATCTCACGCACGATCCCGGTAAAGGTCACAATGGCACCGCTGGTCGCATCGTCTGCGCGCACCTGCTCTGACAGGCTGCCAATCTCAAAATCTTCGGTCTGTACCTTTATAAACGTACCGGACATCCGTATACCTCTGCTGGATCATTTAACTAACTGCGACGCTAATCAACGCGCATACAAGAAAAATAATACCATTAATGTTATCTTTTGCGCCTTTGTAAGATGTAGAAGGAAGCACTATGTGTTGGACGCCACATGCAACCGTCGCCACAGTAGTTGAGCGTGACGGTCGTTTCCTGATGATTGAAGAGGTATCCAGTGGGCGTGTTGTACTGAATCAGCCTGCCGGTCATCTGGAAGAGAACGAACTGTTTGCTGATGCGGCCCTGCGCGAGACGATGGAAGAGTCAGGCTGGGAAGTGGAACTGAAATATCTGGTGGGAATGTACGCCTATAAATCCCCCAACAGCAACGTCACGTATCATCGACTATGCTTTGCTGCCGAGGCAGTGAGGCACTATCCCGACAACCCACTGGACGAAGGCATCATCCGTGCACTGTGGCTTACTCGGGAAGAACTGGAAGCAGAAAAAGACCGACTGCGCAGCCCAACAGTCCTGCGCTGTATCGACGACTATCTGGCGGGTAAGAACTACCCAATGGATTTTGTATTTGAAAACCTGGATTAAAGACAGAACGATCCCTCAATGACAGACACCGCAAACACCAAAGTAATCGTCGGCATGTCCGGCGGCGTTGATTCCTCCGTATCCGCTCTGCTGCTAATGCAACAGGGTTATCAGGTCGAAGGCCTGTTTATGAAAAACTGGGATGAAGACGACGGTACCGAATACTGCACAGCCAAAGACGACCTGGCCGATGCGCAAGCGGTGTGTGATAAGTTGGGCATCCATCTGCACAAGGCCAACTTTGCGGCCGAGTACTGGGATAACGTATTCGAACACTTCCTCGAAGAGTACAAAGCAGGCCGCACTCCTAACCCGGACATCCTGTGTAACCGCGAGATCAAGTTCAAGGCATTCCTGGAATACGCTAAGGAACTGGGCGCAGACCTGATCGCCACCGGTCACTACACCCGTCGTGGCGAAGCAGACGGTAAAGCAGCCCTGCTGAAAGGCCTGGACCCGAACAAGGACCAGAGCTACTTCCTGCACCAGGTCGGCACCGAAGAATTGGCTCAGACCCTGTTCCCGGTGGGTGAACTGGAAAAACCGGAAGTACGTCGTCTGGCGGAAGAGCACGACCTGATCACCCACAACAAAAAAGACAGTACCGGCATCTGCTTTATTGGTGAACGTCGCTTTAAAGACTTCCTGCAGCAGTACCTGCCGGCACAACCCGGCAAGATCGAGACCCCTGAAGGTGAAGTGATCGGTGATCATTCTGGCCTGATGTACTACACCATCGGGCAACGTCAGGGCCTGCACATTGGCGGACTGAAAAACCACCCGGAAGCCCCTTGGTTTGTGGCAGAAAAAGACCTGAAACGCAACGTTCTGATCGCGGTACAGGGCAAACAGAACGACCTGCTGTTCACCGATTGGCTGACCGCATCCGAAATCTTCTGGATCAGCGGCGAGGAACCGAAGCTGCCGTTTACTGGAAAAGCCAAAATCCGTTACCGTCAGGATGATCAGGCTTGCACCGTAACCCTTAATGAAAACGGCGAGTATTTCGTGGCTTTCGACGAGCCACAACGCGCCATTACCCCAGGACAGTCCGTTGTCTTCTACGATGGTGATATTTGCCTGGGTGGCGGAGTTATAGAAAATACAGGAAAAAATAATAAAACGGAGGAACAGGCCTGATGTCGCGTCAGCACGACGAACAAGCCATCGCCCTGGCCGGTCTATTCCAGGCCGCAGCGCTCGTGGAACAGATCGCTACTCGTGGTATGGTTCCGCAAAACAGCCTGGAAACATCGCTGTACAGCACCTTTGTGATGAATCCGCACAACACTGAAGAAATTTATGGCGGCGTACATGACCTGCCCTACAACCTTCAGCTGGGTTTGCGCAATATGCAGGATCTGGTGGAGAAAAAGCGCTCCGAACATAACAAGGACATCGTGCGCTACGCACTGAGCATGATGTATCTGGAGCGCAAACTGAGCAGCAACAAAGAGATGATGCAATCTGTAGGCACCCGCCTGGATCAAATTCGTGAACAGGCGCGTTACTTTGCACCGGAAAACGCAGACCCGATGGATAACCCTTCCACCTTCTGTCACCCGAGTGTGATTGCCAATCTGGCCAGTCTGTATCAGGAAACGATCAGTACATTCAGCTTCCGCATCCAGGTGGGTGGTGATCCGCGTCACCTGCAAAACGCCGAAAACGCGGCCAAGATCCGCAGCCTGCTGCTGGCGGGTATTCGTGCAGCCATGCTCTGGCGTCAGGTAGGCGGTAAGCGCTGGCACCTGTTCTTCTTCAAGTCGCGCATGCGCCCTTCCCTGAAAAAAATCCATCCAAACCCGTAACATCACTAACCGTTAGGGCGGTTTTTTCGCTATAATGCCGCCCTTGATTTTCACCAGTGAACGAAGAGATCGATTAACATGGAGCTTTCCGCCCTCACAGCCGTATCCCCGGTTGACGGTCGCTACGGCAGCAAAACAGCTGACCTTCGCGCAGTATTCAGTGAATTTGGCCTGATCAAAGCACGCGTAACTGTTGAAGTACGCTGGCTGCAGAAATTGGCTGCTCACCCGCAGATCACCGAAGTTCCTGCCCTGAGCGACGAAGCGAACGCCCTGCTGAACAACCTGGTCGACAACTTTGGTCTGACCGAAGCAGAACGTGTCAAAGAGATCGAACGCACTACCAACCACGACGTAAAAGCGGTTGAGTACCTGATCAAAGAGCGCATTGCAGACAACGCTGAACTGGCTGCAGTGAGCGAATTCGTTCACTTCGCGTGTACTTCTGAAGACATCAACAACCTGTCTCACGCACTGATGCTGAAAGAAGGCCTGGACGTTGTCCTGCCACTGATGCAGCAGGTTACCGACGAGATCGCTGCGCTGGGTCGCGAGCACGCATCCGAGCCGATGCTGTCCCGTACCCACGGTCAGACTGCTTCCCCTACCACTGTTGGTAAAGAGATGGCGAACGTTGCATACCGTATGCAGCGCCAGATCAAACAGCTTAAGAACAATGAAATTCTGGGCAAGATTAACGGTGCGGTTGGTAACTACAACGCTCACCTGTCTGCATACCCGGATGTTGACTGGGCTGCGAACGCACAGGAATTTGTTGAGAGCCTGGGCCTGACTTTCAACCCATACACTACTCAGATCGAGCCACACGATTACATCGCAGAGCTGTTCGATGCGGTATGTCGCTTCAACACCATCCTGATCGACTTCGACCGTGACATCTGGGGTTACATCTCTCAGGCATACTTCAAGCAGAAAACCATCGCTGGCGAAGTGGGCTCCTCCACTATGCCGCACAAGGTTAACCCAATCGACTTCGAAAACTCCGAAGGCAACCTGGGTATCGCTAACGCGGTTATGCAGCACCTGGCAGCTAAACTGCCAATCTCCCGCTGGCAGCGCGACCTGACCGACTCTACTGTTCTGCGTAACATGGGTGTTGGTTTCGGCTACAGCCTGATTGCATACCAATCCACCCTGAAGGGCATCAGCAAGCTGGAGATCAACCCGGCTGTTCTGGACGCGGATCTTGAAAACGCCTGGGAAGTTCTGGCTGAACCGATCCAGACCGTTATGCGTCGCTACGGCATCGAAGAGCCGTACGAGAAGCTGAAGGCACTGACCCGTGGTCAGGAGATGAACAAAGCAACTATCCAAGCGTTCATCGACACACTGGAAATGCCGCAGGAAGCGAAAGACGAGCTGAAAGCCCTGACACCTCAGAGCTACATCGGCAACGCAATCGATCAGGCGAAAGCGATCTAAGCGCTTTTAACGCCAAACAAAAACGGGGCCTAGTGCCCCGTTTTTTCTGACTGACTCTCAGAGCAAGCAACTGCAAAGGACTCAACAATGGAAAAACTGATCGCTGCGGACGGACTTCCGATCCGCTATATCAGCCTTGGGCATGGTCGCCCGCTTATCTTTCTGCACGGCTGGACCGCAAACGCCCGCGAGTGGCTGCCGTTTGCATCCGAGCTAGCGGATGAGTTCCAGGTATTCTGCTGGGATGCCCGTGGCCACGGTGACCATGAGTATCCGGCAGACTGCGATACCCACATCCAGACCATGGCACAAGACCTGCAGTTGCTGATCGAGAAATATGATCTGAATGATGTAGTTCTGGTTGGCCACTCCATGGGGGCACTGACGACCTGGGAATACGTTCGACAGTTCGGCACTGAACGTCTGGGCGGCGTCTGTATTGTCGACCAGTCCCCTAAGCTGGTGACCGACGAAAGCTGGCAGCATGGCATCTACAGTGACTTTCCAAGCGACACGAA
>NZ_CAXRBQ010000042.1:0-15801 GCF_964228735.1 Pontibacterium sp. | reverse complement strand
TAGCAGATCTGGAAAGAGAGTGCACATCTCATAATGGCTAGGGCCGTGTACAGGTCCAATACTGAAGCCGGATATAAGCGTGCATCTTACCTCTAAACGTCGAAAGCACTATTTGCCAAACCGGGCGGGTCCATATAAGCGGTCTCCGACCGCGACACTTTTGAAGCTCGGAATATGTCGCCCTCGGAGAGGGCTGCTACAAAAGCGTGGATCTATTCAGCCTCTCCGCTATTTTCCAAAATAAACTGCACCAATGAGTCGGCAGCCGGTGTGAGCGACTTGTTACTCATCCGGATTATGCCAATACGGCGCACCACGTTGGGTGTGGTGAGCGGAATAAACTTCAGCTTGGTGCTCTCCTGCGGGAAGGCAAACCAGGGCAGGGTGGTTACCCCCATGCCCGCTTCCAACATCGCCACTAACGAGATCATGTTGGAGATGTAAAACTGCGAGTGCCCCAGCAATGGTTCCGCTTCCGAGCCTTCCAATAGGCGCGACGTACCGTTACTGATCAGGCGATGTTCGCGTAACTGTTCCCAATGCAGTTCATCAAACTCCGCCAGGGGATGATCAGTGCGGCATACCACGCCCACGTTATCTTCCCAGATCGGGGTGAAGGTCTTGTCGCTGTGTTCTTCCGCATGCAACAGGCTGGCGATACCAAAGTCCACCTGCTGGTTCTCCACCATGTTCAAAACAGCACCGGCGTTATCGTCGTAGAAACTGATATGCAGGTCGGGTGCGTTCTCTACAAAGTTGGAGAGGATTTCTGGCAGCATGCGGCTGGCTATCGACGGTACCGAAGCCAACCGTAGGTGACCGGTCTTGTGTTCCGCCATCAGTGTCATGTCTTTTGCAATCCGGTCGTGGTGTGCAATCAGCTCTTTGGCCTGTGGCAGGAAGTGTTTCCCAAAGGGCGTCAGCTCTGCATTGGTTGCTTTGGCGTTACGTTTCTCAAATAGAGGCTCACCCAGTTTGTTCTCCAGATCCTTGATCGACAGGGAGATAGCAGGCTGGGTACGGTGCGCTTTTTCGGCTGCAGCGTGAAATCCCTTTAGCTCTGCAACCCATACAAAGTGTCTTAGCTGGGTGATCTTCAGTTCGGGCAACATGGGCGATCTCTCTCTTATCAAACGCTATATCAGGCACTTTAATCATAGTGATAAAAGAACCTTATCACGGGATATTATTTATTAATTTTTATTATTAGATCATGCGCAATAAGATGAATCCATCAACTTTGTGGAGGTAAATATGTCTGATTCAGTTTTTCGTAACTACATCGCCGGTGAGTGGGTAGAAGGTACAGGTACCGTGGCAAACATCAGCCCGGCCGACACCAGTGATGTAATCGGTCACTACGCGCAGGCTGATAAGGCGCAGACCGAAGCTGCTATCGCTGCTGCACAGAAAGGTCAGGAAGAGTGGCAGAAGAGCGGTCTGGAGCAGCGTTACTCCGTTTTGATGGCAATCGGTGATGAGCTGATCGCACGCAAAGATGAGCTGGGTGCGATTCTGGCCCGTGAAGAAGGTAAAACCCTGGCGGAAGGTGTCGGTGAGACTTACCGTTCCGGTCAGTTCTTCCACTACTACGCAGCTGAAGTACTGCGTCAGATGGGTGAAACTGCTGATTCCGTACGTCCGGGTGTAGAGATTGAAACCCGCCGTGAGCCTGTAGGTGTTGTCGGCATCATCACACCTTGGAACTTCCCAACCGCTACAGGCGCTTGGAAAATTGCTCCAGCACTGGCTTTCGGTAACGCAATTGTTTGGAAACCTGCAAACCAGGTTCCGGCTTCTGCATGGGCACTGACTGAGATCATCTCCCGTCAGGGTCTGCCGGCAGGCACTTTCAACCTGGTAATGGGCCCGGGCTCTCAGGTAGGTGATGTGCTGATCAACTCCCGCGATATCAACGCGCTGACCTTCACCGGCTCTCTGGAAACCGGTCGCAAAGTAGCCGCTGCTGCTGCTGTGAACCTGGTTAAATGCCAGCTGGAGATGGGTTCTAAGAACGCACTGGTTGTTCTGGACGATGCGGATCTGGATAACGCAGTTGAGTGTGCAGTAAACGGCGCATTCGGTGGTACCGGTCAGAAATGTACTGCATCTTCCCGTCTGATCGTGACTGAAGGCATCCACGATCGTTTCGTAGAAGCGGTTGTTGAGCGCATGAAGAAGCTGGTAGTGGGTCACCCACTGAAAGAGGGTGTTCACATCGGTGCGGTTGCTGACGCCCGTCAGATGGAACAGAACCTGGAATACCTGGAGCTGGCTAAATCTGAAGGCGGCAACCTGGTATACGGCGGTGAAGTCCTGAAAGAAGAGACTGAAGGCTACTACATGCAGCCTGCGCTGTTCACCGGAACCACCAACGACATGCGCATCAACCGTGAAGAAGCATTCGCGCCAATCGCATGTGTAATCAAGGTTAAGGACTACGAAGAAGCGCTGGCGACTCTGAACGACACCAACTTCGGTCTGACCGGCGGTATCTGCACTGAGTCCCTGAAGTACGCGACTGACTTCAAACGCAACGCCAAGACTGGTTGTGTGATGGTGAACCTGCCAACCGCAGGTACTGACTACCACGTACCGTTTGGCGGTCGTAAAGATTCCAGCTTCGGTCCACGCGAACAGGGTACGTACGCGAAAGAGTTCTACACCGTAGTAAAAACTACATACATGCGTGCGTAATCGGAGCAGGCCTATGACCCCTAATCTGCATAAAGAGCTGATCGTTGTCGACGGACTCCAGTACTCCAACTGGAACCGTCAGATCTTCGAACAGCTGCGCGAAGGTGGCGTAACGATGGTGCACGTCACCATCGTTTACCACGAACAGATTCGCGAAACGTTGCTGCGTATCTCCGAGTGGAACCGCCACTTCGAGAACAACCCAGATCTGATCATGCCGGTAAAAAGCACGGACGACATCCGCCGCGCTAAAGAACAGGGCAAGGTTGGCATCCTGTTTGGTGCGCAGAACTGCTCTCCAATTGAAGATGACATCGGCATGGTTGAGGTGATGCGTGAGTTGAACCTGATGATCATGCAGCTGACCTACAACAACCAGAGCCTGCTGGCGTGTGGTTGCTATGAAGCCGAAGACAGCGGTGTAACCCGCTTCGGTAAACAGGTCATCCAAGAGATGAACCGCGTTGGCATGGTTGTGGACATGAGCCACAGCGGCGAACGCAGTACGCTGGATGCGATTGAGCTGTCGGAACGTCCGATTGTGATCTCCCACGCCAATCCAACCAGCTTTCATCCGGCAAAACGTAACAAGTCCGATACCGTGCTGAAAGCACTGGGCGAATCCGGCGGCCTGCTGGGCTTCAGTCTCTACCCGTTCCACCTGAAGAACGGTCCTGACTGCACCCTGGAAGAGTTCTGCGACATGGTGGCCAGCACGGCTGACCTGATGGGCGTAGACCGCATCGGTATCGGTACCGACTTGTGCCAGGATCAGCCACTGTCTGTCCTTGAGTGGATGCGCAACGGTCGCTGGTCGAAAGAGAAAGATTACGGTGAAGGCTCCAAGTCCAATGCGGACTGGCCACGTCCACTGTCATGGTTCCGTGACAGCCGGGATTTCCCGAACATCACAGCCGGCCTGCAGGCACGCGGCTTCAGTGATGCGGAAGTGGCAAAAATCATGGGCCTGAACTGGCTGAATTTCCTGGATGATGCGCTGCGGCCACAGCGTTGATTCACCCCGAAGTACTCATTTAATACCGGTTTATACCGAAACTGGAAAACTGCGCAGTGCCTCTGGTGCACCGGGTTGCTGCGCAGGTTCCAAAGCACTCTGACTGAGAAATCATAAATATAAGAGCCCCGTCAGGAGACTAATATGAATACAACTACTCAGGCAGCCACTTCTACTACGGAGATGGAAATGCCAAACAAATCACTGCTGTCAGGCGTGGATATGCCCGTGTTCCTGATCAGTGGAGGTGTACTCGCACTGTTCGCAGCGTTTGCATTGTATGACATCGAGATGGTGTCAGGCTGGGTGAACGCGGCATTCGGTATGTCTACAAAATTGTTCGGTGCCTACTGGCAGGTGCTGTTGCTGCTGACCTTCATTATTGGTCTGTTCCTGACGGTGGGTCGTACAGGCGCGGTGGTTATGGGCGGTACCAAAACGCCTGATATTTCAACCTTCCAGTGGATCTCCATCATCATGTGTACGCTGCTGGCGGGTGGCGGTGTGTTCTGGGCGGCTGCAGAGCCGATGGCACACTTTACCTCTCCTCCACCACTGTTCGCAGGTGAAGGCGCTGAAACCGGCACTGTACAGGCCGCATACAACGCACTGGCACAGAGCTTTATGCACTGGGGCTTCCTGGCGTGGGCGATTCTGGGCAGCCTGACAGGTATCGTATTCATGTACCTGCACTACGAAAAAGGTTTGCCGCTGAAACCACGTACACTGCTGTACCCGGTGCTGGGTGACCGTGTGATGAAAGGCCCACTGGGTGCGATCGTTGACTCCAGCTGTGTACTGGCTGTCGTTGCAGGTACCGTAGGTCCAATCGGCTTCCTGGGTCTGCAGGTGAGCTTCGGTCTGGAAAAACTGTTCGGTATCCCGAATACCTACACTACACAGGTACTGATCCTGGTTGGTCTGATTGGCCTGTACACCGTGTCCGCAGTAAGTGGTGTGAACCGTGGGATCCAGATCCTGAGCCGTGCAAACGTGTTCCTGGCGGTTGCCCTGATGCTGTTCATCCTGGTATTCGGTCCAACCAGCTTCATCATCGATGGTTACCTGCACTCTTTCGGTATCTACCTGAACGAGTTCATCCCAATGGCAACTTTCCGTGCTAGCCCAGGTTGGCTGGACTGGTGGACTGTGTTCTTCTGGGGCTGGTTCCTGGGTTACGGTCCGCTGATGGCGATGTTCGTAGCGCGTATCTCCCGTGGTCGTACGATCCGTGAAATGGTACTGCTGATCTCTGTTGTTGCGCCGATCATCACGTGCTTCTGGTTCACCATCGTCGGTGGCGCAGGTCTGTCTTTCGAGCTGAGCAACCCAGGTGTGATCTCCGAGCCGTTCACAGGCTTCAACCTGCCGGCGGCACTGCTGGCGATCACAGAGCAGCTGCCGATGGGCTTCCTGATCTCTGTGCTGTTCCTGATCCTGACTACGATCTTCGTAGCGACTACCGGTGACTCCATGACCTACGCGGTATCCATGGTAATGACCGGTACCGACCACCCGCAGACTGGCGTACGTGTTTTCTGGGGTGTGATGATGGGTCTGATGGCGGCAATCCTGATCTCTATCGGCTCCGGTGGTATCTCTGCACTGCAGTCCTTTATCGTGGTGACTGCCGTACCGGTATCTCTGGTGCTGCTGCCATCTCTGTGGACCGCACCGCAGATCGCCAACAAGATGGCTGACGAGCAGGGTCTGTAAGACGCTGGCTCAATCCTCTGAAACGCTGCCACACATCGCGCTCTGACGGGGCCGTGTGGCAGCGCAGCTCCAAATCTTCTTTTTGTTCTTTTAGTTAAACGTTGAATATTCCTATGAAAAAACCAGTTAAAACTGACTTGTTTGCGTCTAAAGCTCCTCTGGAGTGGGCGATCATCGCCAACGGCACACTGTCTACTGCACAAATCCCTATCGATGCAGAAGGCAACGTAGTTGAGGGTGGTATCGAAGCGCAGGCGCGTCAAACCATGGAAAACTTCAAGCACACCATCGAAGCGGCAGAGCTGACCATGGACGACGTGACTCAGGTACTGATCTACGTGACCGATCGCTCCCAGCTGCCGGTATTCAATAAGGTATACGCTGAATACTTCGAAGCACCGTACCCGAACCGCGCAGCGATGATCGTTGCCGGTCTGGCACGTGAAGAGATGTTGTGTGAGATCGTTGCATATGCAGCGGTACCACAAGCCTGATTTCAGGATTCCCCATTCTGGAATGGTTTCGGGAACTGTCCCTCCCAGTGAAACCTTGAGCCGGCCTTAGTGCCGGCTTTTTGTGTTTTGAGGGCGGTTTCATTGCCGGTTAAGTAGGCATTTTGTAGGGCAGTCTTCAGACTGCCGGTAGCCTGAAGGCTACCCTACATAAGCTTCCATCTCCGTAGCAGCCCGCTCTGAGGGCGACAATTTAAAACTGCACCTAAACCGCGTTCTCCTGATCCTCGTCACGCCACACTTTAATCACTCTGGCCCCCTCTCAATCGGGCACTTACGCTTATCAGATAAGTCGAATGAAAAGAACCCAAATGGAGTTCGGTCATCATGCAAAAAACAAGCGATGTGATCTGGCAGGATACGCAGCATCAGCAGCTGTTTCGCCTGATCGATCAGATCAAGGAGTGCAACGTAGATAGCAGCGTATTTAAGAAGTTGAACGATTACGCGGAGTATCACTTCATGTTGGAAGAGCAGTACATGGAGACACTGGAGTACCCTGATCGAGATACCCACAAAGCGGCCCACGATAAGTTTCGTCGTGAGCTGGCGACCATGCTGGAAGAACACGAAACCTACGATGAAGATCTGCGGCAGAGCCTGTCACTGTTCCTGCGGGAGTGGCTCAAGCGGCACGTGCTGGGCACAGACAAAAAGCTGGAGCGCTTTATTATGGAATCCAGCGTTAAGTAACCCTGTTTATATCTGCGCAATTGCACGCCAGAGAATCAGCGCGCTGGAGCCGAGCGATAACAGCGCGATCACCGGTTTCAGGTAGTTTGCCTTGAAATACCGGTCCAGCCAGATCGATCCTAAAAATCCCACCAGCACCGCCGGAAGCATCTGCAGGGTGAGTGATACCTGCTGCGCAGAGATCTGTCCGGACAGTCCCAGCATACTCAGCGACATCAGAGTACCGACTAGAAAGTAAAAGCCAAGTTCGGCACGCGCCTGTTGAGGTGAGCTGTTTTGGTACACCAGTGCGATTGCTGGCCCACCCACCGATGTTGTTGTGCCCATCATCCCCGAGAAGAACCCAGCGATGACCAGATTGCGTGGCGTCTGGTGTAGCTGAACCCTGCGATAGCTGAGAAGTACCGAAAAGATGATCAAAAGCGCAAAGCCAATCATTAGAAGCGGCTGTGGCAATAGTGCGAGGAGGGGGATGCCTGCAAGTACCCCTGGAAAACGTCCGTACAGCGCCAGACGAATATTGCCGGCGTGAAGGCTCTGCCGATTGCGAACGGTATTCAGAATGCACAGTGCACAGCCAAGCGACAGAATAGGCGCAGGCAGAAAGGCCGGTTCGATCAGAATCAGAATAGGCGCGGCCACAACCGCCATACCGATGCCCGTCAGGCTTTGCAGTGCTGCACCCAGTGCGACGGAAAGTAGGGCGATAGACAGAAAAAGGGGATCGGATAACATCGGTAGATCGTATCAGAGAGGTATCGGAGCCTGGATTATCCAGCGTCCCGCTACACGCGTGCAATGAGTTAATCTAATCGACCAATCAGATATGCTAATGCGCGATTTATTATCACAAAACTACTTATTAAACTTACATTATCGCGCCAACTTGATTGGTTGTAGCGGTATTTTTTACTGAAGCGTTTTACCCGATTTCATGATCAATTAACCGCTCAAAAATCATGCAAAAAATCCTTTGATTTTGTGGAATTTCTTCAATAGCATGCACGCAAATTGATCGAGTCCGCTCGATTGGCTGGCCGAGATTGAGCAGCGTCAGCCCATAAGCACCACACACAAACTAGCCGATATGCCGTCGTCACGTGCCATCAGAATCTGAGGGCCGAGACCACAGTTGTCGGCTTTTGTCGTTTTTTAGTCCTGCGGAGTTTCGAAAACCGCGCAGGTGGACTTAACTGTAACAATCGTTTGGCCATCGTTTATGTCTTCCGGGAAGGAGATGATGAACGAGCCGTTTTGCTGTAGAGAACGTTGCCGTGACTGCGACCTTTATATCGTTAATATCGCTGTTTATCAGCTGTTTCATCCTGTTCCTTGGGAACGGTCTGATGAACGTACTGATGCCTGTGCGAATGGAGTTGGACGGAATCAGCACCGATGCGATCGGTCTGGTGCAATCCCTCTATTACGTAGGCCTGTTGCTGGGCGCGATCTACAGTAAGCACCTTATTGTTCGGGCCGGTCATATCCGCATGTTTGCCGGCTGTGTATCGCTGGGCGGCGCCAGTATGCTGGTCTGCAGCCTGTTTGCCGATGCCTATGTCTGGGGCGCGATGCGCTTGGTATTGGGCTTCTGTAATGCTTGTGCATTTGCAGCCATGGAAAGCTGGTTGAGTGACGCTTCCACTAAAGACACCCGCGGTAAAGTGTTGGCTATCTACAACGCAGTCGTTCTGGCCGGTCTGTTCGTTGGGCAGTTCTTTATGAACTTCGCTGATCCGGCCACTACAACGCTGTTTGTGATCGCGGGTGTGTTGCTCAGTGTTGCAGTAGTACCGGTCGTGATGAGTCGTCACAAAGGACCAATGATAGACGATGCTGCGCCGATGCCGCTGTGGACGCTCTTCAAAATATCGCCATTGGGTGTGGTGAGTTGTCTGGTGTCCGGTCTGATCTACTCGGCGGCATTCAACCTCTTGCCACTGTTCGCAAAAGAATATGGCATTGTGGATTTCCAGCTCTCGCTTTATGTGGGTGCAGCGATCCTGGGGGCTTTCCTATTGCAGTTCCCGGTGGGGTATCTCTCCGATCGATTTGACCGCCGAACGGTACTGCTTGGATTACTGGTGGTTTCGGCTGTTAGCTGTCTGCTTATCAATATTTTGGCGCCGTTGGGATTGATCTGGGCTGTTTTTGCGGCCACGGGTGTGACCTGCGGGATCATCGCATGTACGTATCCGCTTAGTATCTCTGAGGCGTTCGATAAGTTGCGTCAGAATGAGATGGTTGCTGCGATGGGCAGTATGATCCTGGCGTTTTCTGTGGGTGGTGTTATCGGTCCTTACAGTGCGTCATTGGTAATGAAAGTACTGGGTAATAGCGCGCTGTTCTATTTCCTGGCAGTGATACAGGTCGTGTTGGCTCTGTTTGTTATTTACCGCATGAGAATGCGCGTAGCATTGCCGGTCGAAAAACAGGAAAGCTTCGTTATGCAGGGCGCTGCAATTCCCGCTGCAGTCGACCTGGATCCGCGTACCGAATATGTAGAGCGTGAACAGCCGCTCAGTGCTGAGGCTGAGACTGTTATCGGGGTGGCGGAATACGACCCGATTGAAGCGGTGAAGGTTGCGAAAGCAATCGCTAAAAGTAACCCCTTTCAGGCCGTTGAGCTGGCTGGTTCTGTCGCTAAGGTAGAAAACATTAACGTCCTGAGCCTGTACGAAGCGATGAAAGATGTCGTGCCGTATCAGATTCTGGAAGTGACGAATGCCATTGTAACTACCCGTCCTGAGTTGGCGGGTGAGCTGGTGGCAAAACTGGCTGAATGGTATCCCGAGCAGGTGGTGAGCATTGCCGCGGAAGTAGGACGTGCGTTACCGGAAAGTCGTGTGGAAATGGCGCGTATTGCTGCGGAAATTGCTCCGGAATCTGCAATGGAAGTGGCGGAATACTATGCGCATGTTCTGGCTGAAGAGCGTGAAAACCTGCGTCCGGCAGACCGTGAAGATGATACCAGTGAAGAAGATGCAGTGCATATTGCCGCAGAACTTTGGGATGTGGCTCCTGACCAGGCCCTGGACGTTGCAGCGACTTTCGTAGATGCGGTACCAGAAACTGCAGCTTCAGTCGCGCAAGAGTACCTCAACCGTGATCTACTGGCTGCAGCAGCGGAAGTGGATCTGGGTGATCAGCAGAAGCAGGGATCATCTCTGGAGGAGTTGGAAGAGGCATACCTGCGTCGGGCTGAATTTGGTCGTAAAGAAGATCTCGAACCAGAACAGCCAGAAGTAGAGTTCGAGCCGGAAGCAGCAGAACCGACAGCGGAAGAGATCGAGCAGGGTGCGGTTGAACTGGTACAACGACTCACTGAAGTTGCACCGGAACAGGCTGTTGATGTTGCGGTAGCGGTCGTTGAAGCTGAGCCGGATGTGGCGGCGGCTGTAGCATCCGAAGTTGCAAGCACCTGGAGCGATTCTGATGAGGAGGCACTGGATGAGTCTACTGATCAGTCTTCTGCTAACACTACCGATGAGGTTGCAGATGTGGCGGAGGATTCCACGGAAGAAGAATCTTCAGAAGAACTTCAGGAAGCGGCTGTAGAGTTGGTGCAACGTTTGTCTGAAGTAGCACCTGAGCAGGCGGTTGACGTTGCGGTTGCCGTTGTAGAAGCAGAGCCTGAAGTGGCTGCCGTAGTAGCATCCGAAGTGGCCAGTACCTGGGGTGAAACGGAAGAAGAGACTGAACTGGATAAAGAGCCGGGGCAATCTGAAGAGTCAGCGACATCTGATACGGATAGCGATGCTTCTGAAGATGAATCTGAGGAGACCTACGAAGCTGCAGTCGAGCTGGTCCAGCGTCTGTCTGAAGTAGCGCCAGATCAGGCGGTAGACGTAGCTGTCGCAGTTGTTGAGGCCGAGCCAGATTCTGCGGCGTCGGTTGCGGCTGAGGTCGCAAGCTCCATGAGTGATGCTGCTGAGCTGGACGAATCTGAAGAATATGAAGCTGATGTTCCAGGCGATCTGCAGGACGACTCTGAGCAGGTAACCGAAGACGAAGACGACGAAACATTCCATGAAGCGGCTGTCGAGCTGGTTCAGCGCCTGTCCGAAGTTTCGCCAGACAATGCGATGGATGTGGCGGTTGCTGTTGTTGAGTCCATCCCTGAAGCCGCATCCGATGTCGTGGATGCGATCAGTGAAGGCGAAGAGGCTAAGGAAGAGGAGTGGATGATGGGCCTCGACGAAAAGCCAGAAGACTTTGACGAGCAGGCAGATAGCGAACGCAAGCCGGACTAATCGCTAGCTGCGGTAATACACATCCCCTAAGTTGGATCAGGAGTAGAAGTATTGAAAACTGAGTACATGAAAGGATTTACGCTCACCGCGTTGGGCGTACTGGTACTCAGCTTCGATGCTCTCCTGATCCGACTGATCCATTCCGAGTCCTTCGACCTGCTGTTTTGGCGCGGTATATTGCTGAGCGTGGCGGTACTGATCTGGTGTCGTGTGCGAAAACCGGACCAGCCACTGTTCAGCTTCGATGCGGCCTTTATCCGTTCTGCCGTGCTGTTTGCGGTTAACGCGATCTTTTTTGTCTCTGCTGTTAATCTCACCTCGGTAGCCAATGTGCTGGTGATCATCTGCGCCCAGCCACTCTTTGCCGCCATCATGTCCCGCATTTTTCTCGGTGAGAAATCGCCGCCCATCACCTGGATTGCGATTGTGATCTGTATGGGCGCTATCTTCTGGGTGCTGGCCGGCTCATGGAATAGCCCAAGCTTACTCGGTGACTTCCTGGCACTGGGCGTAGCGCTGATGCTGGCAGGTAAGTTCGTGAACGATCGCGCCTGTTCACACCGCGATATGACACCGGCATTGATTACGTCTGGGTTGATGATTGCGGCAGTCAGCCTGGTGCTCGGTTCGCCATTCAACCTGCAAGGTGCCGCATGGGGCTGGATGGTACTGCTCTGTTTCGTTGTGGTGCCGCTCGCTTTTATCCTGATTACCCTTGGTCCAACTCGAATACCTGCGGCAGAAGTGGGTATGCTGATGCTTCTTGAAACGGCAACCGGACCCCTCTGGACCTGGATCTTCCTGGATGAAGTCCCATCTACCCAAGCGATTCAGGGTGGTGTTGTAGTGGTCAGTACCTTGTTGATACATGGGGTGTTTCAGTGGCGAAGAAACAAGCGTCTGGCTGCTGACGTATCCTCAAGCTAGCATCTGAATCTATATCAACGCCGGTCTTTTCGAAGCTGGTGTTTCCTTCCTAATTACTGCACTATCGATCATCAAAAGGGAACGTGCTTGGGGTTAACCCAAGCGCAACAACCAACAAACGCTGACGCATTTCAGGGATAGGAAAGTGGTCGTGTATTTCTGGAAGAACGCTTTTAAGCTCGTTCATCGATCTGTATTACCGCTATTGAGCTGCTAGTTTTAACCCTAAAAAGCAAGGAGTGATATATGGATATTTTTACGCAGTTTAATCGAAAGGGTATTCAAGACCGTCAGGTTGATACCCTTATAGGTCTTAGCAAAGGAATTACTGCGAATGGCGCTGTAGATCAGGCTGAAGCGGAATTTCTGCAGGGATGGTTGGTACAAAACAGTCAAACTCAGAATCCGATTATCATTAACCTTCTAAATAAGGTTGGTGAAATGCTTGACGATGGAATTTTGGATTCGGAAGAATCTAAAGAGCTATTGAGTATTCTACATAGTATTTCTGGTGAGAAAGCAGAAATAGGAGAACTATCAAAAACCTCGACACTACCTATCTGTTCTCCGCCCCCAAAGGTTGAATTCGAAGGTCGGTCTTTTTTGTTTACCGGGACTTGTGCTTACGGAACAAGAAAAGATTGCCAATCCGCGATAGAAGCATTAGGCGGTGTTAATGCCAAAAGTGTGACTAAAAAGCTTAATTATCTAGTACTGGGTACGTACGTTACGGATAGTTGGATACATGAGAGTTTTGGGCGAAAAATTGAAAAAGCTATGGAATACCGTGATTCAGGCTTGCCGATTGTGATCCTAACTGAAGAACACTGGTTGATTGAAAGCGGTTTGTCGTCAGAAAAGCTAGCCTAGAAATACTCCGGACACAGCAACGCTGTGCCGGTATCGTCGGTGTTGTACCTCAGCTTAGCTCTGGATCAAAAAATCCGATCTCCTTGCTGATCGATCATCTGTTTCGCTTTTCGGATCATTTCCTGCGCGCAGCTGTCGGCGCTAGGCAAAGTATCAGCGCGGATAAATATGTGAGTCTGGTCACCCTTGGTGATGGTTCCGTTTATACGAAAGCCGGTATCTTCCTGAACTGGGGCGGGGGTGATGGTAAAGCCGTTGTACTCTACAGATGGCATCGCCTCAGGTTCTTTGGGCTTGGCTTCGCCACCGGAAAAAATTGATTTAAGAGAAGAAAAAAGACTCATACAACGTCCTGTGTAATCAGGTTAAGTGGGCTTAAATTAGCTTCTAACACCATCTTATCTTAGGCTAGGGTTTCTATGGAATAACAGAAGCTCTAACCAGTGTACGACCTGCTTTGTGTGGCAGAGTCGTGATCTGTGAAAGTCACAATCAAGGGAGAAGATTATGACGAAATTTTCAGAAGCTGTTAGCAACTCGGAAGATTGGCTAAAGATTACGGATCATGAGAGCTCTTCTGAGTCCTGGCTTGCTGCCAGTCCCTATTTTCAGACTCAAATCAGCTGCCGCGACTGGGAAAAGCAGTTTTCCCAAGCCAGAGGTCCTTTAGGCGCTGTGCTCTCCAGAACTGTTGATGACGCACAGGGGTACACACCACCCTCAGATATCCCCAGCGGTGAATACGTGATCGTCACCTTTGTGACCAACTTCGAAAACAAGCCGGGTGTAATCGAATCGGTGACCAATCAAAAACAACCGGATGGTCGCTGGGCGGTGGTTGGCTACTTTATCAAATAGCGCTTTGATGTTGAGTGATCGTTAGATTTAGGTGTTATCGCGCCTGTTTCTAACGTAATTAATTCCAAGGAAGAGATTTATGACAAAAACCACAGCAACCTATTGGAACGTTCTTAATTCGGAGAATGCAGGTGAGTGGCAGCCGATTCCCGGCACCGACGGCATGCTTGATGAACTAACCCTGGCGATTGATGAGAACACCGGTGACTACACCCGGTTAACCCGTTTTAAAGCGGGCGCGGATACCAAAGCATTTGGGGCTAAGTCACACGATTATCCCGAAGAGATCTATATCGTGTCTGGTCGGTTGTATGATGCCGCGTTTGATATGTGGCTTGAGGCAGGGCACTTTGCTAGCCGTCCTCCGGGTGAATTGCATGGACCATTTCTCTGTGAAGAGGAGTGTGTCGTTCTGGAAGTCTCTTTCCCAAGTCAGTCTTTGAACGCCTCTCCTCCGAACGTGCGGACGCTGTATCGTGTAATCCGAGCAGAGATTTGGGAGCAAGCACAGGAAACCGGCATGGTGCCTCGGTGTGGAAATGATAACACTCGAAACCGCATTCATCTGAATATGCCGGAAGCGGTTGAGACCATCGTCGCTCGATATTTTGAGCCCGAAGAGTGTCCGGTTGTGCTTGAAGTGGATATCACTGCCTTTGCCGATCGGATCGAGTGGGTCAAGCCGGACCAGCAGAACGATTGGTGGCAACCGCTGGCTGATATTGCCAACCTACCGGTCGCATCGGTTGCGAAAGTGCATCAATTAGAACACTCCCGTGTGGATGGCAAAAATGTTTACCAACTGGCGTTGAATACCTAAGTGCTAGCGATCCGAGTGCGGATGATGGGGTGTTCAGCATTTTCTGACAACCTTCATCACATTCTCGTATATTGCTTTCAGGCACTTTTATCCGTTATCAGATAATACACCTCACTATGACAAAGCTTAGAAACTTGGTTCTGACACTGGCTTTTGTTCCTGGGTTAGTGGCCGCAGATGGGCTACAAAACGTTAATGCCGGAGTAACCCCATACGCCTGCACCGACACGGGCGCGCAGTACCTTCTGGCATTCGACCCACACCCCCGTCGCTTGGCGTGGGGCGCTTTTGGTGGAGGTCCGAAAAAGGGCGAAAGCGCTTCAGAAACGGCATTGCGTGAACTGCGGGAAGAGACGAACTGCGTGTTCTCAGAGGAGCTCATAGGCCAGCTGACGTTGACGGGGCCGAGTAAATCCGGCAGGTACTACAACTTCGTCGCGGAAGTGCCTTATGTCACAACGGATCAGGTCAAAGAGCGTCGGGTTTGCCGTGATGTGGAGCGCTTTAACTGGCAGTGGGTGTCTCACGATGCATTGATCAAAGGATTGCAGAGTGACCTGTCTGATCCACGGGTTGAGGTGGTATCCAGGCCGGGGCATACGGTGCGAATCTGGAGTGGGGCAGCGAAGGCGTTGCGTAGCTCAATGAGAGATGGGCATCTGTCACTTGGTGATCCGTGTCGATGACCGATTCTTCGGCTCCTAATCCGGTCAGCTACACTTTAGTTTTTCGAAGCGTGATACGTAATGGACTGGGTTAAAGAAGCTGAAACACTGTTTGCGGCTGATAAGCCGGAGCACTTTACCGATTACCGCCACTGTTGTGAGTGTGCGGAGCATGATGACACGTTACGTAACACCGATGTCCACCATATTGGTATCGATGAGTTGGGCCACCCCGGGTGGGACCCAATCTGCTTCTGTTCATCAGAAGGTAAAATCTACTATACACCTGCGTTTGTGCGTTTGAGTCTGGCGACAATAGCGGACGAGTTGTATATCGATCAGTTCCTGTTTCATCTGGAATACGACGGCCCGGCGAATGACTACTACAAGGCCTGTACCCCAGAGCAACGCAAATTCATCGCACGTTTTCTTGAGTATCTGATTCTGGATTTCAGTGTAGAGTTGGACGATGGTTTCTGTGCTGACAGTGCGTTTCGTGCATTAGAGATCTGGTCTGGGGAGTAGAAGATAGAGTGTGGTTTTGTAATTCGAAGCCCAACACAACCTGTTTAGATCGCGTCAACAAAAAGCCCGGCAATTGCCGCAATGCTGTTCGGTTAAGAGTTGCCAATATCTAAGCACTTTCACAAAATCCGGTATTCCTCATCGAATACCGGATTTTTTTGTGCCTCTTCAACAGTCATTGCTCGATATTAACGAGCTAAGTTCATTTACCGATCTGAGCACATTTGCTCAAAACATTCCTGTTGAATGG
>NZ_CAXRBQ010000041.1:0-7329 GCF_964228735.1 Pontibacterium sp. | reverse complement strand
GTGCGCTTTTGATTCGTTTACGCCACAAGTCGTTCATGGCGGTGCGATCCTGCATCCAAGCGGATTCAGAGCGGTCTGCTTCCAGTGTTTCATCGCGCTCAAAATTAAAAGCGAAACCGTTTTCCAGCAGATCAAGCGCGTAGGTCAGGCGCTCGCGGTTGCGGGCCTGGTAGGTGTTGAAAATCTCGTATGCGGCGGTCAGATCACCGTCGAGCAGATCATCGTCCAGTTGGGTGCGAAAACGCTGGAAACTGTCGACATCGCTAGCATAAAAATAGCTGCGAGACGGGTCCAGGTCATCCAGATACTTGTCCAGTAGCTTGCTAGACAGGGCATCGTCGACGGTCATCTGTTTATAGTGACCAAGCTTAAGGGACTCCATGATCTCGACGATGGTGTTCTTGTGGTCCGGTTCGGCTCGCAGTGGACCCTCGGTCAGTGCCGATGCGGTATAGAAAGGAACAAGAGCAGAGAAACTTACGGCTGCTATAAGCCTGGAGAGCGTTTTACGCATCATACTGTAGATACACCCGATACACCGGTTACATTGTTGTTCTGTATGACATGAGTAAACAGAGCTGAGTTCCATCACGATTTTAAGGGATATTTCTCAGCAAACGAGCAACACGGCATTGTTCGTAGAATCTCAAATCATTCCTGAGTTTAGACATGGGGCCAGCTGTTGTAAAATCAAGCAGTTATTAGGACGGATTCCGTTGTTAGGTTTGTGAATATGAAAAGACTGTTCGGCTTGGTTCTGGTGTCTGCGCTGCTGGTGACGGGGTGTAGCGAGAGTGAAGAAGAGAAGCGCTTCCGTGCGGAGCTGATCGATAAGGCGCTAAACGACGAAACCCGCAAGCAGGGTGAAGCGTTTCTGGCAGAGAATGCCAAGCGCGAAGGTGTAAGCACAATGCCGTCGGGCGTGCAGTACGAGATCGTACAGGCCGGTACCGGTCGTTCTCCACGTATGCAGGATACCGTTGTGGTGAACTACGAAGGTAAGCGGGTTGATGATGTGGTATTTGATAGCTCCTACAAACGGGGCAAGCCATCTGAGTTTCCGTTGAAGAGTGTGATTCGCGGCTGGAAAGAAGCACTGCCTAAAATGAAGGAAGGTGGTATCTGGAATATCTACGTGCCGGCCGACCTGGCCTACGGTGCGACCAGTCCAAATCCAACTATCCCGGCAAACTCAGCGCTGATCTTTAAGATTGAGTTGCTGGAAATTAAAGAACCTGTTGCGGAGTAATGTGATGAGTCAGGCGCAATTTAATGAGTCGTTGGTAGAGTTTCTGTCTGAATCCACCACGCCGTTTCATGCGGTAAAAGCGATGGAGAGCCGTCTTTCAGCTGCAGGCTTCAAAGCATTGCAGGAAGGTGACAGCTGGAGTGTAGAAGCAGGTGGTCGTTACTACGTGGTGCGTAATGGTTCTTCCATTATTGCCTGGGTGATGCCTAAGGGGGCTGCTGAGGAGAGTGGCTTCCGTATGGGGGGGGCGCACACCGCCTCCCCATGCCTGAAAGTGAAACCAACACCAGAGATGCACAATAACGGCTACTTCCAGTTGGGTGTAGAAGTTTATGGCGGAGTGTTGCTGAACCCTTGGTTTGACCGTGATCTGTCGATTGCGGGCCGTGTGAGCTACCGTACCCAGGGTGGTGAACTGGCGGATGCACTGATCGACTTCAAAAAGGCGGTGGCGATTATTCCGAGCTTGGCGATCCACTTGGACCGCGAAGCCAACAAAGAGCGCAGCATCAATGCGCAAACCTATCTGCCGCCGATTCTAGGGCAGACTGAGGAAAAACCGGACTTCCGCGAATTGCTGAAAACTCAGCTTAAAAAGGACGGTGTGAGTGATGTGGCGCAGGTGTTCGATTACGAACTGTGCTTCTACGACACCCAGAAGCCGGGTTTTGTAGGTCTGAACGATGAGTTTATTGCCTCCGCGCGACTGGATAACCTGTTGAGCTGCTTTATTGGTCTTGATGCACTGCTGAACAGCGATATGGATCAAGGGGCGCTGTTGGTCTGCAACGACCACGAAGAGGTGGGCAGCATGTCCGCTGCCGGTGCACAGGGGCCGATGTTGAAGCAGTTGCTGGAGCGAATCGTGCCAGATGCTGAAGCACGTAACCGTGCGTTGTCCCGTTCGGTGATGATCTCTGCCGATAACGCTCATGGTGTGCACCCGAACTTCTCCGACAAGCATGATGGCAACCACGGCCCGATCATCAATGACGGCGCGGTTATCAAGATCAACGCAAATCAGCGATACGCCACCAACAGTGAAACCAGCACTCTGTACCGTCATTTGGCGGAGCAGGAAGAGGTGCCGGTACAGGCGTTTGTGGTGCGCTCCGATATGGCGTGTGGTAGCACCATCGGGCCGATCACTGCCGCTGAGATTGGTGTGCGTACATTGGATATCGGTGTGCCACAGTTTGGAATGCACTCCATTCGAGAGTTGGCAGGCAGCCAGGATGCCTATAACCTGTCTCGTGTAATGCGCCGTTTCTTTGATACCGAACGCGTTTAACAACCGATCTCATACCAAAACAGCCTTCCACGGATCGGAAGGCTTCATGGCTTCAGGGAGGAATCGCCATGTTCTATCTACGTCTGTTGGTCCTGTGGACCGGTCTCTTCTTTACCTCTTTCGTATCTGCTGAAAAGCCTGAACTGCAGCTCGCTAATGTTTACGAGCGCGGGATCGACGTCTCTCAATACTGGGTGAGTGAAAAACTCGACGGTGTGCGTGGGTTTTGGGATGGCAAGCAGCTATTGACCCGTCGAGGCAACCCGATTGCAGCACCCGAATGGTTTACGGAAGTACTGCCGGATTACCCGTTAGATGCGGAGCTATGGATCGGGCGTGAACAGTTCGAGGTGGTATCCGCGATTGTCCGTCGTAAACAACCTGACAACTCAGACTGGCTAGCGGTTCGTTATATGGTCTTTGATCTGCCCGGTCACCCAGGCACCTTCACTGAGCGTGTTGAGGCGATGGAAAAGGTGGTGAACCGGATTGGTAAAGCCTGGGTGCGGATGATTCCGCAATATCGGGTGAATACGGAATCTGCGTTGATGAACGAGCTGGATCGTCTGGTGTTAGCCGGCGGTGAAGGGCTGATGCTGCATCATCAGGACGCGTTGTATCAATCTGGCCGTACCAATGCGTTGTTAAAGCTGAAGCCCTGGCAGGATGCGGAGGCACGCGTTATTGGGCATCTGCCGGGTAAAGGAAAATATGCAGGTAAGTTAGGGGCGTTGCTGGTGGAGAGGTCAGATGGTGTGCAGTTTCGTTTAGGGACCGGGTTCAGTGATGCTCAGCGCGCCGATCCTCCAGCAGTAGGGGAGTGGGTGACGTATAAGTTCACGGGATTAACCCGTTATGGGAAACCGCGCTTTGCGAGTTTTTTGCGGGTGTACCAACCGAATTGATCGGGGGGGATTTTGTAGGGCAGCCTCGTCGTCATCGAAGGTGATCAGGCTGCCGGCAACCTGAAGGTTGCCCTACATATGCTTGAACAAACACTTGTAGCAGCGGGCTCCGACCGCGACCTGCACTCACCTTAGGAAACATGTCGCCCTCGGCACCCTAAAGGGCATAAAAGCCCGCTGCTACAAACTCTCTACGCCTAATTGTTCATTCTGCGCTCAGGTAGAAGCGCCTAAACTTAAGACTGAACGATCTGGAGTTTGCAGGTGTAGTAGATGAACAAACTTCGTTACGACGATATCGCGAACATGATGCCCGTTGAGGTGTGTCGTGAGTTCGCAATCTTTGGTGCGCTATCTGATCGCGCCATCATGTATCTCTTAAACCGTGGTCAGGTTTATTCTCTCCAACCGAAAGAGGAGCTGTTTACCCTAGGAGAACGCTCGGACCGGTTTTATATTGTGCTTCAAGGCAAGGTCTCTTTCTATAAGCACTCGGAAGGTAACTGGGCGTTTTTGAGTGATTATGGCTCCGGGGAGCAGATTGGTTTTGTTGGAATGATCAGTCTTCAGCCGCGTGTTGGCTGGGCGTATGCCGAGTCAGATAGCTTGGTGCTTGAGATCAGTAGCGATCTGTTTCACGAGTTCCAGATGGAGTATCCGGAAGACTTCAGTGTGTTGATGATCAACCTGGTGCGTGAGATTAGCCGCAACCTGATTGCGGTGGGTGATATGCTGGTGGATTTGACGTCCAGTGTTCAGGACAAGATCAATACTGGATAAAAAACTCCCGCCGAAGCGGGAGTGCACAAGGATGAGCGGAGCTCATGTAAAGAGGCAATGTCACAAGTAACGTTTCCGGGCCTCTCCTTGCCCGGAGGAGTGGATCAGAATGTCATTTCTGGCACGTGATCCGGTACTACCAATTCGCCTTCGGTTTTCTCGATGATCTCTTCTACCGAAACGCCTGGTGCGCGTTCCTTCAGGTGGAACTTGCCGTCTGCAATTTCCAGGTAAGCCAGGTCTGTCAGAACCTTCTTGATGCAGCCTGCGCCAGTCAGCGGCAGGGAGCACTTAGTCAGCAGTTTGGATTCGCCGTGCTTAGATGCGTGGGTCATCAGCACGATGATGTTGTCTGCACCGGCTACCAGGTCCATTGCGCCGCCCATGCCTTTGATCAGTTTGCCTGGGATCATGTAGGACGCGATGTTGCCAGCAACGTCTACTTCGAATGCGCCCAGTACGGTCAGGTCTACGTGACCGCCACGGATCATGGCGAAAGACTCGGCGGAGGAGAAGATAGATGCGCCGGTCACAGCCGTTACAGTCTGCTTACCTGCGTTGATCATGTCCGCGTCTACTTCCTCTTCGGTTGGGAACTGACCCATACCCAGCAGACCGTTTTCAGACTGCAGCATTACTTCCATACCGTCCGGAATGTAGTTTGCTACCAGTGTTGGGATACCGATACCCAGGTTTACGTAATAACCGTCCTGCAGCTCACGAGCTACGCGCATAGCCATCTGTTCGCGGGAAAGTGCCATAGTAATAATCTCCCTTAAGCTTCGCGCACAGTGCGCTGTTCGATACGTTTTTCGAAGGTGCCCTGAATCAGGCGGTCAACGTAGATACCCGGTGTGTGGATCTGAGTTGGATCCAGCTCGCCTGGCTCAACAATCTCTTCCACTTCAACAACGGTAATCTTGCCTGCAGTCGCAGCCATTGGGTTGAAGTTCTGTGCGGTGTGGCGGTAGATCACGTTGCCGTAGCGGTCTGCTTTCCAGCCCTTAACAATCGCGAAGTCACCGGTGATGGATTCTTCCAGGATGTAGTTGCGACCGTTGAACTCACGTACGTCTTTACCTTCACCTACCAGCGTGCCGTAACCGGTTGCTGTGTAGAAAGCAGGGATGCCCGCACCGCCAGCGCGCATTTTCTCAGCCAGAGTGCCCTGTGGAGTCAGTTCAACTTCCAGCTCGCCTTCCAGCAGCTGTTTCATGAACAGCGCGTTCTCACCAACGTAAGAGGAGATCATTTTCTTAACCTGCATGTCTTCCAGCAGGACACCCAAACCGAAACCATCAACACCGCAGTTGTTGGATACGACGGTCAGGCCTTTAACACCCATTCGCTTAATCTGGGCGATGCAGCCTTCAGGAATACCACACAGACCAAAGCCACCTGCGATAACGGTCATGTCGTTATCCAGACCTGCCATCGCTTCTTCGTAGCTGTTTACCACCTTGTCAAAACCGGACATAGGGGAGAACTCCTCTTGTTTTTATTCAAGTCCAGAACCGCTGATTGATGTTCTGGAATCGTTTTTTCAATCTGTCTTACACCTAATCGAACCGCTTAATCCATACAAAGTAGCCAATCATGGTGCTGCAGTTCGATGCTTATTTAATGTCGTCTAGCATCCAATAGATGGTGGTATTTATCCAATTTAAAGAATTCAATAATTGATTTAATAAATTTATAAATGGAGGTTGGAGATAATTTGGCTCCTTGGTGCATGTGCGTAATGTGCGTATAGGTATAAACCCTAGGATGGTCGGTTGAGCCTGGGAGGCTGATTTATTGGGGCGTCGAGCGGTTTGATGCCGAAAAATGGTGATGTTGCGTTGCAGCGGGCCGGTCACGTAAAAAGACCAGCCCGTTGCAAAATTTGCAAAAAACTCGGGCAGAGAATTTTGAAAAAATGCTTTGAACAGAGGCTCAGATGGCCATTGTCGTAATGTCTCCCTCGGAGAAAAGCTTCGTATCCGTCAGTGCCTGCACCTCTTTAAGTGTCACGCCGGGCGCGAGTTCCAACAGCCGCAAACCTTTTTCATCCGGTTTCATTACCGCCAGCTCTGTCACAATCAGGTCTACCGATCGGTCAGATGTCATAGGGAGTGTCAGCTTGTCCAAGATCTTGGGTTTACCTTTAGCCGTGTGCGTCATGGCAACTATGACCTTTTTAGCGCAAGTCACCAGGTCCATTGCTCCGCCCATTCCTGGTACTCGTTCTCCCGGGATCACCCAGTTGGCCAGACGTCCATGTTTATCGACCTGCAGGCCGCCCAGTACAGTCATATCCAGATGCCCGCCTCGAATGAGACCGAATGACAACGCACTGTCGAACGCCGCAGCGCCAGGGAGAGCACCGATCATGCCGCCACCGGCATCACTCAGCGACGGGTTTTCCATGCCATCGGGAAGGCGACCAATGCCAACGATGCCATTCTCTGACTGAAAGAACACATCGTGATCGGCGGGTACATGGTTGGCGACCAGGGTAGGTAAACCGATACCCAGATTGACCAGTGTGCCTGGCTGGACTTCCTTCGCCACCCGGCGTGCAATCAGTTCTTTGGCATTCATGCGGCTACCTCCGGTTTTACAACGTAATCGACAAGCGGGCCTGGGGTATGGACATTGTCCGGTGGTATGCAGCCTGCTGGCACCAGTTCATCGGGTTGGACCATCACGGTGGCTGCCGCCATTGCCATTAATGGATTGAAGTTTTGTGCTGTAAGCCGGTACTGAAGGTTGCCGTAATAGTCACATTGCTGCGCTTTGATGAGGGCAAAATCGGCTTTCAAGGGCTTTTCAAGCAGGAAGGTTTCACCATCAATCTCAACCGTCTGTTTTCCTTCAGCGGCGAGTGTGCCTATGGCTGTGGGCGTGAGGACGCCACCCAATCCATGGCCACCACAGCGAACGCGCTCGGCGAGTGTGCCTTGTGGGGAGAGCTCGACTTTTAACTCCCCGGAAATCATCTGGCGTTGTGTCTCCGGATTAGTACCTATATGCGAAACGATAATCTCATCAACCAAGCCGGACTCGATCAGCTTACCTACTCCTACACCGGGGCGTGCCGTGTCATTGGCAATCAAAGTTGC
>NZ_CAXRBQ010000040.1:0-42173 GCF_964228735.1 Pontibacterium sp. | reverse complement strand
AAGCTGCCGAAAGTCGGCACCACTATTTTTACTGTGATGTCCCAGCTCGCCAATGAGGCGGGGGCGATCAATCTGTCCCAGGGTTTTCCTGATTTTGACGGCCCGGAGTTCCTGCGTCAGCGGGTGGCGCACTATATCGAGCAGGGTGCCAACCAGTACGCACCGATGACCGGGATGCCAGCCTTGCGTGAGGCGATTGCGGCTAAAACCGAGTCTCTGTATGGCCGTAAGATCTGTGCTGATGCCGAGGTGACTGTAACCTCAGGTGCAACCGAGGCGTTGTTTGCAGCTATCGCGTCTGTTGTGCGCGCCGGTGATGAAGTAATCGTGTTTGATCCGGCCTACGACAGCTACGAGCCAGCAATTGAGCTGAATGGGGGGCGGGCGATCCACCTGCCACTGTGCCCGCCACGCTTTACGATCGATTTTGATCAGTTGAAGGGTGCGATCAACAACAAGACCCGTATGATCGTGATCAACACACCGCACAACCCAACCGGCGCGGTGCTGTCTGCGGATGATCTGGACACCATTGCCGAGGTCGTGCGTGATACCGATATCCTGCTGCTGTCAGATGAGGTGTACGAGCACATCGCTTTTGACGACAAACCACACCAGAGTTTGTTGCGCCATGATGAACTGGCCGCACGCAGCTTTGTGGTTTCCTCGTTTGGTAAGACATTCCACACCACCGGCTGGAAGGTGGGTTACTGCGTGGCGCCTGCAGCGCTGAGTGCAGAATTCCGCAAGGTACATCAGTACCTGACCTTCAGCACAGTCACGCCTGTACAGTTGGCAATGGCCGATATGCTTAACCAACAGCCGGAGCACTACCTGGAGCTGCCTGCGTTCTACCAGCAGAAGCGCGACCTGTTCTGCGAACTGATGCAGGATAGCCGGTTCAGCTTTGAGAAAGCCTCCGGTACCTATTTCCAGTTGATGGATTACAGCACGATCAGCGATCTGCCGGATACGGAGTTCTGTCGTTGGTTGATCGAGGAAGCGGGCGTGGCCGCGATCCCGATTTCGGTGTTCAGTGAAGCACCCATGGATACCAAACTGGTACGGTTCTGTTTCGCAAAAGGGGATGACACCCTGCGCGCTGCGGCGGAGAAGTTATGCAAGATTTGAGAGTCACCCTGATTCAGTGCGAACTGTACTGGCACGATGCACCGGCCAACCGAGCGCAGTTCGAGCAGTTATTTGCTGGCCTGAAGGGCAACACTGACCTGATCATACTGCCGGAGATGTTTACCACCGGTTTCACTATGGAGCCGGAGACATTAGCAGAACCGGCTGATGGCGAAACCACACAGTGGATGCTGGAACAGGCAGCGCAGCTGGATGCCGCGGTTGTCGGCAGCATGATGGTTAAGGTTGGCGAGGGGTACCGTAACCGGATGCTGTTTGCGACGCCGGACGGTGAACTGCACCACTACGACAAGCGTCACCTGTTCCGCATGGGGGGGGAACACAACCACTATGAAGCGGGTGATGAGCGGGTCATCGTTAATTTTCGTGGCTGGAGAATTATGCCGCAGATCTGTTACGACCTGCGCTTCCCGGTATTCTGCCGCAACCGCAACGATTATGACCTGCTGATCTACGTAGCCAACTGGCCGAAACCACGCCGCAATCCATGGCGCACCTTGCTGCAGGCCCGTGCCCATGAGAACCAGTGTTATGTGGCCGGTGTAAACCGAATCGGCACCGACGCTAAAGGTCTGGAGTACAGTGGTGATTCGCTGCTGGTGGATTTCAAGGGTGAATTGGCCATCGACGGCGGCACTGAGGAACTATTGATTGAAACCCGCACTCTGGACCGAGTTGCGCTGGATACTTTCCGCGACAACTTCCCTGCCTGGATGGATGCAGATCAGTTTGATTTGAAACTGTAAATTTCGCATTTCGGCGCAAACTACAGTTTTTCTGGTTTGACCCTAGGGTATGCAAGGGCGAAGATTAACAGCATAACCGGATGCGACAGTCAGTCGTATCCGTCCCCTCTGGAAGGATAGGTTATGCGTTTGTTAGTGATCGGTGCGAGCCGCGGGATCGGCTTGCAGGTAGTACACAAAGCGCTGGAAGAAGGCCATCAGGTAACGGCCTGCGCACGAAGCATACGAGATCTGGGACTGTGTCATCCCAACCTTCAGATACAGCGCGCTGACGTGCTGGACTTCTTTGCCCTGCAACGTATTGTGCCTGGCCACGATGCTGTTGTTATCGCCCTTGGCATCCTGCCCACCTTTGAAAAAGTCCGCCTGTTTTCGGAAGGCACCCGCAATCTGATTGATTCTATGCATGCTGCCCGTATTAAGCGTCTGGTTGTTGTTACCGGTATAGGGGCAGGGGACAGTAAAGGGCATGGCGGATTCCTCTACGACCGGCTGTTTCAGCCCTTTGTTCTGCGCACAATCTATCAGGATAAGGAGCGTCAGGAGGGCCTGATCCGCAAAAGTAATCTGGACTGGACTATCGTCCGTCCCGGTTTCCTGACCAACGGAGCAGCAACCAAGCATTATCAGGTAATCACCGATCTGGATGGGGTGGTTGCAGGGAAAATATCCCGCGCCGATGTAGCCGGATTTATCCTCCATGAACTGGAAGAACCCAGCTATCAACAGCAGGCCCCCGTGCTCTGTTATTGAACCAAAACAGCTGAAAAAATTTCACGCGCCAAACGCCCTCCAGCCACGGTGTACAGGCCATTCTCGCCTATAATCATAGGTACAGAATTACTGCTGATGGGCGTGGATCGGGAGGCGTTTAGCCTTCAGTGTCAGGCATCAACACTGAACAGGTTCAATGGCTGGACGGCGATCGGTTTCATGACATCAAACCGGCTACTCAACAACAGGGTAGCCATAAAACCGCAAGCCCTCTGGGCTGATTTAGCCGGAGTAAAGTCTGGCACAAAGGGGTCTCATTAAAAGGGACCCCTTTGTTTTTGCACGAATGTTCCTGTTTTTAAACGTATATCTGAATTTTAAATTCGCGTTTAACAGGCTAAATCCAGAAAGTTCTGCTATTCGTATATATCAGTACCTGAAGGAGATGGATCGCAGTTCAGTGTCGGGAAGTGCTTCCACGGAGCTGGTTAGCAAAGCAGTGGCATTGAATAACTGGATTTCGACTGAAGGGAAGGTGTAGTTATGGCTAGAGGATATGAAAGACATCACGGGCATGCCGGTTTATCAATTTACGGCAAAGAGCTAGTGCGTCGCTGTGGCGCGCACTGTGAACTGTGCGATGCACAGGGCACCAAGCTGAAGATTTTCGAAGTGCCGCCGTTCGACAGCGAACCAGACGTGAATCACTGCATCATGATCTGTGAAACCTGTCTGGATCAGATCGAACATCCTAAACATATGGATCGGCATCATTGGCGTTGTCTCAACAACTCCATGTGGAGCACGGTGCCGGCAGTGAAAGTAACGGCGGTAGCAATGCTCAAACGCCTGTCGCGCTCGGAAAGTTGGGCGACCGAACTGCTCGAAAATCGTTATATGGAGCCTGAAGAGGCTGAGTGGCTGGAAGAAGTTGAGCTCTGATCCAGTTCACCGCACAGATCCTGCTGCATCAATGCGGTGACACTGGCGCTGTCTTCAGAATCCGCCAGCAGCGTATGTAACTTGCTGTATGCGGCTTCCGGCGTCATATTCCCACCTGAAACAATTCCAATCTGATCCAGTCCCGCTGACGTGGCATAGGTGCCGTGCAGTACCTGGGCCTGGAGACAGCTGCTCAGGTTGACCAATACCTTGTCCGCTTTACCAGCGCCTTCGAGCAGTGCCATCAGCTGCGTATCATTGTTCGGCAAGTTACCCACGCCGTAGCTCTGGATGATCACGCCGCGGATCTGTTCGTCGGTCAGTGTGGCTTCTATCACGGATTGTGGCAGGCCCGGGTAGATCGGCAGCATCGCCACCGCCCCGGGTTGGTAGTTGGCCGCCGCCATGTGGGGGCTGCCCTCCGGACGGATTAATCCGGCGTGCAGTTCGATATGGATGCCGACCTGGCCCAGCCATGGATAGTTGGGGGAATCAAAGGCATCCAGCCCGGTGGCCTTGATCTTGCGGCTGCGGTTTCCGCGCAGCAGACGCCCGTTGAAGTAGATGCAGACTTCGGGTACCGGATGAAAACCCGCGATGATCAGGGCGGTGATCAGGTTGTCGAGTGCATCGTTGCGCAGCTCATATAACGGGATCTGGGAGCCGGTCACAATTACTGGCTTGCTGAGGCCACGCAGCTGAAAGGAGAGTGCCGATGCCGAGTACGCCATGGTGTCGGTCCCATGCAGCACGATAAAACCGTCGTATTCTTCGTAGTGCTCGATCACCTTGGAGGCGATGACGCTCCAGGATTCGGGGCGCAGGTTTGCGCTGTCGAGCAGCGGATCCAGCTCAATCAGATCAAACTCGGGCAGGGTGTCGTGAATGCTCTGGTCCAGCTTTTCCCGCACCAGCTCCTCAAAACCATCCACCGAGGTATAACCGTTCTCGGACGGTTGCATACCAATAGTACCGCCCGTGTGGATAACCAGTACCCGTGGTTTGATGGATCTGTTGGCATACATAGTGGACGGTCTCCGGTTGGCAGGGGCTGTGTGCTGCTTCATCAAACATAACCCTATACACCGCTAATTACGAGGCTCGGTCATTAGCTTTAGGTCGCAAGTTATGTTTTGGGATGTGATCAAACCTTAACCACGCTGTCATATGTGGCTGTTTCTATAGGGACGTCAGGGACATCTCCATCCGGGAGATTGTGGTTGCTGTTTGAAAGTACCGGCTTCACGCAGTAACGGGTGCCTATTGTCGAGCCGGTACAACAGAATTGAGAAACAAAAATGAATATCTTTGTCGGAAACCTCTCTTACCGCATGCAGGAAAACGAACTGGAGTCGGCGTTTGCGCAGCACGGTGAGGTGCAGTCCGCTAAAATTATTCTGGATCGTGAAACCGGTCGCTCCCGTGGATTCGGTTTTGTTGAGATGTCAAACGTAGCGGAAGGCAAAGCAGCGATCGAAGCGCTGAACGGTCAGGATGTTGCCGGACGAAATATCGTGGTCAACGAAGCGAAGCCGCGTCAGTCTGGTGGCCCACGCCGCCGCGACTGAGTCCTGAAAGCAGTATCGGCGCTGCGCTGGTGCTGCTTTATCCTATCTTCCCACAAATAGCACCCACCTCAACGGTGTGGGCATGCTTAGCTATTTTCTGTTTTGTCCCTTCTCCGCTTCTGCTAGCCTGATTGCGTTGCTGTTATGTGTGTTCCGATAGGTGTGTTGAATGACAGAGGAAGTGCAGTCTCTTTCCACCAGTGCGTTAGCTAAAAAGCTGGGTAAAACATCCCGTCAGATGTTTGCAGAGCTGGAAGCGCTGGGCTGGATTGTGCGTGAAGAGGAGCAGTGGACGCTTACTGCCAAAGGCAGGTTCGAAGGCGGTGATTACCAGGAAAGTAAACGGTTTGGCACCTATGTGGTCTGGCCGGCTTCGGTGATCCAGCACCGTGCGCTGGTTAACCCCGACAGCCAGCTACTCAGTGCGACTGCGCTGGGTAAACAGTTGGGCTATTCCGCGGTCCAGGTTAACCGACTCTTCAATGAGTTGGGCTGGATCGAACCCCATATCAAAGGTTGGCGGCTGACCAAGATCGGCATCCATGTTGGCGGCCGCCAGGCTGAAGACGCCCGCTCCGGAGTGCCTTACGTGTTGTGGCCCGATACCGTTGCCGAGCATCCGGCATTGCTTCAGGTGATTGCCTCGCTTGCTGTGTCTGAAACCACCGATAAAGAGATCTGCTGTCTGGATGGACACCGGGTGGCCTCAAAGGGCATGCAACAGATCGATAACTGGCTCTACTGCGCCGGTGTTGTGCATGCCTGTGGACGTCGCTTGCCAACGGATGAAGAGGCCTACTGTGATTTCTACATTCCCTCGGCACACCTCTATATCGAGTACTGGGATGAGCTGGGTAGCGCGGGCTATCTGGCGGAGAAGATGCGGCGCAAAGAGCTCTACCAGCGTTATGATCTACGCATGATCGAACTCAGTGCAGATGACTTGGACGAGATTGACGATGTGCTGGCGCGTCGCCTGCTTAAGCTGGGTATCGAAACCCTGTGATCACCGGAGGGTGGATGAAGCGGTTTGCGTGTTCCTGTATAATTCCCGGCGACAAGAGATGCCATATCTCCGGATGACCTTGTGTCATTCCGGCCATCCATTGCTACGCCACTGATTACGACTACTCAGATACTACGATTAGTACGAATAATACGATTATAAAGGACCTGCATGAATACGCTGACCATCCGAACTCCTGACGACTGGCACCTGCACCTGCGTGACGGGGACATGCTGCCGGAAACTGTTGCTGCGTCTGCCCGCTGTTTCCAGCGTGCGATTGTGATGCCAAACCTGGTACCACCAGTAACAAACGCCGAGATGGCGATGGCATACCGTGAGCGTATTCTGGCTGCACGTCCTGAAGGTAACAGCTTTGATCCACTGGTAACCCTGTACCTGACCAACGATACCTCCGCACAGGATATTATCGATGCCAAGGCGGCAGGCATTGTTGCGTCCAAACTGTATCCGGCAGGCGCAACCACCAACTCTGCGGCTGCGGTAAAGCAGCTGGAAGCGATGTACCCGGTATTTGAGGTAATGGCAGAGCAGGGCATGCTGCTGCTGGTGCACGGCGAAGTGACCGATCACCACATCGATATCTTCGATCGTGAGAAAGAGTTTATCGACCAGAAGCTGGCGAAAATCGTGGAGCGTTTCCCGAATCTGAAAGTGGTGTTCGAGCACATCACCACCGGTGATGCGGCGCAGTTTGTTCAGAGCACATCCGATAACGTGGCGGCAACCATTACCCCACAGCACCTGCTGCTGAACCGTAACGACCTGCTGGTAGGCGGCGTACGTCCTCACAACTACTGTCTGCCGGTTCTTAAGCGTAGTACCCATCAGGAAGCACTGCGTGCAGCGGTACAGTCCGGTTCACCAAAATTCTTCCTGGGTACCGACTCTGCGCCACACGCCAAGGATGCCAAGGAAAATGCATGCGGTTGTGCGGGTTGCTACAGCGCCTGGAGTGCGATCGAGCTGTATGCTCACGTCTTTGAAGAGCTGGATGCGCTGGATAAGCTGCAGGGCTTTGCGAGTGAACACGGTGCGGACTTCTACGGCCTGCCACGTAACGAAGGTACTATTACACTGGTACGCGAAGACTGGGAGATCCCGGGCGAAATTACGCTGCCAAACGGCAAGCCGATCGTACCGTTTTTTGCCGGTCAGACCGTGCACTGGAAAGTGCAGCAGGCCTAAGTGGCTTGAATGACGGCAAGTGAAACAAAAAAGGAGCTGAGGGTAACCCAGCTCCTTTTTTAATGGGATTCTGGAGGACGTCAGCACTCAGGGCACCTGCATCCCGAACTGCACGAACTCGATATGGCCCATTCGTTCCATCCAGCTTTTCGCTGCTGGATAATCCTCCAGATCGATCTGCTGCCATTCGTACCGCATCGCCCAAGGGTAGATCGCGAAGTCCGCGATCGACAGGTCATCCCCAAGGATAAAGGTGCGTCCGTCCACACGTTTATCCAGCACACTCCAGAGGCGTTTGGCTTCATCGTTATACCGCTTGATCGCGTAGGGCACTTTTTCCGGTGCAAATCGGTTGAAGTGATGGGCTTGGCCGAGAAACGGACCGAAACCACCCATCTGCCACATCACCCACTCCATACATTCGGTGCGTCCGCGCAGGTCGTCGGGGATAAATTCACCGTACTTTTCCGCCAGATAGAGCAGGATGGCTCCGCTCTCAAAAACGGTGATTGGCTCACCATCGGGGCCGTCATGATCCACGATTGCCGGAATCTTGTTATTTGGGCTGATCTTTAGTAAGTCATCGGTAAACTGGTCACCATCAAGGATATCGATCGGATGCACATTGTATTGCAGCCGCAGTGCTTCCAGCATGATGGAGACTTTTCGACCGTTTGGCGTACCCCAGGTGTAAAGGTCGATCATCAATCTTCCCTCGTGTTACTGACGGATAAAGTGGTTGTATACCCTGACCAGTTCGTCTTCAGAGAACTCTACAATGATCAACTGCTGGCCCGGCTCGATCAGATCAGGATCGTCGCCCAAGCGTCCACTGCGGTAATTATAGATGTAGGTGCTTTCGACCTTCTGTTGCAGAACTTTACCCAGGAAGGAGCTGAGCTGGTTCTCCAGTTTCTCGTCCGCTTCCTCAGGAATCTCGACGTAGAGTCTTTGCTGTTTTTCGCCCAACTCAATGCCTTCAGCAAAGGTGCGGGTCAGGCCGCGTTGCAGGATGCCCCACAGGCCTTGGGAATCGCCTTCGTTCACTGCGTGGATATAGAACACCTGCTTGGAGCTCGCTTCAGGGCGGTCAAGCAGCTCCTGCAGTTTGATGCGGTTGCTTTCAGTCAGCGTTTCTTCACCCACAACAATGGTTTGTGTGGCAGAAACGATAACCGGCGCGACGCTGACGGCACCGGTTTCAACCCCAAAGGTTTTAGTGCCGCTGTCATCTACGGTTTCCAGAACCGCTTTACTCTCGGTGTGCTGTATCGGCAGCTTTAGCAGCTGGGATGCGGTCACAAAGTGATCCGCTTTTTCAATATCGATGGAGTCTTCTGGTGGGGCGGTAATCTGGTCGATATGCTCGCGGGCCTGCTCGATCACTTCAGGTGTAGGTTCGGGCTCAGCCAGTGGCTCTGATTCTGTCTTGGTCTCCGGGGCCGTTGGATTAATCAGCGCCGGCAGATCAGGCAGGTCTGTGGATCTGTTCATAAAAAGATAGGCAACCGCAGCAGCAACCAGTACTAGAAACAAAATCAGAACGCGCATCATCCCTAACCTCAATCTGTACGGAATTAAACGACCTTCCTACACACTGTAGCCTGCAACGCGGGTCGAGAAAAGAGGTAAAAAGGCTTGCCTCTTAAGTCGTTATGAAACTGAAACAGTGAGCAGGGGTACGGTTGGAATTGGGCAAATTGCGTGAAGCGCATGGGTGAACCTGGCACGGCTGCTGTAGTCAAATCCTCAGATTGTATATACTGCCGCCGCGAAAATTTGGGCCCTGGGGGATGTATGAGTACTGACGATCTGGATTTCATGGATATGATGATGGGAGAGGGAGTCACTCCGTCCAAACCCACCGACAAAGCAGATCTCGCCGGGCACAATGACAAACGTGGTGATGCGGGCCTGAAAGAGCGCCGCCAGGCCGCTGAAGGTGAGGTACATGAAGGGTTATCCACCGAACAGGTGAGCTTGCTGCATCCCTTTGATCCGCTGGAATGGAAGCGGGACGGTGTGCAGGATGGGGTGTATCGCAATGTACGCCTGGGACGCTACCAGTCTGATGCTCGCCTTGACCTGCATAAAAAAACACCCGCCCAGGCACTGAATGAGTTGATCGGATTTATTGCCGAGTGCTCGAAGTTTGGCATCCGCTCCGTAGTGATCAGCCATGGTCGTGGCAACCATGAACAGGCTGCGGGGAACATCATGCGCAGTTACCTCAACCAATGGCTGCCCCATATCCCTGAAGTAATGGCCTTTCACTCCGCGCAAAAGCATCATGGTGGTCTGGCTGCAACCTATGTGTTGTTACGCAAGAATGAAACACAGCGTCTGGAAAATTGGGAACAGCACCAGAAGCGTTAAGCTTGTAGCGATGCTTCATGAAAATTGAATTGCTATGCTCGTAAGGGTGGCAGGTAAGTCGGAAAGGGGTTCAGCATGAGTACACAGGTCGAAGAGATTCTGCAGTTTTGGTTCGGAGCAATGGCGGATGGATTCCCTACCAGTGATCGTACAGCACTGTGGTGGGGAGCCAGTGATGAAACGGACCAACTGATCGAAGAGTTGTTTGGTGCTCTGGTGCGGCAAGCGTTGCGTGGTGAGCTGGAATCTTGGAGTGAAAGCCCGCGTGGCCGTCTGGCATTGATCATTCTGCTGGACCAGTTTACCCGTTCGATCTTTCGCAGTACCCCAGAAGCCTTTGCCGGTGATGATCAGGCGTTGGCATTGTGCCAGTCCGGTATGGAGCGCGGCCATGATCAGGCGTTGGAATACGCGGAGCGTCAGTTCTTCTATATGCCGCTGGAGCATGCGGAGGATCTCGCCGTTCAGGATGAGAGTATCCGCTGTTTTGAAAACCTGTTGATGGAGGTGCCGCCCCACAAGAAAGTGGTGGCGCAAGGCTCTTTGGATTTTGCGCATCAACACCGGGATCAGATTGTTCGTTTTGGTCGTTTTCCCCACCGCAACCGTGTCTTGGGGCGTGAATCAACCACTGAAGAGCTGGCGTTCCTTAATCAGAGTAACCACAACTGGGGCCAGTAACGGCATAACGAAGCCCGGAAAACCTCGCTTTCCCTACGGTTAATTGTGGATTCCGCTTTTGGCGGCGCTTGCGGTTTGCAATGCGCCCGGAAAAAGTATTTACTCAGCCGTATCACTGCCGGGAACAGATCTATGAAGCACGAACAACAAGAACAAAAAACCGATGCGGTTGTGAACACTTTCCCACGTCCTGTTTTGCTGGTTGCACTGGCAGGCATACTTTTTTCTCTGGCCGTCTATCTGCTGATGCCCGCGGGCAATCTATCCGCCCCTGTATTGCTTATCGTGGGTTTAGCCCTGACGGCTCTGATCAGCCGCTATCTCAAGAACACGTTATTGCGCGCTGCAGCGATTGAAACTGAGCTGAATGCCTGCATTGCGGAGCTGAGCAATACCCGGGAAAACGCAGACCTGGTGGGCGCGATGGACAATACAACGGGCCTGTTTAATCGCACCCACTTTGATAATGTGACCGCCAACGAGTGTCGTCGCGCCGTGCGTGAGTTCAGCCCGCTCTCCCTGATGCTGATCGAAGTTGATTACCTGGATAACTTCCGCGAAGAGAAAGGGGAAGCCGCAGGCGAAAACTGCCTGAAGCAGATCGCAGAAGATCTGCGCAAACGTATCTCCCGACCGGGCGATCTCGCGGTGCGTTTTGATAACGAACGTTTCGCCCTGCTGTTGCCGTCCACCAACGAACAGGTAGCGCAACTCGCGGCTCAATGCTGTGCCGACGTGCGTGACCTGTCGATTGGCCATCCCGCATCGGCGGTGTCTGATGTGGTTACCGTTACCATCGGTGTAGCGACCATGCAGCCATCCCGCTTGCTGACCCCAGAACGACTGATCGAAGCGGCAGAAAAAGCGCTGTACGATGCGCAGAAGGCGGGCCGCAACCAGTATATCGCGTCAGCTGAAAACGTTTCTGATCTGCCGTCGGTGACTTATTCGCTATAAACTTTTGGGCTCTCTTCTCCTGTTTATAAGCTAGGCTACGTTTTATAAGTGCCTGAGTGCTGTGGGAGAGGAGGTTGAATTATGGATGCGGCGCAGTTAAGCAAGCGCCTGGTCGCCCATCGTGGATATCAACACCGCTATCCGGAGAATACGCTGCTGGCACTCAAAGAAGCTTTGGCCGGTGGGGTTCGTCACCTGGAGTTTGATGTTCAGCTCACAGCCGACCATGTTCCTGTCCTGATTCACGACACCGATCTCTACCGTACCTGCGGTATCCACAAAAACATCCTTCATCTGAATCACGATCAACTGGCGGAGTATTCGGCTTGTGAGCCGTGGCGCCTAGGGCATAAATATCACGGTGAGCCGATTCCCACGTTAGCGCAGGCGATCCTCTGGGCGAGTGCGCAGTCGGCGGTTGAACTCTTTGTGGAGATCAAAGAGGAGAGTATTGCCACTTTTGGCAACGAGACGGTCTTCGATGCCGTTCTACCGGTGTTGCAGCCGATGGCAACGCAGATTCATCTGATCAGCTTTGATATGCCGTTTATTGCCGCAGCCTGGGAACGATGGCCGCAGGTGGGTTTGGTACTACGCCATTGGCCACCCACTCAGGAGGAGATGGAGCGCTGTAAACCGGACATACTGTTTGTGAATAAGCGGCGGATTAAGCAGCTGCAACACTTGAGCTATATCGGTGTTCCAGTAGTGGTGTATGAGATTGATACTGTCCGGCGCGCGCGGTATTGGCTCAAACATGGCGCAGCATACCTGGAGAGCTATCGGGCGGCAGATCTGCTGGCCGGGTGGAAAACACGTCAACGGTGAATTGAGGTGTTAGCGGCGTGCTCCGCTGATGATCAGTGCAGCATGCAGCAGTTGGGTCCAGCTTTGGTAGCGGGCATTCAGGGCCGATGCTGAGGCGGGGGGAAAAACCGTTTCCTCACACTGGCGCCAGTTCCGGCTTCTGGAGAGCAGCCAAGCAGCACCCCGGGCGGAGGATTCCGGGTTATTCATCCGGTGAACGTTGAGACCACTCAGGTTGGCTAGCCCCTGGGCCATCCAGTCCAGTTGGCTCAGACCGCCACTGAGGTTGATGCTGCCGGGAAAGCTTCCCACATCCCGCATGGCGTTAATATTCCGTTGGATGAGAAACAGGATGCTCTCCGCAACTGCCAACACCTTCGATTTGGCGTCAAAGGGCGGTACACCCTGCCAACCACTTTCCAGAGGGCACCAATCGGGGGAACCCAGTCCACCAACACCGTTCACAAACAGTGGCAGCGGTTGATAGCGCTGGCGCCAGGTATCGCTGTTCTGATAGTTCAGGCCCAATGGCAGGCTGGTTAGATTGAGTGCAGTCGCGGCCCCGTTGATGGTGCCTTCCAGCACCAGCAGCTCATCATTCAGGTCACTGTAGGCCGGCGAGATCAGCAATCGGGTGAGTGGGCGTTCCTGGGCTTCCACCAGAAGCGGCATCTGTACAAAGGCGCCTGTCCCCATGTTGACCGACAGCATGCTGGGATTTGGCCAACCGTTGCTGAACAGGGCCGCGGGTTGATCGCCACACACCAGTTTCAGCGGGATACGTGATCCGGCAATCTCCAAGGTACCGTATCGGTAGTGGCTGGGGCGGATGTCGGGCAGGTATTCCGGTGGCACATCAAACAGTGCACACAGGGGATTGCTCCAGTTCCGCGCTTCCAGTGAATAGAGCATAGTGCGAGAGGCGTTCACCCGGTCGACCAGGAAGGGATGCTCGCGGCACAGGTGAAAGATCAGGAAGGATGCCAGCGGTCCGCATGCCATCTGGTAATGGCGCTGGGCTTCGATCAGGGCATTGGAATTGAGCAGATAGGACCACTTGCTTGCAGGACTGTGCCCGTTGGGCACCAAGCCGGAGATACGTTGGATCTCCTTGAAGTGGTGGTAGAGCTGGTCGATGATCGACTGGCCACTGTTATCCTGCCAGCTGATCACGGGTGTCAGTGGTTGGCCGGTGATCCGGTCCCAGCACAGGCAGGCTGATCGCTGAGAGATCAGCGCAGCACGCATTGGCAGTTTCCGTTGTGAAGGAGAAAGCTGTTGCAGAGCACAGGTAACTGCGCGCCGCAGGGCGTCCACAATCAGCTTAGGATCGGGCGCAGTTGTATCGATATCGGTTTTTTGCTCAACGCGGGCCTGAGCTAAACTTTCTCCGTAGTCGTTAAATACCAGCGCACGGCTGGCTTGCCCGCCCTGATCCAGAACCAGATAGAGCGTGTCTGACAAACGTGGTACCTCGGGCTTAAGCCTGTATCTACAGCATAGTCCTGAGTCAATTACACAGCGAGCAAATCAGCTACAATGCACGCAGTTTGCGAATAGTACAGAGGTGTAGTCATCTTATTGAGGCGGACAGCAGCGTACGTTGGCAGGGAAAGTGCAGTCATAGAAGTCGTAGTTTGGGAGGTAGTACGTGACCCGGCGTGAAGCTGTGAAGCAGATGCAGGCGAATGCGCGTCAGAATAACCATCGGCAGTTGTTGGTGGTGTCGGGCGAGCGACACTGGACATTGGCCAAGGCCCAGAAGATCCAGGGATGGATAGCGGGTGAAAATGATCGCAGCCTTTGGGTGTCACGTCAGGCGCCGGATAAGAGCCTGCAAGCGGGATCACGTGACCTGCATCGCTATCTGGGCCAAGAGATCGATCTGTTGATCTACGATGCCTGGGATGGCTTTAATCCCAATGCTTTCGGGCAGATCAGCGGAACCTTGTGTGGCGGTGGTGTGTTGGTACTTTTATGCCCACCGCTGAATGAATGGGCCACCTATGATGATCCGGAGCACAGTGCACTGGTGGTTGAGCCCTACGGCACCGATCAGGTGGGGCGCCGCTTTATCTCCCGTCTTGTAAACCTGCTGGAAGCGGGTGACCAGGTTGCCTTGATCACACCGGACAACCTCAAAGCCTGCCGTCCTCGTAACTCCAAAGCTCTAGCAGACGTGTCACTGGCTGACACGATCTATGCGTCCGAAGATCAAAAGTCGGCCGTTGAAAAGATCCTTAAAACTTTATCGCGTGGACGTCGTCCGGTTGTCATGACGGCTGACCGCGGGCGCGGAAAATCTGCCACCCTGGGGATAACCGCCAGTCAGCTTATTCACAAAGGCGCTGAGTCGATCTGGGTAACGGCACCGTCCTTGGACAATGTGACAGAGGTGTTTGCCCATGCCGTCAATCACCTGAGCGATACACAGATTGAAGTTGGCCGTATTACCAGCGGTAATGCCACGCTGCGGTATGTGACACCGGATGAGGCCTGCCGACTGGATGGTCAGGGGGCGGTGATGCTGGTGGATGAGGCCGCGGCGATCCCCGCGCCGGTGCTGGCCCGTCTGCTGGAGCGGTTTCCGCGTATCGTCTTCTCCTCAACCATTCATGGCTACGAAGGAACGGGGCAGGGCTTTGCTGTTCGCTTTCGGCGTGAACTGGACCGACGTACACCCAACTGGCGTGCCGTGGAGTTGAGGGCACCGATACGTTGGGCCGCCGAAGACCCACTGGAATCCTTCGTGTTCGAGAGTTTGCTGCTGAATGCGGATGCGGCCTCAACCGAAGAGATCGCTGCCTGTACTGAGATTGATCCTGAGATTTTCGAAATTGAACGCGATCAGCTGCTACAGGACGAAACCTTGCTCAACCAGTTGTTTGGTTTGCTGGTGATCGCCCACTACCGCACAACCCCGGGTGATCTGCGAATTCTGTTAGACAGCCCGAACCTGCGAGTCTGGATTGCCCGTCAGAACAATCTGGTGATTGGGGCCGCATTGATTGCGGAAGAGGGACCGCTGGCGGTTAACCTGGCGCAGGCTGTATGGGAAGGTAAACGCCGTCCGAAAGGCCACCTGGTGCCACAAACCGTTATTGGGCAGGAAGGGTACCTCGAAGCCGCGCCGCTAAGGTGTGGGCGAATCATGCGCATCGCCGTGCATCCGGCTCTACAGCGTCAGGGGATTGCACGCCAGATGTTGCGCGAGATTGCCAGCGTGGGCGCGGAGCAGGGATGGGATTACCTGGGCTCCAGTTTCGGTGCCACCGAGGAGTTGTTGCTGTTTTGGCAGAACAACGGCTTTGGCACCATCCGCCTGGGTGAAACCCGTGATGCGGTGAGTGGCACCCATGCGGCGCTGGTGTGCCGACCACTGTCTGATCCGGGGCGCCTGATGTATAACCACCTGCGTGACCGTTTTACCCAGCAGTTGCCTTTATTACTGGGCTACAACCTGCGTGATCTGGAGGTGGAGGTCTTGCCGATGTTACTGCAGGGGATGCGCTTTGATACGGACCTCAGCAGCCATGATATGCGTGACCTGGAAGCCTTCGTGCAACACAACCGCAGTTACGAGAGTTGTATCGTACCAATCCGCAAGCTGGTTATCCGTTCATTGAAAAACCGATCCGTTTGGCACGCACTTACACCAGACGAGCTATCCTTACTTGTATCAAAAGCTTTACAGATGCGTAGCTGGGATGAGATCGACGCCGGAGCAGGCCGAAAATCTCTGATGCGACGGATGCGCGCGCTGATTGGTGAATGCCTCCGTTTATCGTGAACGGAATGGCTTCGTTGTACTCATACAGGGTATGGGTTTGCCCATGTATTGTTTTCGAAGGAAAGATGTCATAAGCCCTTGCTAGGCTCTGTCCTGATCTGATGACTGACCCCGGTACTGCCGCCACCGCGTGGTAAATGAACGTTTTGTAGCCATCTTTCGTAGACGATTGACAGGTATCAAAACTACCGGGTGAGACCGGACTATATAGTTAGTCAGATGCACACAATCATTGGAGGCTCCATTATGACCATCCTGAATGAGCTGCACCAGGATCACATTAACCTGAACAAGATGCTCGCAATTCTGCGCCTGAAGGTTGAGAAGTTGCGTGCAGGGAACCACCCGAACTTCAGTTTGATGGCGGATGTCGTCGACTATATCTCCAATTACGCCGATGCGTATCATCACCCGCGTGAAGACAGTATGTATGCCCATTTCAAAGGGCGCAGCGACGAACTTGACGCAATGATCGATAGTTGTGAAAAAGCACACCATGATATGCGTACCACCTGCCATGAGCTGGCTGACACCATCGATGGCATATTGCATGATGCAGTGATACCGATGGACGAGTTCACCGATAAGCTCGAAGCCTTCCTGGATGAGCAGAGCGAACACCTGAAGTTGGAAGAGGGCTCTGTATTCCCATTGCTGCAGGGTGTAGCCAGTGACGAGGACTGGCAGCAGCTGATCGCTGAGCTACCAAAATTTGACGATCCACTGTTTGGTGAAAAGCAAGCGGCTCAGTACAGCGATCTGTACAAAGAGCTGATCGTGGATATGAACGAATAATCACCGCATGCCGGGATTTTACGGCATCCAATCTTATTCTGAATAACCTTGGGAGTCAGACAACTTCGAGTTGCGGCTTCTGAGGTGGTTCAGATCCCGCCGTTGCCACATAGTTGACCTGATCGCGGCCGGCAGCTTTCGAATGATATACCGCTTTGTCTGCAGCTGAGATCAGGCTGTAGGAGAGTTTTTCAAAGGTATCTCGTTTATAAGTGGCCGGGTGGCAGGTAGATACGCCAATCGATGTCGTCATGCGGAATGGTTCGCCCTGGTCACTGCGGAAGATCAACGCGTTGAATTTGCTACGCAGGTTTTCTGCCAGTTGCACGGCTTGTTGCTCGTTACAGTTCGGCAGCAGGATTGCAAACTCCTCACCGCCGTAACGGGCAACCACATCCGACTTTCGCTGTTGCTGCTTGAGGAATCCCCCAACCGTGCGAAGCACCCGGTCACCGGTGATATGGCCGTATTTGTCGTTAACCAGCTTGAAGTAATCCAGATCCAGGAACAGGCAGCTTAGTGGGTATTCACTGCGGCTGGCCCGTGAGATCTCTCGCTGGATCTCTATCTCGAAGGAGCGTCGGTTATTTACCTTGGTGAGCATATCGATGATGCTCATCCGTTTCATATTCTCGTAGTTGATACAGTTCTCGATGCAGATTGAGATCACCGAGGCCAGATGCTTGATGTAGTCGTACAGCATCTCACTGGAGTATCGGCTCGGGTCGCGGCTGCCCAGATGCAGACTACCAATCAGGCAGTTGTGGCGCTCCAGCGGTAGCAGGGCGCAGGAGAGAATATAGTGTGATGCTGGAAATGCGGCTTTTTTTACCTGATCATCCGGCTCGCCCACGGTGAGTTTGCGGTCGGGATAGATCGACTGAAGCATGCGCTGATTTTCAACAAAACGCAGGGAGTTCGCAGGGGATGGCGGAACATAGTCCTCGAGAAGGCTGCGGGCAGCCTGTTCCGGGTCAAACAGGATCAGGTTCACAGCATCAAGGCGGAAGTATTCCCGAAATTCGATCAATATCAGGTCGAGCAACTCAGACAAGGAGGTACAGGAAAGAAGACGGATCTCCATCTCAAAGAAACTCTTCACGATCGCTTCATTGCGCTCGGCTTTAGACGCCAATATACGCATTGATCGTTTGAGTTCTCTGTTTTCCCGTTCCAGCGATTGTTTGCTCATCCTGTCCCCGGTTTCGTCCCCGTACTGAAATACTATCGGCGAACTGTGACAAATATAAAGCCATTTTAATTTGGAAGGAACTGCAAAAATCAGGCGCTTAGGTGCGGGCACCAGGCTGGTACCCGCAGAATCAGAGATAAGGGATCAGGCAAAAGCTTTTCGGCCCAGATCAAAGGCCTGCTGGTTCAGGGCAACCAGCTTCTCGCCTTTATGGCGGAAACGATCCAGCAGAGATTGTTCCAGTGTTTCAGCGGGAAACGGCAGGTGATCGGAGATCGCACCCAGCATGATACTGTTGATCAGCCGGCGGTCGCCCAGCTCGATGGCGGACTGACCCGCGTTGTAATCATGGGTTTCGATACCCATCGCCCGCACCTTTTCCAACGGTGAATCCGGGTAGTCGAACAACCCGATGGAGACTACCGGTGGCTCTTGAGCGTAGGTATTCACCATCAACAGGCCGTCCTGCTTCAGGTGAGGGGCCCAGCGCAACGCTTCGGCGGGTTCAAATGCCAGCATCAGGTCGGCGGTACCCGGCTTGATCGCCGGGGAATAGACCTTGGGGCCAAAGCGCACGTGCGAGGTCACCACGCCGCCACGTTGCGCCATGCCAGCTACTTCCGTCTTTTTCACGTCATAGCCCAGGGATAGAGCCGTGGTACCCAGAATGTCGGCTGCGGTCATGACACCCTGTCCGCCGATGCCGACTACGAGAATATTGGTTACGTCGTTACTCACTTGATCTCCACCGCATCGATTTTGCTGACATTAAACGCCGGAACAATCGCATCTGGCGCACAAGGTTTAGTACAGAGGCCACAGCCGGTGCAGGCTGCGGTATCAATGCTGACAAACGCCAGCTCTTTCTCTTTACCGTTGGGTTTCACCACGGTTTCGCGGCGGTCAACCAGAATGGCCGGGCACCCCACGTCCAGACAGTTGCTGCAGCCGGTGCATTTGTCCGCTTCCACCTTCAACGGCGGCAGTTTGCTGTAGCGTTCGGTAAGTACGCAGGGCTGGTTGGTGATAATGACGGACGGTTCCGGGATCTTGACCTCGGTACGCAGGGCTTTGAACAGCACCGGCATCTCGTACGGGTTCACCTCATGGATACGCTCGGGTTTGACGCCCAGTGCCTCACACAGCTTACGGAAATCCACCTGCATGGTTTTTTCACCCTGCAAGTTCAGGCCAGAGGAGGGGGCATCCTGGCCACCGGTCATCCCCACCGCGCGGTTATCCAGCAGTAAAATGGTGACGTTGCCCTGGTTGTAGGTGATATCCAGCAGGCCCTGCATACCCATATGCAGGAATGTGGAATCGCCAATGACGGCCAAAACGTTCTTGTTGGCATCAGAGTCTGCACGGCCCTTGTCCAGGCCTTGGGCAACGCTTAGAGAAGCGCCCATGCTGATGGTGGTGTCCAGTGCATTCCACGGATGGCCAGCACCCAGGGTGTAACAGCCGATATCACCGGAGATAATGGTGTTCTTGATGTGTGAAAGGCAGTAGTAGATGCCTAGATGCGGACAGGCCACACACATGGTAGGTGGGCGGGGAAACACCTCGTGGGTTGGGATCAGTGCGCTCTCTGCAATGGCTTCACCAATTAGTTTGCTGACCGGTGGGGTAATCACGGCCGGCGCCATCTCGCCAATCTTTGGTACCAGATCTTTGCCGTGAACCTCCACGCCAGCAGCTCGTAGTTCGGTTTCCAGTAGGGGCTCCACCTCCTCAATCACGACGGTGTTTTCGACTGTCGTGGAGAACTCACGGATCGCTTCGATCGGTGCTGGATGGCTGAAACCCAGTTTGAATACGGGAGCATCCGGGAATGCTTCCTTAACGTGATAGTAGGCGGCACCGGAAGTGACGAACCCGACTCGGCTATCACTGCCTGCTTCAACACGGTTGAGTGTAGTTTTTGTCGTGTAAGTTTTCAGTGCCTCGTCACGCGTCATCATCAACGGTATACGGGTTTTGGCATTACCTGGAACCATTACATAGCGTGATGGATCCTTCTTAAACCCTGTGCTTTCGTGGGTTTCAGGTTCATGGGTGACCACAACCCCTTTTACATGGCAGATGCGGGTGGTCAGGCGCACGATGACCGGGACTTCGAACTGCTCTGAGATGCCGTACGCGGCTCGGGTCATCTCGTACGCCTCCTGCGCATCGCTGGGTTCCAGCACCGGGAGGTGGGCAAAACGTCCCCAATAACGTGAATCCTGTTCATTTTGAGAGGAGGAGAGACCAACATCGTCAGCTACAACGATTACCAGTCCGCCGACCGCACCAATCAGGGTTTGCGTCATAAAGGCGTCAGACGCGACGTTCATACCCACATGTTTCATGGCACAGAGGGCGCGACTGCCAGCAAGAGAGGCGCCGATGGCGACTTCCAGAGAGACCTTCTCGTTGATCGACCACTCAGAATACATATCCGGATACTTGGAAACGTATTCGAGAATTTCGGTTGATGGCGTGCCTGGATACGCGGCTGCAACTTTCACACCCGCATCACGGGCGGCCTGGGCAACGGCTTCGTTTCCGGAGATAAACTGGCGCAGATCTGCAGATCTGGGTTCTACGGCGTTCAATGTCGGCTCCTTATGCTGTGCTTATGATAATTTTTGGTCGCACATGCATGTCAAAAGTGAATCATATTGAACATGTTACGCAGAGCAGGCAGCGGAGCTTTAGATATAGATCAAAGAATGGTCAAAACATCCCGTGAATGGGTTTGTCTTGAAATAATGTTTCTCTGGTGGTGTTTTATTGGAATTATTTTTCCGTCTCGGTTTGGCGGGTAAAAGGCCGTACCTTTGGTGGATAAGGCGGCGAGACGGCTAAATGAAATAGGAACGTGTGGTGAAAAAAGGCTAGTGAGGCCCCTTTCGGGGCCGCTTGGGATCAAAGAGGAAGCGCGGTTGTCGACTTTTTCTGGTTCAACACAAAGCTGGTATTCATCGAGCGGATGTCGGTTTGCACCAGCAGCTCCTGGTTGATGTACAGTTCGTAGGCTTCCATGCTCGCGCATGCAATTTTCAGAAGGTAATCGTACTGGCCACTGACGGCGCAACACTCCAGAATCTGTGGGCTTGCCGTCACAAAGGCATCAAACCGTTCGCTTGATTCAGGACGGTGGTCATTCAAGGAAACCTGGGCGTATGCCAGCACCGGTACGCCAATCTCTTTGGGTGACAGCAGGGCGACATATTCCTGGATCACACCCATCTCCTCCAGGCGCTTTACGCGACGCCAACAGGGGGAAGGCGACAGACCGACCTTGTCCGCCAGTTCTTGGTTGGAGAGGCGGGCATCTTTTTGCAGTTGATCAAGGATTGCGCGGTCGAGTTCGTCGAGCTTCATCGGTAAATTATTTCTCTGATTCGGTGTGTGGTGGAACAATCTTCTCAAAGAGGGTCATTGTAATGCCTTTTGGGCAAAGGATCAGCGGAAATTGTCCTAAAATCGAGGTTTTGGAAGGATTATTTCAAAAGTTTGCTGGCAATGACTTCGTACGGGCTGAATCCGGCCTGTTGCCAGAACTGCTCAGCAGGCTGGTTTCCCGAGTCCCAGGCTACCTGAAGGGATTGGGCGCCCATCTGCTTCAGAGACTGTTCTGCTGTGTTTAACAGAGTTTGGCCAACGCCTTCGCGCCGATGTTCCGGGGCCACCCACAGTGAATACAGCACCGCCACAGTTGGTAGTTGCACGGCAGGTTTTTCGTAGATGTACGCTGAGAGTGTACCAATCAGCTTTGAATTGCGTACCGCAACCAGAGAGAGAGCGGTTTCCGAAGTGATGCTGTGTGTGACCAGGTTACGGGTGCGTTCCTGGATCTCTGCCTCTTTATCCCCGCCAAACGGATGCTGATTTTTACTCGCCTCCAGTTGCTGCCATAAAGCGCAGACTGAATCGATCTCTTCAAGCGTTGCGGGGCGAATTGTGATAGAGGGTGTCATAAAGCGGGGCTCAGTATTATGCAGTGCTTTTAAATTACGTGTGTTCTTCAGTGTGGGCAAGTTATCAGGTGAGGTTAAAAAGGTTCTGGCATAATAGCGCTCTATGCGATTAGACCGATTCTTAACCCAGCAAACCCGTGAAAGCTCCCGACAAGTTCGCCAGTTCCTGTTGGCGGGGCGTGTTTGCGTGGACGGCGTGATAACCCGTGATGGCTCGCAGAAAATGGCGCCGATGCTGCGGGTCACCCTGGATGATCGTGTCTTGCAGGGCGGGCAGGCCAAGTACTTTATGCTGCATAAGCCGATAGGTGTGGTCAGTGCCACCAAGGATGATAAACATCGTACGGTCACCGATCTGTTTGCAGCGGAGCTTCGCGCTGACCTGCACATAGCGGGACGTCTGGATCTGAATACGACCGGCCTGATGCTGTTAACCAACGATGGCCGTTGGTCGCGACGGGTCACGCAACCGGAAACGCGCATTCCCAAGGTTTACCACGTACAGACAGAAGACCCGATCGAAGCGGGTTACGCGGAGGTATTCAAGCAGGGGATTCATTTTGCGTACGAAGGATTAACGACCCTTCCTGCAGACTTGGATCTACTGTCATCGCACAGTGCACGTCTGACCCTGTTTGAGGGGCGTTATCACCAAGTAAAAAGAATGTTCGGCTATTTCGATAATAAGGTGATTGGATTGCACCGGGAAAAAATAGGCGGACTGGTGCTGGACCCGAAATTGCAGCCGGGAGAATATCGTCAATTATCAACAGAAGAGATTGCGATGTTTTAAATATCTATCTGTTTAGACAAATAAATATAAAACGAAGATAGTTCCTGGAGAAATCCAAGAATATAAATGCGGGTAGAGATATAGATCAGGACGACCGGGAAGCCGCCCTGATGTACCGGTAAACGTAAAGCTATTACAGCTTAGTTACGTTCTCAGCCTGAGGACCTTTAGGACCCTGAGCAACGGTGAATTCTACTTTCTGGCCTTCCTGCAGAGAGCGGAAGCCTTCGGACTGGATAGCAGTATGGTGTACGAATACGTCTGGGCCCTGTTCCTGCTGAATGAAACCGAAACCTTTCTCGTCGTTAAACCATTTTACGATGCCAGTAGCCATAATTAGTCTTACCTTCTTGTTACGTTTTGAAAATTAAGCCTTTTTTATTATTTAAAGGCCGGGTTGCTAAGAAATGGTGGTGTTACTAATGAGGCCCTGACGAGGTATTCCAATGGTACTTCGTAGTAGTGCACACGAACACTGCCTAAATTTCAAGCTAAGTCAGTATACGCCATAAACAACAAGTAGCAACTTAAAAAATCAACATTATTGCAAATAAAATTTTTTCATTATCAGGCCCTGGTTACAGATTGATGACTAATGTGTCGGACCTTGCTTGCTACCTGAAGTTGCTCACAACTTGTTCAGCGGTGACTCAGTTTTGGTTCTGGCGCATGTAGCGCTCTACGGTATCGACCACGGCCTGAGTCTGTGGATCAATTTCCAGATTCACCTTGTTGCCGACCTCCGCGTTGCCGAACACGGTCAGTCCCAGGGTTTCCGGAATCAGATAGACGTTAAAGCGGTTGTCTTCCACTTCGCCGATGGTGAGGCTGCAGCCGTTAAGCGCGACAAACCCTTTTGGCAGGATGTATTTCATCCATGCCTCGTTGGTCTCAAACCACAAAATGCAGTTGTTCTCCGGTTTCTCGATCTGGCAGATGGTCACCTGATCATGCACGTGCCCTGACAGCAGGTGTCCGCCGATCTCATCGCCAAAGCGTGCGGCACGCTCAAAGTTCACTTGATCACCGACGGATAGCGTGCCAAGGTTGGTCACCCGCAGGGTTTCCATGATCAGGTCGAAGCTGACAAGGTTGCCCTCAAACGCGGTGACAGTCAGGCAGGTGCCGTTTACCGCAATACTGGCACCCAGCTGGAGATTGTCTGCACGCTCTGCAGGCAGTTCCAGTTGCAGTCGCATAAACTGGTCATGTTTTTCGATGGATGTGATGGTGGCTGTGCCCTGAACGATGCCGGTAAACATGGCTTATTTCTCTCAAACTACGAATCTGACGTCTAAAATCTATCGTAAGCCTATCAGTTAAAGAAGGTACGAATAAGTCCTGATAGTGCTCTGCAAGCCATTAAGCCTGTAGATGCAAGGCGCAGTTTGCAGGTAATGGCCGTAGCCCTTGGCAAAAACTGCAACACCGCAGATGCAGGCTTAAGGGCTTGCCCTAAGGGGCTTTCGGGAAGATACACACTCGGTGTCAGCGCTTTTTGTAAGGTTTCAACATTACAGCAAAACGCTTCCTTGATTGTGAACCTTCCCGAAAGCTAGAGTGCCTTCAGGACTTGTTCGTACCTTCTTCAGATTCAAGGGAGTGTGGCATGAAAGTGCTTATCACCGGCGGTACCGGATTTATCGGCCAAGCATACATTAAGTGGCGTCAGCCCCACGGCATGAACTTTACCTGCATAACGCGTAATCCGGAGCGAGCAAAAAAAATACTGGGTCCTGATGTGCGCACGGTCTCCTCGTTGATGGAAGTAGACGAAGAAGCTTTCGACGCGGTGATCAACCTGTGTGGCGAGCCGATCGCGGATCGACGCTGGAGTGAAAAACGCAAGAAGCTGTTGCGTTACAGCCGCTTGACGATGACACACGCGCTGGTGGATTGGATGGCGATGTCCGAGAAAAAACCTTCAGTGTTTATCAGTGGTTCAGCCATCGGTTACTACGGTACCCATCCCGGTGATGATCTGTTGGTGGAAGCCAGTGCGGTACGTCAGGGCTTTACCCATTCTTTATGTGCAGACTGGGAAGAGGAGGCGATGCGTGCAGCCGATCTGGGTGTGCGGGTGTGCTTGATACGTACCGGTGTGGTGCTGGGTGAAGGTGGTGCGCTGAAAAAGATGCTACCTCCATTCAAGATGGGGGTAGGTGGTCCGATTGGCGACGGTAGGCAGTGGATGTCGTGGATCCATCTTGAAGATGAGCTGCGTGCGATTGATTTCCTGTTGCGTCACCAGACACTGCAAGGTGCTTTTAACCTGACCGCGCCGGAAGCAAGTCGTAACGCCGAGTTCGCGCAAGCGCTGGGGCGTTCACTCAAACGCCCGGCAAAATTGCCATTGCCGCCGTTTGTAGTGGAGTTGATGTTGGGTGAGGGGGCTGAACTCCTGTTGGAAGGTCAGCGTGTATATCCCCAGCGTTTAATGCAGGCGGGATTTGAGTTTAAGTATCCCGAACTCGATCAGGCGCTGGGGCAGATCTTTCAGTAACTGCCGGTCAGGCGGCGATCGCGGATCTTGTCCAGCGCTTCCAGCAGCAGATCGCCGCGCCACAGGTGCTCTTCACCGTGGTCGAGATGGTGCTCCAGGTCCATCAACAATAGTTGCAGGGTCTGGCTGCCGGAGGCGCGTGCAATATCTTCGTTATCGTAGATATCCTCATTGGGCCAGGTGTGCTGTGCCCACTCCAACAGAAGTAGCTGGCTGGTCGCGCATTGGTTCTGGCTGCAGGCCAGGCTGAGCTCTTCAAAGCTATTGGCTTCGGACAGATCGTAATAATCGATATCCTCCACACTCTCCTCCAGCGGTGGCGGTAGCGCCTGCTCTTTTTGTTTGCCGATACGAATTCGGTTGAAGGAGTAAAGCCAGCCCAGGCTGGAGACGATCGCAAGACCGGTCAGTAGCCAGATCAAAAGGTTGCTGTTGTTCGTGGGTGGAGTATCCGGATTGTTCACCCCAGGTGTATCGGACAGGGCAGGCTCAATCGTTACTGGAGCCGGTGTGGCTTTAGCTGCAGATACGTTAATCAGGCGGGCCTCAATGGCAACATCTTTCTCACGATCCTGACTTACATCCCACCAGGGGATACGAATCGCCTGCAGGGTAATCTCTCCGCGCTCGTACGGCGTGATAGTCAGCGCTTCGGTGCGAGTGCTGATAATTCCTTGATCGGTCATACGCTCTTCAAGGATAACGTTGTCGAGCTGGATATCTGCCAGTTCGTTCTTTAAAGGGCTTAGCGCGGGCAGCTCTGAGGCCACAATGCCGTGGGCTTCCAGGGTGATCTTGCGGGTCAAGGCTTCACCCATGGTCGTGCTGTTCCGCGGTTGCAGATTGTCTTCCAAGCTCACCTGGGTGGCGGGTAGCCAGTAGCCCGGTCGTTTTTGAAGTGCTTCAGGCAACACGGCCACTTCGATCGGTGTCTTCTGCAGGTTCTGGTCAACGCTACCGGATTTGCCGTCGTTATAGCTGATCGGCTCCAGCCGGATCAGACCAGTCTGTTGAGGATAGATGCCGTAGCGGCGCTCCAGCACCTGGTAGTTCTGCCCGCGCAACCGGGTCGAATAACGCCGCTCTTCACCCAGTGGTTTAATGACCGCGTCAGTGGTGATTGGGTGGCCAAGGTGTGCCTGGTCTGGCAAAGGCTGCTGGTGGAACAGACGGACCGTCAGAATCGCCTGGCTATGCAGATAGATTTCATTGGTATCCAGCTCGGTTTCGAGCACCATCTGGTGACCCAGCAATGGGCTTGCACCACGCTCGCTGGGTAGGATGTTGAGGGCGATCGGAAAGGTGCTTTCGCCGCCGATGCGGATGGCCGGGATGGTCAGCGGGCCCTGTTTCAGTGGGCGCAGCATGACCCGCCAGCGGGTGGTGAAGCGTGGCTCACCTCCGGTGTAGCTGGAGATGGTCATCTGTTTGCTGCCCACAATCCGGAACTGCTTATGCAGGGATGAGAGATCCGGATTCTGCTTAACTTTCTGATCGGCCTCGATGGTCAGTTGCAGTGTTTCTCCCAGCTCCAGTGTCTGCACATTCACCTGAGCATTTACGGCCGCCTGCAGGGGAAGGCTGATCAGGGAGCAGAGCAATAACAACTTTCGCATAGAGTGGGCTTTCCAACGGGCCAGATTCAAAACCAGACTATTATGGGTAAAGCGTCTGTGCTTATCAAACCATGTAAGCCACTGGGCAGACTCGGTGAGTAGAGGATGCGCTGCACTATGGTGCTTGGCAGATCGGTGTCCTCTATATAAAGTTGGGTGATTGAATTTGTTTGGTCTTTGCCGGTTGCTTATACCGGTCGTTTTCTTTGCTGTGTATGAACAAAATTATATTTGATATCCATCTGCCTGCGGATGAATATCTGCGGGTCTATAAAGGTAGCGCACGTGATGTGGTAACCCGGGCGCTGGATGGGCGTACCGTGCGCTTCCCCGCCAATATCCTGCAACCATACCTGCTGCATGCCGGTATCTTTGGTCGTTTCTGCATCACCTTTGACCGTAGCGGTCGTTTTCAGAAGATCGAGAAGCTCTCCTGAAAGTGGCCGTGGCCTGTTAATAAATGGCCGGGTCGCCTATAATCTGCGGCAAATTTTTTCAAGTGCAGACAGAGCAGAGTAACCCGCATGCTATACCCTCTTGCCCGATCCCTGATGTTCCGTTTTGACCCAGAGACCTCTCACGAGGTGGCGTTGCGCTCCATGAATCTGGCAGCAGACCTTGGTCTGAACAAGCTGCTGGGTGCTACGGAGGTGAGTGACCCGGTTGAGGTGATGGGGTTGTCTTTCCCGAACCGCGTGGGCCTGGCGGCTGGATTGGACAAAAATGGCATCGCGGTTGATGGTCTGGCTGCGATGGGATTCGGTTTTGTAGAAGTGGGTACGGTAACGCCACGTCCGCAGGCCGGTAATCCAAAGCCACGCCTGTTCCGTTTGCCTGAGCAGACTGCAATCATCAACCGTATGGGCTTTAACAACGACGGCGTTGATCAGCTGCTGAAGAACCTGCAGAACAGCACCTATAAAGGCATTCTGGGTATCAATATCGGCAAGAATAAAGATACCCCAAACGAGAAAGCCAACGACGACTACCTGTACTGCATGCGCAAGGTGTATGACCGCGCGTCATACATCACCGTGAACGTATCCTCGCCGAATACGCCGGGATTGCGTACCCTGCAGTACGGCGAATCTCTGAATAGTCTGCTGGATGCGCTGAAAACCGAGCAGGTGCGTCAGGCGCGTCTGCACGACCGCTATGTGCCGGTTGCCGTGAAGATTGCACCGGATATGACGGAAGAGGAGCTGGAGTTGGTAGCGTCCTCATTGAAGGCGTATGAGATGGATGCGGTGATTGCGACCAACACCACGCTGTCCCGCGAGGGTGTGGAAGACTCGCCATTTGCTGAAGAAGCGGGTGGTTTGTCCGGAGCGCCGGTCCGTAATAAATCCACCCGTGCGATCCGTGTGCTGGCTAACGCGCTGGACGGTGCGCTGCCAATTATCGGCGTGGGGGGAATTACTGAAGGCTTTGATGCAGCCGAGAAGATTGAGGCGGGTGCAACCCTGGTTCAGATCTACAGTGGCTTTATCTACCACGGCCCGCAGCTGGTGGCTGATGCGGCCAATGCAATCAAAGCTCTGAAGGTTTAAGGCCCCAAACGTAAGAAGCTCCCTGACGAGGGAGCTTCCGGAATTCTTTATATATGCGTGTTAGTGAAGTGACGGATTCATCTGTATCGCTGATACGCCGGTTTGGCCGCCCCAATGGGCTTCACGGCCTTCGCGCCAGCCGCTCATCCAGTGGCTGCGCAGTTCTGAAGTATTGACTGGGCAATTGTCCCGGGATTTACCATCAAGACCTGCCTTAAAACCACGGTTGAAAAGGGAAGAGGTGCGATCTCGTTTCTGTCTCTTCATCTGGTGGAGCCTCTCTGTCTGTTTAATCGTGTTGAGAGCAGATACCAGAGACTTGGTATCCTGTCTGTGTGCTGTGACGCGTTCCTTCGTGTTTGCTTCACAGACCTATATTCATATCGAAAAACGTGGCGTTGTACGATTTAAATTAACTATCTTGTTACAGTACTGTAATAAATATGATCAGAGTGCTGGTGCAAAAAAATGAAGCGATTCATAAAGTTAAGTATTTCGTTCAAATCGTATGTTTTGAGTGAATAGTTTTTATTTAATTCTTTTATTTGTTGAATTTTGTTCAGTTAACGGCTGAAAACGTACATAGGTGTATGACAACCATGAACTTTTTTCTCACCTGTCCAAAGGGCGTCGAGTTACTGCTGGAAGAGGAGTTGCACAGCCTCGGGATTCAGGAAACCCGTCAGACGGTTGCCGGTGTCTATTTTCAGGGAGAGCTGGAAGATGCATATCGTGTCTGTTTATGGTCCCGCTTGGCTAACCGGGTATTAATGAATCTGCACCAGTTCGAAGCTGAAACTGCCGACCAGTTGTACGCCGGTGTTCAGCAGATCAATTGGTTGGAGCACATGCGTCCGGAAGGCACCCTGGCGATCGATTTCACCGGTCGCACGGAAGGTATTAACAATACCCGCTTTGGTGCTCAGAAAACCAAGGATGCGATTGTTGACCAGATCCGAGCGCAGACCGGTCGCCGTCCGGCGGTTGAGCGTCAGACGCCCGATATTCGTATCAACGTCCACCTGCAGCGTGGTGTGGCAACACTAAGCCTCGATCTGTCCGGTGACAGCCTGCACCGTCGCGCTTACCGTCTGCGTTCCGGTGAAGCGCCGCTGAAAGAGAACTTGGCCTCTGCCTTGCTGATTCGTTGTGGCTGGCCTAAAGCAGCCGAATCGACGCCGTTGCTGGTGGATCCGATGTGTGGTTCCGGCACCCTGTTGATTGAAGCTGTATTGATGGCGGCCGATATAGCGCCGGGCCTGCAGCGTCGCTATTACGGATTTAACCGTTGGTTGCAGCATAAGCGTGATATTTGGCAGGCGTTAAAAGCTGAAGCCGAAGATCGACGGGATGCTGGTCTGGCGACATTGAGCGTTAAGTTCTCGGGTCGTGATATGGATTCCAAGGTTCTGCGCACGGCCAAAGAGAACGCAGCACGCGCGGGTGTGGATGCCTTTATCGAGTTCCGTAACGGGCGTGTAGAGGATCTACAGCGCAGTGATCTGCCGGAAGCCGAGACCGGCTTGATGCTCACCAACCCACCTTACGGTGAGCGTCTGGGTGAAGAGTCGCAATTGATGTTTCTCTACCGTCACCTGGGCGATCTGCTGAAGCGTCAATTCCCGGGCTGGCAGGCGGCGATCTTTACCGGCAATCCTGAGCTGTGCAAAGTGATGGGGCTGCGTGCGGATAAACAGTACAAGTTCTTCAACGGCCCGATCGAGAGTCGCCTGTTTATCTATAGCATCGCGGAGCAGGCAGAGCAGAGTGAAGAACAACCCTCAGAGTCGGGTGAGGTTGAATTGAGCGAAGGGGCGCAGATGTTCGCCAACCGTCTGCGCAAGAACCTCAAGCAGATGGCAAAGTGGGTGAAGCGCGAGAATATCCAGGCGTACCGTGCCTACGACGCGGATATTCCGGAATATCAGGTGGCTGTGGATATCTATGGCGATCAGGTGCACCTGCAGGAGTATGCGCCACCGAAGTCGGTGGATAAGGTGAAGTCCTTCTCCCGCCTGAATGAAGTTATGACCGCGCTGCCGGTGGTGCTGGATATACCGGCAGAACGCATCACCCTGAAGCAGCGTAAGCGCCAGCAGGGTACCTCCCAGTATGAAAAGCAGTCGCAAACCCATCACTTCTTCGAGGTGAACGAGCACGGTGTGCGCCTGCTGGTCAACCTGAAGGACTATCTGGACACCGGCTTGTTCCTGGATCACCGCCCGGTGCGACACCGTATACAGCAGGAAGCAAAAGGTAAAGATGTCCTGAACCTGTTCTGCTATACCGGGACTGCATCCGCCCACGCTGCGGTAGGTGGGGCCAAAACGACGACCAGCGTGGATATGTCATCTACCTATCTGAACTGGGCTGAGCGCAACCTGGAGCTGAATGGCTGTAAGGGCAAGGCGCACCGCTTTATCCGATCCGATTGTTTCAAGTGGCTGCACAGCCAGTTTAAGCCGGAATACGACCTGATCTTTATGGATCCGCCAACGTTCTCCAACTCCAAGCGGATGTCCAATATTCTGGATGTTCAGCGTGACCATGTGGAGCTGGTGGAGGCTGCCATGGGGCTGCTGCGCCCAGGAGGCAAGCTGATCTTCTCCAACAACTACCGTCGCTTCAAACTTGACTACGACGCACTGGCGGCGTTCGAGGTTCGCGATATCACAACCCAGACACTGGATCCTGACTTTAAACGTAACCAGCGTATCCACGTCTGCTTCGAGATCACGCACAAAGCGTGATCTCTTTTGGCACACTCTCTGCATATTAAGAGACCCAAATGTGCTCTGTTTCTGCATCAACATTGTGATGGCATGCACTGAAATAGCGCTTCCGCGGCTGCAAAGCCCTTTATATAAGGGCTAAGCGTGACTGGGGTTGCGCACCAGAATGGACGCTGATGCAAAAGCGGAGCACGAATAACTAAAAATAACGCACCAAAATGGTGCTGGCCTGGATCTCTGGGCTAGCTGATGGTGCATAAGGTCATACTTACTTGCAGGAGTTAACTGTGGAAAACGTTAACAGTGCCGTAGAAACGCTTATTCAGAGTTCCAATACGCTCTTCATTTTGATGGGCGCGATCATGGTGTTCGCCATGCACGCGGGCTTCGCCTTTTTGGAGGTGGGTACCGTCCGTCATAAAAACCAAGTGAACGCCCTGGTCAAAATCATGACAGACTTTGGCGTGTCGGCGATCGCCTATTTCTTTATTGGTTACTGGGTGGCGTACGACATCACCTTCTTCCAGGATGCAGCGACGCTTTCAGAAGGCAGCGGTTATGAGCTGGTTAAGTTTTTCTTCCTGATGACCTTTGCGGCGGCAATTCCGGCGATCGTGTCTGGTGGTATTGCTGAGCGTGCACGCTTCTGGCCGATTCTGGCAGCGTCTGCGCTGAGTGTAGCGTTTGTATACCCATTCTTCGAAGGCATTATCTGGAACGGTAACTACGGCTTCCAGGCGTGGTTGGAAGAGTCCTTTGGTGCGGGCTTCCATGACTTTGCAGGTTCTGTTGTGGTGCACGGTGTTGGTGGCTGGATTGCGCTGGCGGCGGTGTTGCTGTTGGGCATTCGTAAAGGGCGTTACCGCTCCGGTAAGTTGGTGGCATTCCCGCCGTCCAATATTCCATTCCTGGCGCTGGGTGCATGGGTACTGTGTATCGGTTGGTTCGGCTTCAACGTAATGTCTGCACAGACGCTGGACGGTATCTCTGGTCTGGTGGCGGTAAACACGTTGATGGCGATGGTTGGTGGTATTGTCACTTCTCTGGTTGTGGGCCGCAACGACCCGGGCTTTATCCATAACGGTCCGTTGGCTGGGCTGGTGGCTGTATGTGCTGGCTCTGATGTAATGCACCCAATTGGTGCGCTGGTTGTCGGTGGTGTGGCCGGTGTGATCTTCGTATGGTTGTTCACCATCCAGCAGAACAAATGGAAAATCGATGATGTGCTGGGTGTTTGGCCGCTGCACGGTCTGTGTGGTGCCTGGGGTGGTATTGCTGCAGGTATCTGTGGTCGCGAAGCGCTGGGCGGTCTGGGCGGTGTTAGCCTGATGTCCCAGGTGATTGGTACTGTCGCGGGTATCGCTATCGCATTGATCGGTGGCTTGATCGTCTACGGTGCAATTAAAGCGATCGTAGGTCTGCGTCTGGATGAGGAGCAGGAATACAACGGTGCAGACCTGAGTATTCACAAAATCGAGTCCACCTCCCTGGATTAATGATCCCTACTTTCAAAAAAAGCCGGCTATATGCCGGCTTTTTCGTGTCTGGGGTCTACATCTCGGTGTGGTGCAGTGTCGCGTTGTCGCTGAGTGTGCGGTGTCGATGGCGTAGAACTAGGATAAACAGGCCAATGCCAAGAAGCACATATCCCGCATAGTTCATCAGCTCTGTTTCGGTGTGTCGTTGCAGGAGGATACCGGCGAGGATATAGATAAACGGCATCGCCTCGTAGAGCCACTCGGGCAGCACAGAGGCCTCGTGCCAGGGGAGAAAGCGGTGTGGGTTAAAGGGCGTGCGCTGAGCGTCTATGCGGCGACTCTGGGAGCGCATGATCCAGATAGCAGCGCCGTTGCTGTAGAGCAGGCCGCCGCAGATCAGCTGCAACGTGTCGGTGGGAAAGATGATGCTGATCGCGCCAAATACCAGGCAGAAGTAGGGCATCGATTCGTACAGTGGCTTGGGCAACACGTAGACAGTTCTCCATGCAGGTCTTAAGTGCATTCAACCAGGCTGTACAGTGTAGGGGAGAATTAAAAAAGTGCACAAAAAAAGCCACCTTAAAGGTGGCTTTTTTGATGCAAAACAAAAAGTTATGCAGGGTAGTCGCGTTTGCTTGGGCCAGTGTACAGCTGGCGCGGACGACCGATCTTGTTCGGGCTGCTGTGGAACTCGTTCCAGTGGGAGATCCAGCCGATAGTACGGGACAGCGCGAAGATTACGGTAAACATAGTGGTTGGGATACCGATCGCCTTCAGGATGATGCCGGAGTAGAAGTCTACGTTCGGGTACAGTTTACGCTCTACGAAGTACTCGTCTTCCAGGGCGATCTGTTCCAGGCGCTTAGCGATCTTCAGCAGTGGCTCGTCTTCGATGCCTAGTTCTGCCAGTACTTCGTCACAGGTCTTCTTCATAACTTTCGCGCGAGGGTCGAAGTTACGGTATACGCGGTGACCGAAGCCCATCAGGCGGAAGGAGTCGTTAGGATCTTTCGCACGTGCAACGAACTCTTCGATGTTGGATTCGTCACCGATCTCTTCCAGCATGTTCAGTACGGCTTCGTTCGCACCACCGTGCGCAGGACCCCACAGTGCAGCAATACCGGAAGCGATACATGCGAATGGGTTAGCGCCGGAAGAACCCGCCAGACGTACAGTAGAAGTAGATGCGTTCTGCTCGTGGTCAGCGTGCAGCAGGAAGATCTTGTCCATGGCTTTAGACAGAACCGGATTCGGTTTGTAGTCTTCGCATGGATTACCAAACATCATCTGCAGGAAGTTCTCAGCGTAGTCCAGATCGTTACGTGGGTACTGGAAAGGCTGGCCGATGCTGTACTTGTAGCACATTGCAGCGATTGTAGGCATCTTCGCTACCAGGCGGTATGCACATACTTCGCGGTGGTAAGCATCGTCGATGTCCAGGGAGTCGTGGTAGAACGCAGACAGTGCGCCCACAACTGCAACCATGATTGCCATCGGGTGAGCGTCACGACGGAAGCCGTGGAAGAAGTCGCTCATCTGCTCGTGCACCATAGTGTGGCGCTTGATGGTGTTTACGAACTCTTCCTTCTGTTCTGGAGTTGGCAGTTCACCGTTCAACAGCAGGTAGCAGGTCTCCAGGTAATCGGAGTGTTCTGCCAGCTGTTCGATTGGGTAGCCACCGTGTAAGAGCACACCTGCACCGCCATCGATGTATGTGATTTTAGATTCACATGCAGCGGTGGATACGAACCCTGGATCATAAGTGAAGCAGCCCTTACCAGTCAGTGGGCGAACGTCAACTACATCAGGACCTTCGGTGCCGGAATAGACAGGAAGTTCGATTGCTTCATCCAGACCGTCGATGGTCAAACGTGCTTTCTTATCAGCCATTACAGGCTCCTATCATTTTGTTAATTATATGGATCTCTTACTACGTAAAAGATCTCTTATCATTGACTTAGGCGACTAAATCAGAATCACTTGTTGGAGTTTGCCCATTTTCAGGGCTCACCCAATATAGAGTGTACGAAGCGTTTGTCAACGCGTCGTTTATTGCGTTGCAGCAAATTGTGACAAACTTTTAACAATTTTTAACTACTGCCTGTATAGATATTTAGTTGTATTTAAACAGGCATTATCCCGCCGGACCTAGACAAAGGGTGTAGAGAAGGAGCCCCGCGTTGAATTGTGGTTATTAAATGCTTATACTCTCGCACCGAAGTTTATGTGCCTTAAAAGCGCTACAAGTGCCGAAATAAAGGGACGTGAGCTTTTTGGACGAGGTACTTATCTTTATAGCACTTCCTAGCAACCATGCCCTGCAAGAGGGCAGCAAAGTGTGACAAGAGCCGTGAATAAGAAAAGACCTGTAAACCTAGATCTGCGAACAATCAAACAGCCGCTTCCGGCGATCACATCCATTTTGCACCGCGCGACCGGGGTAGCACTTTTTGTTGCTGCTGCGTTCATGCTGTATGCACTGGGTCTGTCTCTGGAATCAGAAGCTGGCTTCAACGAAGCTGTTGAAATGTTCGAGAATGGCTTCTTCGCGAAGCTGATTGCGTGGGGATGTGTATCAGCACTGCTGTATCACTTCTTTGCGGGCATCAAACACCTGGTAATGGATTTTGGCCACTGTGAAGAACTTGAAAGTGGTCAGAAAGCAGCGAAGGTAACTCTGATTATCAGCGTTGTAGCAATCCTTCTGGCGGGAGTATGGATATGGTAACTAGCATTACTAGCTTTGGCCGTAGTGGCCTGTATGACTGGATGATTCAGCGCGTTACCGCCGTTGTTCTTGCAGCATACACAATTTTCATGATCGGTTACCTGGCGTTCGGCGCCGAGCTGACTTATGAAATGTGGAGTTCGCTGTTTGAAGGCACAGCGATGCGCATCTTTACCCTGCTGGCTCTGCTGTCTATGGCAGCACACGTATGGATTGGCCTGTGGTCTGTATCTACTGACTACATCAAGGCAACCGGATTGCGTTTTCTGTTTCAATCAGGCTCTGGACTGGTGACGTTTATCTACGTCGTTTGGGGCATCCAGATTCTGTGGGGTATCTAAAAGATGTCTAAGCTGCGTACGCTAACTTTTGACGCAATTGTTGTCGGTGGCGGCGGTGCTGGTATGCGTGCCGCACTTCAGCTGGCTCAGTCCGGTCTGAACACCGCTTGTGTAACGAAGGTCTTCCCGACCCGTTCTCACACTGTATCTGCGCAGGGTGGTATTACCTGTGCGATCGCTTCTGCTGATCCGAACGACGATTGGCGTTGGCACATGTACGATACCGTTAAGGGTTCCGACTACATCGGTGACCAGGACGCTATCGAGTACATGTGTTCCGTAGGTCCACAGGCTGTATTCGAGCTGGACCACATGGGTCTGCCATTCTCCCGTACTGAAACTGGTCGTATCTACCAGCGTCCGTTCGGTGGTCAGTCCAAAAACTTCGGTGAGGGCGGTCAGGCTGCCCGTACCTGTGCTGCTGCTGACCGTACCGGTCACGCACTGCTGCACACCCTGTACCAGGGTAACATCAAAGCCGGTACTACCTTCCTGAATGAATGGTACGCTGTGGATCTGGTGAAAAATGACGACGGTGCTATCGTCGGTATTATCGCTATCTGCATCGAAACCGGTGAAACCGTATACATCAAGTCCAAGGCAACTGTACTGGCAACTGGTGGTGCGGGTCGTATCTACGCTTCCACTACCAACGCTCTGATCAATACCGGTGACGGTATGGGTATGTCTCTGCGTGCAGGCGTTCCTGCGCAGGATATGGAGATGTGGCAGTTCCACCCAACCGGTATCGCGGGTGCGGGTGTACTGGTAACAGAAGGTTGTCGTGGTGAAGGTGGTTACCTGATCAACAAAGACGGCGAGCGTTTCATGGAGCGTTATGCTCCGAACGCGAAGGACCTGGCAGGTCGTGACGTGGTTGCACGTTCCATGATCCTGGAGATCCTGGATGGCCGTGGTTGTGGTGAAGAAGGCGATCACGTATTCCTGAAACTGGATCACCTGGGCGAAGAAGTACTGCACTCTCGCCTGCCTGGTATCTGTGAACTGTCCAAGACATTCGCAGCAACCGATCCGGTTAAAGAGCCAATCCCTGTTGTTCCTACCTGTCACTACCAGATGGGTGGCATTGCTACCAACATCGGTGGTCAGGCGATCGCTCCAGATGCAGACGGCAACGACCAGATCGTTGACGGTCTGTTTGCATGTGGTGAGGTTGCATGTGTATCTGTACACGGTGCAAACCGTCTGGGTGGTAACTCTCTGCTTGACCTGGTTGTATTTGGTCGCGCAGCAGGTATGCACATCGAGAAGCAGCTGAAAGAAGGTTACGAAGTTAAAGACGCAACCGAAGCTAACCTTGATGAAGCAATGGCTCGTCTGAACAAACTGAACAACTCTACCGGCGGTGAGAGCGTGTCTGCTGTTCGTAAGGAACTGCAGGACACTATGCAGCTGTACTTCGGTGTATTCCGTGACGGCGACAGCATGCAGAAAGGTCTGGAACTGCTTGAGGGTATCCGCGCTAAAGTTGACAACCTGTATCTGGAAGATAAGAGCCAGGCGTTCAACACTGCACGTATCGAGGCTCTGGAACTTCAGAACCTGATGGAAGTTGCTGAAGCGACTGCGATCGCTGCAGAAGAGCGTAAGGAATCCCGTGGTGCTCACGCGCGTAACGACTTCACTGAGCGTGACGATGAGAACTGGCTGTGCCACTCCATGTACTTCCCAGGTGAAAAACGTATCGGTAAGCGCGCTGTAAACTTCGCGCCTAAGACTGTTGATGCGTTCCCACCTAAAGTACGAACCTACTAAGGGGTAGATAGCATGCTGGTAAGTGTATATCGCTACAATCCTGAGACTGATGACAAACCGTACATGCAGGATATCCACATCGATATCCCTGGCGGTAAAGACATCATGGTGCTGGATCTGCTTCAGTTGCTGAAGGATAAAGATCCATCTCTGGCGTACCGTCGCTCCTGCCGTGAAGGTGTGTGTGGTTCCGACGGTATGAACATGAACGGCCTGAACGGTCTGGCTTGTATCACTCCACTGTCTGCAGTGGTTGAAAACGACAAGCTGGTACTGCGTCCGCTGCCTGGTCTGCCGGTTATCCGCGACCTGGTTGTAGATATGACTCAGTTCTACAGCGCGTACGAAAAGATCAAGCCATACCTGATCAACAACACGCCGGCGCCGGCGATCGAACGTCTGCAGTCTCCAGAAGAGCGTGCGGAACTGGACGGCCTGTACGAGTGTATTCTCTGTGCTTGCTGTTCTACGTCCTGCCCATCTTTCTGGTGGAACCCAGACAAGTTCATCGGCCCATCCGGTCTGCTGCAGGCTTACCGCTTCCTGGCGGACAGCCGCGACACCGCAACTCGCGAGCGTCTGGCAGATCTGGACGACCCGTTCAGCGTGTTCCGTTGCCACGGCATCATGAACTGTGTGAACGTTTGTCCTAAAGGTCTTAACCCGACCAAGGCGATCGGTAAGATTCGCAACATGCTGCTTCAGCAGGCGACCTGATCGAACAAGCGGTGCTTATGCACCGCTTTTTTTTGACCCGAATTTGTGCAAAAACCCTACGTTTTTGACCCAGATTTGTGCGAAATAAGAAACACTTTTTGGCAGATAAGAAAATAATGTCAATTCTGTGATATTCACACAAAGAATTATTTAAAGCTTTCCGCGAAAAGCTATAGAATACCAACCGCCGAACATAGGGACGCTTATGTTTGCGGAGTATACATACGGTAACGTCAAAGAGGGGCAGTCGCGCGACAGATACAATGCTGTGCCGACTTCACAAAGCCCCCTGAGCCAGGGTGATCAAGAATGCAAGAAGGCATCATGGAGTTGATGTGGAAGAATGCACACCTGTACGGTGGCAACCTTTCCTACATCGAACAACTGTACGAAACCTACCTGATGGATCCGAGCGCAATTCCACAAGAGTGGCGCGAAGAATTCGATCGTTTGCCTAAAGTGGGTGAAAATCTCACCCAGGATGTTCCACATTCTCCTATCCAGGAACATTTCCTCTACCTCGCTAAAAACCAGAAACGCGCAGCACCAACTTCCGTGAGCTCTGTAAGCTCAGAGCACGAGAAGAAGCAGGTTCGTGTACTGCGTATGATCAACGCGTACCGCGTGCGTGGTCACCAGGTAGCGAACATCGATCCGCTGGGTCTGCTGGAACGTGAAGACGTGCCAGATCTGGATCCGCGCTTCCATGAACTGTCTGAAGCAGACTACGACACTGTCTTCCAGCTGGGCTCTCTGTTCTTCGGACCGGAAGAAGCACCACTGAAAGATATTCTGGCTGATCTGAAGAAAACGTACTGTGGTACCGTGGGTGCCGAGTACATGCACATCGTGGACACTCAGGAAAAACGCTGGATCCAGTCCCGTCTGGAACCAAGCCGCTCCCATCCGGTGGTTGAGCCTGAGAAGAAAATGATGATCCTTGAGCGCCTGACGGCAGCTGAAGGTCTGGAAAAATACCTGGGTTCCCGCTACGCCGGTGCAAAACGCTTTGGTGTGGAAGGCGGTGAATCCCTGATCGTATCCCTGAACTCTTTGATTCAGCGTGCGGGCAAACAGGGCTGTAAAGAAGTTGTAATCGGCATGGCTCACCGTGGTCGTCTGAATACGCTGGTTAACATCTTCGGTAAAAACCCAGCCGAACTGTTCGGTGAGTTTGAAGGCAAGAAGATGGTGGAGACTTCCGGTGACGTGAAGTATCACCAGGGCTTCTCTTCCAACGTGATGACCCGTGACGGTGAGGTTCACCTGGCGATGGCGTTTAACCCATCCCACCTGGAGATCGCTGCACCTGTAGTTGAAGGTTCCGTACGTGCCCGTCAGGACCGTCGTGAAGACCCTGAAGGTACCACTGTACTGCCAGTTAACATTCACGGTGACCAGGCGTTTGCCGGCCAGGGCGTGGTGATGGAGACATTCCAGATGTCCCAGACCCGTGCATACAAAACTGGCGGTACGATCCACATCGTAATCAACAACCAGGTTGGTTTTACCACCAACAAGAAAGAAGACTCCCGTTCTTCTGAATACTGTACTGATGTTGCGAAGATGGTGTCCGCACCAATCTTCCACGTAAACGGCGACGATCCTGAAGCCGTACGTTTCGTAACTCAGCTGGCAGTTGATTACCGTAACGAATTCAAGAAAGACGTTGTAATCGATCTGGTCTGCTACCGTCGTCGTGGCCACAACGAAGCGGATGAGCCATCCGGTACTCAGCCACTGATGTACGCGCAGATCAAGAAACAGAAAACAACCCGTGACCTGTACGCTCAGCAGCTGATCGAAGAAGGTGTGATCACTGCAGAACAGAGCAAGCAGATGGAGAAGGACTACCGCAGTGCGCTGGAGCGCGGTGAACACGTAGTTCAGTCTCTGGTAACGGAGCCAAACCAGGAACTGTTCGTGGATTGGACGCCTTACCTGGGTCACAAGTGGACTTTCGACCACGACACCGGTGTTGACCTGAAACTCCTGCAGGAGCTGGGCAATAAACTGTGTGAAGTGCCGGAAGGTTTCTCTGTACAGCGTCAGGTTCAGAAAATTATTGATGACCGTAAGCGCATGGCCGCAGGTGCCATGGAGCTGAACTGGGGTATGGCTGAGTCTCTGGCTTATGCTTCCGTACTGGCTGAAGGCCACCCGGTTCGTATCACCGGTCAGGACGTTGGTCGAGGCACGTTCTCCCACCGTCATGCGGTCCTGCATAACCAGAAAGACGCATCTACCTACCTGCCGCTGGAGAACCTGTCTCCAGAGCAGCCGCGTCTGACGCTGCACGACTCCTTCCTGTCTGAGGAAGCGGTACTGGCGTTCGAATACGGTTACGCGACCACCACACCAAATGCATTGGTAATCTGGGAAGCTCAGTTCGGTGACTTTGCCAACGGCGCTCAGGTTGTTATTGACCAGTTTATTACAAGTGGCGAACAGAAGTGGCAGCGCCTGTGTGGCCTGACCATGCTCCTGCCTCACGGCTTTGAAGGCCAGGGTCCTGAGCACTCTTCTGCGCGTCTGGAACGTTATCTCCAGCTGTGTGCTGAACACAACATTCAGGTGTGTGTTCCGACTACTCCGGCACAGATCTTCCACCTGCTGCGTCGCCAGGTCGTTCGACCGCTGCGTAAGCCGCTGGTAGTGATGTCACCGAAGAGTCTACTGCGTCACAAGCAGGCTACTTCTACTCTGGAAGAGTTGGCCGAAGGCACCATGTTCAAGCCGGTTATCGGTGAAACCGATCAGCTTGATCCGGCCAAGGTTAAACGCCTGGTGCTGTGTAGCGGTAAGGTTTACTACGACCTGTACAACCGCCGTGCAGAGCTGGAAAAAGATGATGTTGCAATTGTTCGTATCGAACAGCTGTACCCATTCCCTGAGAAGGATCTGGCGCGAGCAATCGCACCTTACACCAACCTGGAGTCTGTAGTTTGGTGTCAGGAAGAGCCTATGAACCAGGGCGCTTGGTACTGCAGCCAGCATCACATGCGTTCTGTACTGCACAAGCATAACCCTAATCTGCACCTTGAAGGTGTAGGTCGTCCGCACGCAGCGGCACCTGCTGTAGGTTACGTATCTGTACACCTGGAACAGCAGGAAAAACTGGTTAACGAAGCAATCAACGGTTGATCGGGTGATCGAAAGTAATCACCCGACGGAGCAACGGTAAAGGAAAAAACATGTCCATCGAAATCAAAGCGCCGACTTTCCCTGAATCAGTAGCAGACGGTACAGTTGCAACTTGGCACAAACAGCCAGGTGAAGCATGCTCTGCGGACGAACTGATCGTAGACATCGAAACCGACAAAGTCGTTCTGGAAGTAGTAGCACCAGAAGACGGTGTTGTTGCAGAGATCCTGAAAGGCGAAGGTGACACCGTACTGAGCGAAGAAGTACTGGCTACCTTCACTGCAGGCGCAGCGGGTGCAGCAGCACCTGCAGCTGAAGCTGCTGCAGAAGCAGCGCCAGCTGGTGACGCTGACAAGATCGGTCCGGCTGCACGCAAACTGATCGAAGAAAACGGTCTGGATGCATCCCAGATCCCAGGTACCGGCAAAAACGGCGGTATCACTAAGGAAGACGTACAGAACTTCCTGAAAAACAAACCAGCTGCAGCTCCGGCTCCAGCTGCAGCAGCGCCAGCACCAGCAGCATCTGCTACTGCAGCAGCGCTGAATGTTGTAACTGGTGAGCGCGTAGAAAAACGCGTTCCGATGACCCGTCTGCGTGCAACCATCGCTAAGCGTCTGGTTGAAGCACAGCAGAACGCTGCGATGCTGACCACTTACAACGAAGTAAACATGAAACCGGTTATGGAACTGCGTAAGCAGTACAAAGACTTGTTCGAGAAGACCCACAACGGTACTCGTCTGGGCTTCATGTCCTTCTTCGTAAAAGCAGCAACTGAAGCGCTGAAGAAATTCCCAGCTGTAAACGCGTCTATCGACGGCAACGACATGGTTTACCACGGTTACCAGGACATCGGTGTAGCAGTTTCTACCGATCGCGGTCTGATGGTGCC